>NZ_JAFL01000008.1:0-168757 GCF_019633685.1 Paracoccus sp. J56
GGATCGGCCAGCGTTTCCAGCGCATAGTCGCGCACGATGTTGCGCAAGGCATCGGCATCCCAGTGCACCCGACCGAGGATCGCCTGCTGCCGCCAGGGACCCTTGTCGCCAGCGGCGTCTGCCCGCATCCATCCGGTCTTGCGCCGTTCGTCTCCCAGCAGGCCATCGAGAAACTGCCCTGCCGATACCGCAACCCGTTCCTGCGTGAACAGCACCCGCATCCGCAACTTCACGTCCCGAAGCGACGAAGCCCACAGCTCAAGCGTTTCCTCGACAGCTAATCCCGACATCCATGACCCCATTCAAATCATGGTAGCCCAGTGATTCAGAAATGAGATGAAAACGCAACTGTAATGATAGGCGGAGCGCGGGTCAGGCCCTCAGCAGGGCGGCGCGGAACTCTGGGTCCGACAGCACGACCTCTTTGGTGCCCAGTTCGGCTGCCCGTGCCAGTGCGCGCGAAGTCTGGACCTGCGCAAACTCGACCGCTTGGGCAAGACTGCGGCCTTGCCCAAGCGCGGCAGTGATCAGCCCGGCGAACAGATCTCCGGTCCCGGCCATGGCCACGGGCAGGTGGGGCGTCGGATGGCGTGTCAGCCCGTCAGGGCCGCGAATGACGCTTTCCAGCATACCGGGCGCGGTCTCGCGCAGCTTGCAGCCGGTGACGATCAGCTGTGCCTCAGGCGCCATGTGCAGCGCCTCTGCTGCGTGATGGACATCCGCCAGCTCTGCGATAGGCTGCCCGGTCAGCCATGCAATCTCGAACGGATTGGGCGAGGCGATATCGGCCATAGGCAACAGCCGGTCGCGAAAGATGTCCGCGATCTCTTTGGGCACATACAGCCCCGGCTGCTCATCGCCCAGAACCGGATCGCAGTAATAGCGCAGGCGCGGGTTGACCGCTTTGGCTTTGGCGACGAAATCAGCGATCAGCCGCGCCACCTCGATTGAGCCGATATAGCCGGTCAGCACGAAATCCGCCCGTTCGGGCAAACCGCGATCCCAGGCCCCCTGCAACAGCTCGGCAAAGAAATCGCCGGGCAGTGGTCTGCCGCGCAGACTTGGGTAGTCGGGGGTATTCGAAAAGATCACTGTCGGGATCGGCGTCACCTCCAGTCCGGCGGCAAGCATCGGAAACACTGCTGCCGAATTGCCGACATGGCCCAGAACCACCTGGCTCTGAATTGAGATCACAAGCGGGCGGATCATGGGCTTCCCTCCAGTCGCTTCGTCCAGTCCTCGACCCGGCCGCTTTCCAGCCGGCGCATGGCATAGCGCCGCCAGCCTTCGGCCAGAACCTCCAGCGCGGCAATGCCCTGCAACTCGGTCATGTTCAGCCGGTCCACATAAAGCGCATGCCAAAGCCGGCGCAGGGTCCAATCGGGCGCGACGCGGTCAATCAGCTCCAGCCGGTCGCCCGGCGCGACGGTGCCTGGTTGCAGGACACGGTAATACCAGCCGGTGCGCCCGCTTTGCTGGACGCGGCGGGCCATGTCCCCGACCCCGAACCGGTGGTTCAGCTTCCAGCAGGGCTGCCGTCCCTGACTGACCTGAACAAGGGCCGACCCCAGACGAAAGATGTCACCGACCGCCACCTTTCCCTCATCCAGCCCAAGGGTCGAGATATTCTCGCCAAAGGCCCCCGCGGTCTCCAGCAACCTAAAAGCTTCTTTCGTGTCCAAATATCCCGCGGGGGTCCGGGGGTGCGAAACCCCCGGCTGCCCCGAGGGCGCCAGAGAGGCCAGTTCATCCCGCCAGGCCGCATAGTGATCGAACGGATAATGATGCACAGCCTTTTCCGGCCCGCCATGCACGCGCCGGTCGGCCTGTTCATCGCCCGCAAAGCCCTCCGGTCCCAGCGCCAGCGGGTGGTCAACCGGGTGCTTGTCGATACCGCTCGACTGATCGCTGCCCGGCAGCGGCGCGGCCTTGCCGGTCAGCAGGATGATCTCGGCCATGGCGTCCTCTGTTCACTGCCGTGGCCAGATTAGCCAAAGCCGGGGCAGGCTCAAGATGGCTAGACCGCAATCGCACGGCGCAGGGCGTCATGGTCCATGGCAGCGGCTTCGCCCTGCATCACTACCGTGCCACGATCCAGGACGATGATGCGGTCCGCAAGTTCCAGCGCGAAGTCGACATATTGCTCGACCAGTACGATAGCCATGCGGCCCTGATCGCGCAGATAGCGGATGGCGCGGCCGATGTCCTTGATGACCGAAGGCTGGATGCCTTCGGTCGGCTCGTCGAGGACCAATAGTTTTGGCCGTGTCACCAGCGCCCGGCCGATGGCAAGCTGTTGCTGTTGTCCGCCTGACAGGTCGCCGCCGCGCCGCTGCGCCATCTCACCCAGTATCGGAAACAGTTCATCGACCTCGGGCGGGACGTGACGCTCGGCGCGGGGCAGGCCTGCAAAGCCGGTCTCAAGATTCTCGCGCACGGTCAGCAAGGGAAATATCTCGCGCCCCTGCGGACATGAGGCAACACCCGCCCGCGCCCGCGCGTGGGGCGGCAGATGGGTCAGGTCGCGGCCGGCAAGCGATATCCGTCCGGCCGAGACCTTTTCGCGTCCGGTGATGGCCCGCATCAGGCTGGTCTTGCCAACGCCGTTGCGGCCCATGACCGCCGTGACCTGCCCGACCGGTGCCTGTAGCGAGACCCCGCGCAGCGCCTGCGCCGCGCCGTAATGCAGGCTGACATTTTCGACGACCAGCGCGTCAGCGGCCAAGATAGACATCGATTACCTCGGGATTGCGGGAAACATGGTCAAGCGGCCCCTCGGCCAGCACATGACCCTGATGCAGGACCGTGACGCGGCAATCGAGCGCGCGGACGAAATCCATGTCATGTTCGACCACCACGATCGAATGCTCGCCCGCAAGGCTGCGCAACAGCTCTGCGGTGCGCATCGTCTCGGCGTCGGTCATGCCGGCGGCGGGCTCATCCACCAGCAAAAGGCGCGGTTTTTGCGCAAGCAACATCGCGATTTCCAGCCATTGTTTCTGGCCGTGGCTCAGCGCACCGGCAAGCAGGTCAGGGTCAGGCAGGCGCACCAGATCAAGCAGCCGGGCACGCTCTTTCGCCGCTGACTTGCCATGTGGGCCACGCAGGGCCGACCAGACGTCGCGGGGTCCAGCCAGGGCCAGGTCGATATTTTCGGCCACGGTCAGGCTTTCGATGACCGTTGGCTTTTGGAACTTGCGGCCGATGCCCAGCCGGGCGGTGCCTGCTTCGTCCAGTCGCGTCAGATCATGGGTGGTGTCAAAGAACAGCGTGCCGCGGTCAGGCCGGATACGACCGGTAATCAGGTCCATCATCGTGGTCTTGCCTGCGCCGTTCGGGCCAATGATGGCGCGCAGCTCTCCCTTGTCGATGGCAAGGTTCAGATCGTTGATTGCCCTGAAACCGTCAAAGCTTTTCGATACGCTGTCGATGTTGAGAATGGTCATGCCGGAACCTCCTTTGACTGCTTGCGGGCAGGGCGCAGATCCCCAAGCGCGCCGACGATCCCCTTGGGCAGATATAGCGTGACGAGGATGAACAGTGCCCCCAGCGCATACAGCCACGCGTCGGGCAGCCAGCCGGTCAGCAATGTGCGCGTCAGCGCAACCATGATTGCGCCAAGTGCGGCTCCGGCCAGCGTGCCCCGGCCGCCAAGCGCCACCCAGATCACCACTTCAATCGAGTTTGCGGGTGCGAATTCCCCCGGGTTCACGATCCCGACCTGAGGAACGTAAAGCGCGCCCGCCACCCCCGCCATCATGGCCGAGACGGTCCAGACGAACAGTTTGTAATGCTCGACCCGGTAGCCAAGAAAGCGGGTTCGGCTCTCGGCATCGCGGATTGCGACCAGCACCCGGCCAAGGTGACTTGCCGTGATCGCCCGGGCAAGCAGCAGCCCGCCCGCCAGCGCCAGCGCCGAAGCGATAAATAGCACAAGTCGCATTTCCGGCGAGGACAGCGATACTCCCAGCAGGTCCTTGAAGTCGGTCAGGCCGTTATTGCCGCCAAAACCCATCTCGTTGCGGAAAAACGCCAGCATCAGCGCATAGGTCATCGCCTGCGTGATGATCGACAGATAAACTCCGCTGACCCGTGCCCGAAAGGCGAACCAGCCAAAGACAAAGGCCAGGCAGCCCGGCACGAGCAGGATCAGCGCCAGCGTTGCAGCAAAACTGCCCGAGGCGAGCCAGTACCATGGCAGGCTGTCCCAGTTCAGAAAGACCATGAAATCGGGCAGTTCGGGATTGGCATAGACGCCGCGCGCGCCGATCTCGCGCATCAGATGCATGCCCATGACATAGGCGCCAAGCGCGAAGAATGCACCATGTCCCAGCGACAGGATGCCAGCATAGCCCCAGACCAGGTCCAGCGCCACGGCAAGCAGCGCGTAGCAAAGGTATTTCCCCGCAAGCTGAATAGCATAGCCGGGCAGGATATTGCCCTGCATCAGCGGGATCGCCACGGTAAGGATGAAAAGCCCGCCTAGAAAGACGGTCATGTTGCGGTCGATCAGGCGCATGTCAGCCCTCCACCGCCCGGCCACGGGTCGGGAACAGACCACGCGGGCGTTTCTGGATGAACAGGATGATAAAGATCAGGATCATCACCTTGGCGAGCATCGCCCCGGCCAAAGGCTCAGCCAGCTTGTTCACGATGCCCAGCGTGAACGCCCCGGCCAGCGTGCCCCAAAGTGAGCCTGCCCCACCAAAGACCACAACCATGAAGCTGTCGACGATATAACCCTGACCTAGGTTCGGTGAGACGTTGTCGATCTGGCTAAGCGCCACCCCCGCCAGCCCGGCGATCCCGGCACCAAGACCAAAGGTCAGCGCATCGACGCGGCCGGTGCGGATGCCCATTTCCGCCGCCATGGCGCGGTTCTGGGTGACGGCACGCATCTGCAACCCCAGTGCGGTGCGGCGCAGCACCAGCATCAGAAAGCCAAAGACGGCCAGCGCGAACAACATGATCCAGATGCGATTCCAGGTCAGCGACAGGCCCAGCACCTCGACACTGCCCGACATCCAGGAGGGGTTGCCGACCTGCCGGTTGTTTGGCCCAAAGATCGAGCGGACCGCCTGTTGCAGGATCAGGCTGACGCCCCATGTGGCAAGCAGAGTTTCAAGCGGCCGGCCGTAAAGCCTGCGTACGATGCCACGCTCAACCGCGATGCCGATGGCGGCAGTGACAAGAAAGGCAAGCGGCAGGGCAATCGCCAGCGACCAGTCAAAAAGCCCCGGCGCGTGGGTGCGGATGACCTCTTGGACCATGAAGGTCGTATAGGCGCCAAGCATCACCAGTTCGCCATGCGCCATATTGATGACGCCGCAGACGCCAAAGGTGATCGACAGGCCGATGGCCGCAAGCAGCAGAACCGAGCCGAGCGACAACCCCTGCCAAAGCGTCAACCCCCATCCACGCAGTGCCTCGGCGCGTTCGATATCTGCAAGCGCCGTCCGGGCTGCATCCTTTAGCGCCGGATCAGAGAGCAGCGGGCGGATCCGACCTTGCGCCGCCGCGCCACGCCGCTCGGCGATCAGGGCAAGGGCCTCGGCCCGTTCGTCGGGTGTGGCATCGGGCGCGACAAGCAGCACTGATGCCCGCGCAATTTCCAGCGCGTCGCGGGCTTTTGTGTCGGTTTCCCGCGATAGTGCAGCCTCCAATGCGGATAGCTGCGCGGGATCGGGCGCGGCCTCGACCTGCGCGGCGGCGCGGGTGCGGGCGGCGGGGCTTTCGGCGACAAGACCCAGCGTTCCCAAGGCGGCACGAACATGGCCACGCAGGTTGTTGTTCACCCGCACCGGGGTCACATCCCGGCGGGTGACCGAGCCTGCGGGATCGCCGCTCAGCGCATCTGTGGCGCTGCCATCGGTGACGATTACCAACCGGCCGTCGGATTTCAGCACTGCCAGATCGCCGCCGACCAGTGCGGTCAACAGCGCCTCGGCCCGGGGATCGCCGCTGCTGGCCAGTGCCGAGACACGGTCCGCGCGGTCGTCATAGCTGCCCTCGGGCAGGGCTCTGGCGATTTCCTCAAAGCTTTGCGCCAGCGCTGCGGCGGGCATGATAAGGCAAAGCAGGATCAGCCGGATCAGTCGCATATGGTCCCTCGCCTGGCCCGCGCGCGGCACTACAAGGGTGCGGCGCGCGGTCTTTCTTCATGGATGGGATCAGTTCGATGCGGTGGTTTCGGCGCCGCCGCAGGTCTTGGTCGTGGTGTTGTAATTGCCGCAGCGGATCGGATCGGTCCAATCGGCGATCAGATCCTTTGAGCCGGGCAGGTAATCGGACCAGGCGTCGCCGGGAACCTCGCCTTCGCTTTCCCAGACGATGTCGAACTGGCCCTCGGCATTGATCTCGCCCACCATGACCGGCTTGGTGATGTGGTGATCCTTGCCCATGATGGCCTTGCCACCCGTAAGGTTCGGAACCTCGATGCCGACCATGGCGTCGATGACCTTGTCGGGGTCGGTGGTGCCGGCTTTTTCGACCGCCTTCACCCACATGTTAAAGCCGATGTAATGGGCCTCCATCGGGTCGTTGGTCACGCGTTTGTCGCTGCCGGTGAACTTGTGCCAGGCGTCGATGAATTCGTAATTCGCAGGGTCGTCCACGCTTTGGAAATAGTTCCATGCGGCCATGTGACCGACCAGCGGCGCGGTGTCGATGCCCGCCAGCTCTTCCTCGCCGACGGAAAAGGCGACGACGGGGATCTGTTCGGCGGTGATGCCCTGATTGGCAAGTTCCTTATAGAAAGGCACGTTCGCATCGCCGTTGATGGTCGAGACGACTGCCGTTTTCTTGCCAGTGCTGCCAAAGGCCTTGATGTCCGAAACGATCGTCTGCCAGTCGGACTGACCAAAGGGCGTGTAGTTGATCAGGATATCCTCATCCGCGACGCCCCTGTCCTTAAGAAATTGCTCAAGGATCTTGTTCGTGGTCCGTGGATAGACATAGTCGGTGCCGGCCAGCACCCAACGTTCGACCCCCTGATCCATCAGATATTCGACTGCGGGGATCGCCTGCTGGTTTGGTGCCGCGCCAGTGTAAAAGACGTTACGCTCGGATTCCTCGCCCTCGTATTGGACGGGATAGAACAGGATGCTGTCGAGTTCGCGAAACACCGGCAGCACCGATTTGCGTGACACGCTGGTCCAGCAGCCAAAGACAGCGGCCACCTGATCACCCGCGATCAGCTCGCGCGCCTTTTCAGCAAAAAGCGGCCAGTCCGAGGCCGGGTCGACCACCACTGGTTCCAGCTTGCGGCCAAGGACGCCGCCCCTGGCATTTTGCTGCTCGATCAGCATCAGCATGGCGTCTTTAAGCGTGGTCTCGGAAATCGCCATCGTGCCCGACAGCGAATGCAGGATGCCGACCTTGATCGGCTCGGATGTGTCCTCGGCCAGCGCAGCCGTGCCGATCAAAGCGGAAAGCAGCGATGCGGTAAGGGATGGGAGTTTCATGCGGACGTTCTCCGGATAAGGACGAAGGGAACTGCGCCAAGCTAACGGCCTCGCGGCGGCGCAGAACCAGCGCGAACCGTGCCGGGGGCGGCAGAAAACCGGGCGCGCCCTGATGGCAGGCAACCCCGTGTCGCACTTGCCCGGTCAGGCGGCATTGCAATGTTCGCGCCCCGGCGGAACCCGTGTTCTGCCCGGGATGCGGGCGGCGGGCGGAATATCTGCCCGGTCCTTGCGCAGATGACGGATGGCGCGCGCGGCAAGGGCGCGATGCGTTGCGGGTGCGCCGCCAAGCTGGCACCTGCTGGGACGAAAGAGAGCAGGAACCAGATGGACAAGCGTCTTTCGATCGTGGTCATCGAGCCCGACCCGGAACGTGCCGCCCCGATCGTGGACGGGCTGCGCGAGATCGGAGACCACGACATTCGCATCATCTCGGAGGAAACCGGCCTTGCCCGCCACATCGCCGAGTTTCGGCCAGATATCGTGCTCATTGATCTTGCCAACCCTTCACGCGACGTGCTCGAAGAGCTGGCGCTGGCGTCGGGTCCGACCGAACGGCCGGTGGCCATGTTCGTCGACCGCTCGGACGAGCATCTGACCCGAGCTGCGGTCGAGGCTGGGATTTCCGCCTATGTCGTGGACGGGCTGCGCCCCGACCGGATCAAGCCGATCCTTGATGCGGCCATTGCGCGGTTTCACATGTTTCAGCGTATGCGCGCGGAACTGGCCGCGACCCGCGCCGCGCTGGAAGAGCGCAAGGTCATCGACCGCGCCAAGGCCGTACTGATGAAGGCGCGCGGCATCGACGAAGAGGCCGCCTATGCCCTGCTGCGCAAGACGGCGATGGATCAGGGCAAACGCGTGGCCGAGATCGCCCAGCAGCTTGTCCTTGCCGCGGGGTTGCTTTCATGCGGCTGACATCTGTGCGCCTTGGCTATGTGCCGCTGATCGACGCTGCGCCGCTGATCGTCGCGGCCGAATTGGGCTTTGCTGCTGAAGAGGGGCTTGAGTTCAGCCTTTTGCGCCTTGGCGCATGGGCGCAGGCCCGGGACATGCTGGGCGCGGGGCTGATCGAGGCCGCGCATATGCTGGCGCCCATGCCGGTAGCGCAGGCGATGGGGCTGGGTCCGGCCCTGCCGGATCTGGATCTGGTGATGTTTCTGTCCCAGGGCGGGCAGGCGGTGGCGGTCAGTGCTGCCTTGGCTGCGCGGATGCGTGATCTGGGCCATGACTTCGACTTTCGTGACGCGCGCAAGGCCGGCGAGGCACTGCGCCGCGCGGCGCCCGAGCGGCTGCGCGTGGGGGTGCCGTTTCATTTCTCGACCCAGCTGGAGCTGATGCAGCACTGGCTTGGCATCTGCGGTTTCGATGCGGCGCCTGAGGTCGTGACCGTGCCGCCCCCGCTGATGGCGGAATCCATGGCGGCGGGCGAGGTCGATGCATTTTGCGTTGGTGAGCCATGGGCCTCCAGCGCGGTGGATCGGGGTGTCGCGGCGCTGCTTTTGCCCGGCACGGCTGTCTGGGCCTCTCCGCCTGAAAAGGGGCTGGTGCTGCGACGGGACTTTATCGCGGCCGAGCCCGAGATGACGGGGGCGCTGATGCGCGCGATCTGGCGTGCCGGGCGCTGGCTGGATGAGCGTGAGAACCGCGATACCGCTGCCGAGATTCTGTCGCGGCGCGAATATCTGGACCTGCCCGCCGAACTGGCTGAACGCGGTCTGACCGGGCGCTTGCAGGTGACCCCTTCGGGCGAAATCCGCCACGTGCCGGGCTTTGTCGCCTTTCACGCCGGTGCCGCGACCTTTCCGTGGAAAAGCCTTGCCGCGCTTTTTGCGCAGCGCATTGCGCGGCGCTATGGGTTACAGCCCGATGCCGCAATGCGGCGGGCGATGGCGCATTTCCGTACCGATCTTTACCGTCAGCACCTGCGCGCGGCCGGGGCCGCCCTGCCCGGAGCCTCGGCCCGGCTTGAAGGTGCCCTGACCGAGGATCGCGAGGTCGGTGCCGAAAAAGGCCAGATGATTCTGCGTGCCGATGCGTTCTTTGATGGCACGGTGTTTGAGCCGCCTTTCGCGGATTGAGCGTTTTGCAGGCAGACTACTCGTTTGCCTGCCCGGCTTTCGGGCGAAGCGGTCAGGTAATGCTGCGATGCCGCATCAATCCTTGATCCAACGTTTTCCCTGATCCAGTCTGAACTCATGGCCCGACGCAACGGCGCGCCATGGGCCCGCTCGCAATGATGCGGCACGGATTCCGCAAGGGCGCGGAGATCCATCCCCCCTGAAAGCGCATGTTCCGCCGCGGCCCTTTGCCGCCCGGCCCACGCTTTCCGACAGCCTTCGCCATCAGAAACGCATCGGAGCCATCATGCCCGCCCTTACCTCTCAGACATCCCCCGCATCACCTGCCGAGGCCTGCCGCGCGTTGGGCTTCTCGACCTTTGCCTTCACCATCTGCTTTGCCGTCTGGACCATTTTTTCGATCATCGGGTTACAGATCCGCGAAGAGCTGTTGCTCGGCGAAACTCAGTTTGGCCTGCTTATCGGGCTGCCGATCCTGACCGGCTCGCTGGTGCGGATTGCATTGGGCGTACTGACCGACCGGCTGGGCGGGCGGCGCGTCTATACGCTGACCATGCTCGCAGCCGCGGTTGCGACCTTTCTTTTGTCCTGGGCATCGACCTGGCCGCAGATGCTTATTGCCGCGCTTGGCGTCGGGTTGGCCGGCGGGTCATTCGCGGTCGGCGTCGCCTATGTTTCACGCTTTTATGCAAAGGGGCGTCAGGGCACGGCGCTGGGCATCTTTGGCACCGGCAATGTCGGCGCTGCACTGACCAAATTCGTGGCGCCTTTTGTCATGCTGGCCTTTGGCTGGCAGGCGACAGCGCAGATCTGGGCTGCTGCGCTGGCGCTGACTGCGGTACTGTTCTGGATCTTTAGCAAAGAGGATCCGGTCACCGCCACCGGGGCAGGGCGCAGAACCTCGCTGCGGGCCGAGTTCGCACCGCTTGCCCAGATGCGGGTCTGGCGCTTTTCGGCCTATTACTTCTTCAGCTTTGGCGGTTTCGTGGCGCTGGCCCTGTGGCTGCCGCATTACCTGACGCAGGTTTACGGGTTCGACATCAGGACTGCCGGGATGATCGGCGCGGCCTATTCGATCCCCGGTTCGATCTTTCGCGCCTATGGAGGCGTGCTGTCGGACCGGATCGGGGCGCGGTCGGTGATGTATGCGACCTTTATCGTCTCACTTGCCGCGACCGCGATCCTGTCGCTGCCCGGGGCTGTGCCGGTTTCGGTGTTCCTGATCGTGATCTTTGTCCTTGGCTTTTTCATGAGCCTCGGCAAGGCGGCCGTCTATAAGCACATTCCCAGCTATTATCCCGCTCATGTCGGCGCGGTCGGCGGCCTTGTCGGCATGATCGGCGGGTTGGGCGGTTTCGTCCTGCCGCTGCTCTTTGGCTGGCTGCGCGATCAGACCGGGCTGTGGTCCAGCTGTTTCATCGCGCTTTTCGCGCTCGTCGCAGCCTGCACGCTGTGGATGCACGCCTCGATCCGCCAGATGGGCCGCGCGCCCCTGCAAGCCGCCTGAAAGATAAGGAGTCCTGCGATGAAGAAACTTGTCGTCATCGGAGCTGGCATGGCCTCGGGCCGTTTGCTGGAGCATCTGTTTGAGGCCGCGCCGGGCGAATGGCAGGTCACATTGTTCAACGCCGAACCGCGCGGCAATTACAACCGGCTGATGCTGTCCCCGGTCCTGTCGGGCGAAAAGACCTATGAGCAGATCGTCACCCATGACGCGGATTGGTACGCCGCACATGGTGTCGATTGCCGCTTTGGCGAGCCTGTGGTGCGCATCGACCGCGCAAACCGCAGGGTCCACTCCAATGCCAGCAGCGCCGCGTATGACGCGCTGGTGATCGCCACAGGTTCGGCGCCATTCATTATCCCGGTGTCGGGTTATGATCTGCCTGGCGTCGTGACCTATCGCGATCTGGAAGACACCAACGCGATGATCGAGGCCGGGGTTGCTGGCAAGGACGCAGTGGTGATCGGGGGCGGGCTGCTGGGGCTTGAGGCCGCAGCGGGCATGGCCGCGCGGGGGGCGAGTGTTACCGTCATTCATCTGATGGGGCACCTGATGGAGCGCCAGCTTGACCCCGCGGCCGGCTATCTGTTGCAGCGCGATCTGGAGCGGCGCGGCATCAGGGTCCACTGCAAGGGCGCGACCAAGGCGATCCTTGGCCATGGCCGGGCCGAGGCGGTGCTGCTTGAGGATGGTACCGTCTATCCTGCTGATCTGGTCTGCATGGCCGTCGGCATCCGGCCCGAGGTGCGCCTGGCCAATGATGCCCATCTTGAGGTCGAACGGGGTATCGTCGTTGATGACGCTCTGCGCACCAGCGATCCTCATATCTTTGCCTTGGGCGAATGTGTCGAGCATCGCGGCCAGCTTTTTGGCCTTGTCGCGCCGCTGTACGATCAGGCCAAGGTTCTGGCCCGGACCCTTATGGGCAAAGAGGCCCTGTTTCAGCCGGTCCAGACCGCGACCAAGCTGAAGGTGACGGGCTGCGATCTGTTCAGCGCCGGCGATTTCGCCGAGGGCGAGGGGCGCGAGGACATCGTTTTCCGCGACCCCGGACGAGGCATCTACAAGCGGCTGGTCCTGCGGGAAAACCGCATCATCGGCGTGGTGATGTATGGCGATACCGCCGACGGGAACTGGTTTTACGGGCTGATGAAGGACGCCACCGACGTCGGAGAGATGCGCGATACGCTGATTTTTGGCCCGGCCTTTCAGGGAGGGTCCAGGCTGGACCCTATGGCGGCCGTTGCAGCCTTGCCGCCTGAGGCGGAGATTTGCGGCTGTAACGGCGTTTGCAAAGGCACGATCACCGAGGCGGTGCTGAACGGTGCCACCTCCCTTGATGCGGTGCGGGCCTGCACCAAGGCCTCGGGTTCCTGCGGAACCTGTTCGGGATTGGTCGAGCAGGTGATGAAGCTGGTTCTTGGTGACGGGTTCGCCGCTTCCGCACCGGCAGGCATGTGCAAATGCACCGACCACAGCCATGAGGACGTGCGGCGGCTGATCCGCTCGATGGAGCTAAAGTCCATCCCAGCGGTCATGCAGGAACTGGGCTGGAAAACCGTGGGCGGTTGCCACTCTTGCCGGCCTGCGCTGAATTATTACCTGCTGGCCGAATGGCCGCTGGAATATCAGGACGACCGCCAGTCGCGTTTCGTCAATGAAAGAAACCACGCCAATATCCAAAAGGACGGCACCTATTCGGTGGTGCCGCGTATGTGGGGCGGCGTCACTACCCCGGCCGAGCTGCGCGCCATCGCCGATGCGGCCGAGAAATTCGCCGTGCCCATGGTCAAGGTCACCGGCGGCCAGCGCATCGATCTGCTGGGTGTCCGCAAAGAGGACCTGCCCCATATCTGGGCCGATCTGAACGCGGCGGGGCTGGTGTCGGGTCATGCCTATTCCAAGGGGCTGCGCACGGTCAAAACCTGCGTTGGCAGCGAGTTCTGCCGCTTTGGCACCCAGGATTCGACCGGGTTGGGTATCCGGCTGGAAAAGCTGCTTTGGGGGTCATGGACGCCGCATAAGGTAAAGCTGGGCGTCTCTGGCTGCCCGCGCAACTGTGCCGAGGCGACGTGCAAGGATGTGGGCGTGGTCTGCGTGGACAGTGGCTATCAGATCAGCGTCGCAGGCGCGGCCGGGATGGAGGTGAAAGAGACCGAGCATCTGGCCTCGACCCCGTCCGAAGATGAGGCGGTCGAGATCATCACCGCCTTTATTCAGCTATACCGCGAGAATGCGCGTTATCTGGACCGGCCCTACAAATGGGTGGCGAAGGCCGGGCTCGACTGGGTGAAAGCCCAGATCGAGGATCTGCCCACACGCCATGCCCTCGTGCAGCGTTTCGAGATCAGCCAGTCGGTCTATCGCAAGGACCCCTGGGCCGAACATTCAACCGCAACCGAGACGCCACGCTGGGCGCCTCTTGCCGATCTGACCCTGGAGGCCGCGGAATGACCGTCTTTGTCGATATCGGAGCTCTTGACGACATTCCCCGTCAGGGCGCGCGGGTGATCCGCACCGCTCATGGCTGTGTGGCGGTATTTCGTACCATGGACGACCGCGTTTTTGCGCTGGATGATCGCTGCCCACACAAAGGCGGCCCCCTGTCCGAAGGGATCGTCCATGGCGACCGGGTGACCTGTCCGCTGCACAACTGGGTTTTCGACATGAACTCGGGTCAGGCGCAGGGGGCCGACGAAGGTGCGGTCCGCACCTGGCCCGTGCGCGTCGAACAGGGGCGCATTCTGATCAGCGCCGAACTTGTCTTTCGCTCCAACGCTGCCTGAAGGAGGTCTGTCATGTCCTATGTAAATCCTGCCGATTTTGCCAAAAAGATGATCGACGCGGGCGAGGCCAAGGTTTTTATGTCCACCCGGGATACGCTGATCCGCGCCTATATGGCCGGTGCGATCCTTGCGCTGGCGGCGGCCTTTGCGGTCACCGTGACCGTGAACACCGGCGAGCCGCTGCTGGGGGCGCTGCTGTTTCCGGTCGGGTTTTGCATGTTGTATCTGTTGGGCTTTGACTTGTTGACCGGGGTGTTCACACTTGTGCCCCTGGCGCTGATCGACCGCCGGGCGGGCGTCACGCCGGGCGGCATGATGCGCAACTGGGGCCTGGTCTTTTGCGGCAATTTCGCCGGGGCCTTTACGGTTGCGGTTTTCATGGCGATCATCGTCACATTCGGCTTTTCCGAGGCCCCGAATGCGGTCGGCGAAAAGCTCGGCCATATCGGCGAAGGGCGTACGCTGGGCTATGCGGCCCATGGCGCGGCGGGGATGCTGACGCTGTTTATCCGCGCGGTGATGTGCAACTGGATGGTCTCGACCGGAGTGGTCGCGGCGATGATGTCCACCAGCGTTTCGGGCAAGGTGATCGCGATGTGGATGCCGATCCTTGTGTTTTTCTACATGGGGTTTGAACATTCCATCGTGAACATGTTCCTGTTCCCGGCAGGTCTGTTGCTTGGCGGCCAGTTCACCATCGGCGACTACCTGATCTGGAACGAGATACCGACGGTTCTGGGCAATCTGGTCGGCGGGCTGACCTTTGTCGGTGCCATGATCTACGCCACCCATCACCGGACCGCGCCCGCCCGGGGGGCCGAGGGGGACGACCCGCTGCCGGTGGCTGCTGAATGAGCCGCGCGATGCAGACCATCCGCACCACCTGTCCTTATTGTGGCGTCGGTTGCGGCGTGCTTGCGACGCCTGATGGCGGTGGCGGGCTTGCGGTGGCGGGCGATCCCGCGCATCCGGCGAACCGCGGTCGGCTTTGCGTCAAGGGCGCGGCCCTGGGCGAGACGGCCGGCCATCGCGGCCGGCTGCGTGCCCCGCGCATTCATGGCCGCGAGGCGGGCTGGGATGAGGCGCTGGACCTCATTGCCCGCCGCTTTTGCGAAACTATCGCTGCGCATGGCCCGGATTCGGTCGCCTTCTACGTCTCGGGTCAGCTTCTGACCGAGGATTACTATGTCGCCAACAAGCTGATGAAAGGCTATATCGGCTCGGCCAATATCGACACCAATTCGCGCCTTTGCATGGCTTCTGCGGTTGCGGGGCATCGCCGCGCCTTTGGTTCTGACACGGTGCCCGGGCTTTACGAGGATCTTGAGCTGGCCGATACGGTGGTGCTTGTCGGCTCAAACCTCGCCTGGTGCCATCCTGTCCTTTACCAGCGGCTGGTGGCCGCGCGCGAAGCACGGGGGACGCGGGTCATCGTTATCGACCCGCGCCGCACCGCGACCTGTGATGTCGCCGATCTGCATCTGCAAATCGCACCGGGTTCTGATGCCGCACTTTTCAACCTGTTACTTGCGGAAATCAGCCGCAGATCAGAGGTTTGTCCCGACGATCTTGAAAATATCCAAGAGGCGCTGACGGCTGCGCGAGCCACTTCCCCTGCTGTGACGGGGCTGGCGCATAGCCAGTTGCGGCAGTTCTTTGATCTGTGGATGCACAGCGACAAGGTGGTGACAGTCTGGTCGCAGGGCGTGAATCAATCCGACAGCGGCACCGACAAGGTGAATGCGATCCTGAACTGTCATCTGGCCAGCGGGCGGATCGGCCGGCCGGGAATGGGACCCTTCAGCGTCACAGGTCAGCCCAATGCCATGGGCGGGCGCGAGGTCGGCGGGCTGGCCAATATGCTGGCCTGTCACCTTGAGATCGGGAACCCCGACCATCGAGAGGCGGTGCGTGCCTTCTGGAACGCCCCGCGCATGGCGCAGCGCCCTGGGCTGAAGGCCGTGGATATGTTCCGCGCCGTCGAAGAGGGGCGCATCAAGGCGCTGTGGGTCATCTGCACGAACCCCGCCGTAACCCTGCCCGAGGCTGACCGCGTCGCCCGTGCCATCGCGGGCTGCGATTTTGTTGTTGTTTCGGACATCATGGCACAGACTGACACCATGCGGTTTGCGCATGTCGCCCTGCCTGCGACCGGCTGGGGTGAAAAGGACGGCACGGTCACAAATTCCGAACGCCGCATCAGTCGCCAGCGCCGCGTTCTTACCCCGCCCGGACAGGCGCGGGACGACTGGCGCATCCTTGCCGAGGTCGGGCGGCGTATGGGCTGGGGCGCATCCTTTGGCTGGCAGCACCCGGCGCAGGTCTTTGCCGAATACGCGGCCTTGTCGGGCGTGGCGGCGGGTCTCGGTAGCGATTTTGATATCTCGGCTCATGCCGAGATCAGCGTGGCGCAATATGATGCGCTTGAGCCGTTCCTTTGGCCACAATCGGCCACAAAGCAAGGCGGGCGGTTCTTTGGCGACGGGCGCTTTCACACGCCCTCGGGGCGCGGGCGGATGGTCGCGGTTACGCCGCGCCCCCCGCAGCCGGTCAGTGAGGCCTATCCGTTCCGGCTGAACACCGGTAGGGTGCGCGATCATTGGCACACGATGACCCGCACCGGCCTGTCACCACGCCTGTCCCGGCATCTGGCCGAACCTTATCTTGAGCTGCATCCGACCGACGCTGCCCAACTGGGCCTGCAACCTGCAGCCCTTGCCGAGGTGACCAATGCACATGGAAGCGCGGTGTTGCGCGTGCTGGTCAGCGACCGCGTCGCGCCGGGGCATCCTTTTGCGCCGATGCATTGGACGGGCGAGACCGCGCCCACGGGCCGGGTTGATGCGCTGGTGCCGGGCGCGACGGATCCGGTCTCGGGCCAGCCGGCGCTGAAATCGGCGGCGGTGGCGATCAGGCCGTTCGCGGCGCGCTGGTTCGGTTTTGCCGTTTCTGCCGGTGAGATACGACCCGACTGCGACTATTGGGCGCGGGCGATCCTGCCCAATGGCGTGCAGGCCGAACTGGCTGGGCGAAAGCCGCCTGCGGACTGGACCGACCATGCCCGGGCCCTGTTTGGCCTGGAGGATGAGCCGCTGGTCGTGCACGACCGCGCACGCGGCCAGGTGCGGCTGGCCTTTCTGCGCGATGGCCGCTTGCAGGCGGCGTTATTCGTTGCGGCCGGGCCGGTGGCCCTGTCGCGAAGCCATATCACGGCACTGCTTTGCGAGGGTGGAGCCGAGGTGCTGGCTGGCCGCCCCGGAGCCGGCCGCCCGGATGAGGGGGCGCTTGTCTGTGCCTGTTTCGGTATCGGCGTCAACAGTATAGTCAAAGCTATCGCCAGTCGCCGCCTGACTTCGGTCGAGGCGGTCGGGCAGGCGTTGCGCGCGGGTACCAATTGCGGTTCATGCCGGCCCGAGATCCGGGCGCTGCTTGATGCCGGTGTGGCCTGCCGTGAGGCAGCGCAATAAGGCTCAGCTGTCCTTGCTGGCAAAGACCATTGCCGCGCCGTGCTGGACGGCAAGGTGGATCAGGCTGCCTTGGGCGGGCAGGACCAGACCGGGGACGCGCGATTTCATCAGCGCGCCTCCGGGCTCAAGCCGCGTTTCGATCAGGCTTTCGCGGCCCAGATAGCGGGCACGCTCGACCCGCGCCGGTGCTCCGTCCATATGCGAGGGGATCAGGTGTTGCGGGCGAATGACAACCTCGGCCCGGCTGCCTTCGATAAGACCGGGGGCAGGGAATGCCCCCAGTGCGGTTTCAACCCGGCCGCCTGACACACGTCCTGCAAGTGTGTTAAGATCGGAAAAGAAGGCAGCAACGCCGCGATCCGCCGGGCGGTCGTAAAGATCCTGCGGCGGGCCCTCCTGGACAAGCCGTCCTTTGCGCATGACGGCAATGCGATGGCCCATCAACATCGCCTCTTCGGGGTCGTGGGTGACCATCAGTACGGTCGTCCCGGTTTCGCGAAGAAGGTCCAGCGCCGCATCGCGCACGCCGTCGCGCAGCCGGTTGTCGAGGCTGCAAAAGGGCTCATCCATCAGCATCAGGCAAGGGCGCGGCGCCAGCGCGCGGATCAGCGCGACGCGCTGCTGTTCACCCCCCGAAAGCTCATGAGGGTACTTCGTCGCATAGCCCGACAGACCCACGCGCTCCAGCAGTTCACCCACGCGGTTGCGTCTGTCTGCCGCCGGGCCTTGCAGGCCAAAGCCGACATTGGCGGCGACGTCGAGATGCGGAAACAGCGCGAAATCCTGAAACATCAGGCCAACCGGGCGCCGCTCGGGCGGGAGAACGGTGCCCGTGTCGCACATGGGGCGGCCGTCGATGCGGATGCGCCCGGAATCGGGCTGCTCGATCCCCGCGATCATACGCAGCGTCGTCGACTTGCCACAGCCCGAAGGGCCAAGCAGACAGGTCACCTGACCACGCACGACGCGAAAGCCGACATCCTGAACGGCAGGGGTGTCACCAAAGCGGCGGCAAAGCGCCTCGACCTCCAGCATGGGATCTTGCGGGGCGGCCTGCGCGGCCAGCCCCCGAACATCCACCTGGCTCGCCCATTCAGGAGGGCTGGCGAACTGGTTCATCGGGCCCCCTTCGTGACCGTAACCGGATGAGAATAGTTTACTTTAGTAATAAGTTTAGTAAACGTGTCGAGAAATCGCAAGGAGGACTGGTGATGCGTGTTGGACTATCCGGGCTGATCGGGGCACTGCTGGCAGCGCAGGCGATGGCTGCAAGTGCTGAAGAACTGAACCTTTACACCACGCGCGAGCCGAATCTGATCGAGCCGCTGCTGGCGTCCTTCACCGAATCGACCGGGGTCAAGGTCAATACGATCTTCCTTAAGGACGGGATGGCCGAGCGGGTCGAGCAAGAGGGTGCGGCCTCGCCCGCCGATGTGCTGATGACCGTCGATATCGGCAATCTGGTCGATCTGGCTGATCGCGGCCTGACCCAGCCGGTGCAATCCGAGGCCCTGAGCGCCGCGATCCCCGAAAATCTGCGCGACAAGGATGGCAACTGGTTTGCATTGTCGCAGCGGGCGCGGGTACTTTACGCCAACAAGGATCTGGATCTGACCAGCTTTACCTATGAGGATCTGGCCAAGCCCGAATGGAAGGGCAAGGTCTGCATCCGTTCCGGCCAGCATCCCTATAACGTCGCGCTGACCGCCTCTTACATCGTCCATCACGGCGAAGAGGCCGCTAAAACCTGGCTTGAAGGCGTCAAGGCTAACCTTGCCCGCAAGGCTGGCGGTGGCGACCGCGATGTGGCGCGCGACATCATGGGCGGCATTTGCGAAATCGGCATTGCGAACTCGTATTACGTTGGCCTGATGCGCAGTGGCGCCGGTGGTCCCGAACAAGAGGAATGGGTCAAGGCGATCAAGGTCATCCTGCCCACCTTTGAAAACGGCGGCACTCAGGTGAACGTCTCGGGTGCGGCTGTGGCCAAACATGCGCCGAACCGTGATCAGGCGGTCAAGCTGCTGGAATATCTGGTCTCGGACGATGCGCAGAAACTGTATGCCGAAGCGAACTTTGAATATCCGGTCAAAGCCGGTGTCGCGGTCAGCCCGGTGATCGAGGATCTGGCCGGTCTGAAAGCCGATGGCACCGATCTGACCGAGATCGCCCGTCAGCGCAAAGCTGCGAGCGAACTGGCCGAGGCGGTGGGCTTCGACAACTAAGACCCTGCAGGCACCGACCGGATGAACCCTGAACTGGTGCAAAGCCCCCGTGATCGCGCGGGGGCAGGCTGGCAGGCGGCAGCTATAGCTGTCGCCGCGCTGGTTTTATTGCCTGTGCTTGCGCTGGGGCTTTTTGCACTGCAGGGCAGTCCGGGACTGTGGACGCATCTGATCAGCAATGTGCTGCCGGTGGCGGTGCAACAGACGGTGATCCTGCTGCTGGGGGTCGGCATCATCGTCGCTACCCTTGGCACAGTAACGGCATGGCTGGTTGCCTCGTGCGATTTCCCGGGGCGGCGGTTTTTCGGCTGGGCGCTGCTTTTGCCGCTGGCTGTGCCGACCTACATCGTCGCCTATGCTTATCTGGACCTTCTGCACCCGGTTGGGCCGGTGCAGGGGGCGATCCGCCATTTGCTTGGCTATTCCAGCCCGAGGGAGTTCCGCCTGCCCGATATCCGCTCGATGCCGGGCTGCATCTTTCTGCTGGGGATGGTGCTATACCCCTATGTCTATTTGCCGGTGCGGGCGCTGTTTGCCATGCAGGCCGGCAACCTGCTGGACGCAGGTCGGACGCTGGGCGCCGGGCCGGTTGCGACCTTTCTGCGCGTTACCTTGCCCTTGGCGCGGCCAGCAGTGGCCATCGGCACCGCGCTGGCGCTGATGGAGGCGATGAACGATATTGGCGCGGCCGAGTTTCTGGGCGTGCGCACGCTGACCGTCTCGGTCTATTCGACGTGGATCAACCGCTCGGATCTGCCGGGGGCGGCGCAGATCGCACTGGCGATGCTGGCGATCATCATGGCGCTGGTGCTGCTTGAACGCCGGGGCCGCAAGCGTCAGCACTATGCAGCCGGAGCGCAGCGCAGCCAGCCCCTGCGCCGTACGCGCCTGCGAGGCTGGCGGACCTTGGGGGCGATGCTGGTCTGCGCGCTGCCGATCATGCTGGGGTTCGTTGCCCCTGCCTGCTATCTGGTGGCCGCAGCGTGGAGCCGCTACCGTTTTGCCGGCCTGTCGCCGCGCATTCTGGAAGAGGCTGCAAACACCGCCTTTTTCGCCGTTGTGGCGACGCTGGTTGCGCTGCTGCTGGGGCTGGTTGTGACGGGGGCGGCGCGGCTGCGGCCCGGCCCCTTGACCCAAAGCATGGCGCGGCTTTCGACACTGGGTTACGCAGTGCCGGGGACCATTCTGGCAATCGGCCTTTTACCGGTGATTGCGCTGGTCGACCGTCAGATCTCGGCGGTGTCGCAGACGCTGTTCGGTGCGGCACCCGGGTTGCTGCTGCTGGGCTCTGGCGCGGCGCTGATCTATGCCTATGCCGCGCGCTTTCTGGCCATCGCTACCGGAGGGATCGAGGCGGGGCTTAGCCGGGTGCCGCGTTCGCTTGACCATGTGGCACGCACGCTGGGGCGCAATCCGGTGCAGGTGTTCCGACAGGTTCATGTGCCGATCTCACGCCCGGCGCTTGCAGCCTCGGGGCTGCTGATCTTTGTCGATTGCGTCAAAGAGCTGCCCGCGACCTTGTTGCTGAGGCCGCTGAATTTCGAGACGCTTTCGACCCATCTTTACGGCGAGGCAGCGCGCGGCACTTATGAGGATGCTGCTATCGCGGCGCTGATCATCGTGGTGATCGGCATCTTGCCGGTCATGGTTCTGGCACGGACGATCAGACGGTGACTGCGGCAGATTGCCCCTTTTCCGGAACGCAGATTTCTGACAGGGCTGCCCCTATGCAGGTCGGGGACGCATATCGGTCAAGAAAGGACGCGCTGCGGCGGCTGTGCTGCTGGCTGGCGGTTCTGCCGTTCCTGCTGTTCTCGCTGATTCTGCCGGGCACCATGCTAAGCCGCGATGCGCAGGGCGGAATTACCGTCGTGCTATGTTCGGGCGTCGGGCTGGTCGAGATGGCTGTCGCCCCCGACGGCAGTCTGATCCCCAAAGAACAGGCGCCGCACGGCGATCATCACACATGCGACTGGAGCCCGCATGGCCAGCCTTTGCTTGGTTCGGGTTCGGCCCCCATGGCCCTGCCGCAGGCGGCCGAGGCGCGGCTTGCGCTTTGGCCTGCGCCTGCAGCCCTGCCGCATGGCGGGATGCTGCTTTTACCCTCGGCGCGGGGGCCGCCTGCGATCATCTGACGGAGATATTTGCTGCAAAACCCTGTGACCATGAGGTTCGGGGGCAATTCCCATCAGATGAGATATGTCATGAAAAACCATGTTTTCCGTGCGCTTTGCGCCACGCTGCTTGGCCTTGCTGCCACTCCCGCTCTTTCCCACGCCACGCTTGAGCAAAAAGAGGCTGCGGCAGGCTCGACTTATCGTGCGGTGATCCGCGTCGGTCACGGTTGTGAGGGTCAGGCAACCAATACCCTGCGCGTCGAACTGCCCGAGGGGTTCTATAATGCCAAGCCGATGCCCAAGGCGGGCTGGACGCTGGAAACCGTCAAGGGCCCCTATGCCAAACCCTTTGACAATCATGGCAAAGAGATGACCGAAGGCACACGCGAGGTGATCTGGTCGGGTGGCGATCTGCAGGATGACTGGTACGATGAATTCGTCATCCGCGGCACGGTCGGGGCTGATATCGCGCCCGAGACGGTGCTGTATTTCAAAACGGTGCAGGAATGC
Source organism: Paracoccus sp. J56 (assembly GCF_019633685.1). Classification (NCBI taxonomy): domain Bacteria; kingdom Pseudomonadati; phylum Pseudomonadota; class Alphaproteobacteria; order Rhodobacterales; family Paracoccaceae; genus Paracoccus; species Paracoccus sp. J56. Next base: position 22,154 of record NZ_JAFL01000008.1, read on the forward strand.
GCGAATGGCCGCGAGGACTGGACCGATGTCTCGGGCAGCAAAGAGGTGCCGAATCCTGCGCCAGGTGTTACCGTCACCGCTGGCAAGGGCGATCACGGGCACGGCGGCCATAATGCTGCGGCGGATGATGGCGCGATCAAGCTGGGTGATCTGACGCTGAGCAACGGCTTCAGCCGCGCCACACCTCCTGGCGCGCCGGTCGCTGGCGGGTTCGTGACCATAGCCAATGCCGGAGCCGGGGATCGGCTGATATCGGCCAGCGTCGATTTTGCCGGCCGCGCCGAGATCCATGAGATGGCGATGGAGGGCGAGGTCATGCGGATGCGCCAGCTGCCCGAGGGCCTGACTATTCCCGCCGGTGAAACGGTTGAACTTAAGCCCGGCGGTTATCACCTGATGTTCATGGAGCTGAAACAGCCGCTGGTCGAGGGCGAGACGGTCAATGTCACGCTGAAATTCGAGAAAGCGGGCGAAGTCACTCTGCCGCTGCGGGTTGGTCCCCGCAATGCCGGCACCGAAGACAAGGGGAACGCACATCATGGCCACTGAACACAAATCCGGGCTGAAACCCCTGCGCTATGTTCTTTGGGCGCTGGTGGCTCTGGCCGTGCTGGGGGTAGGCTGGTTCCAGCTTGTCTCGCCCCGGTCGGGGACTGGCTCGATCGCTGATACCGGGGCGGCCGCGCTGGGGCGCGGCGAATACAGCCTGACCACGACCGAGGGGACGGAGTTCACCCAGGCGTCGTTGAAGGGCCAGCCCTCGGCGGTGTTCTTTGGCTTTACCCATTGCCCCGATGTCTGCCCGACGACCCTGGGCGATGTGGCCAGCTGGCAGGAAGAGTTGGGCGAGGACGGCAAGGCGCTGCGGGTCTTTTTCGTCACCGTCGATCCCGAGCGTGACTCGGTCGAGACGCTGCGCGAATACGTCTCGTGGGTGCCGGGCGTGATCGGTGTCTCGGGGGCTCCGGAAGAGGTGGCCAAGGCGATCAAGGCTTTCCGCATCTATGCCCGCAAATCCCCGATGGAGAGCGGCGATTACACGATGGACCATTCCTCGACCATGCTGCTTTTCGATGCCAATGGCGATTACGCCGGGCTGATCGGCTATCAGGAAGAACGTGAGCGCGCCCTCGCAAGCCTGCGCAAGCTGCTCAACAGCTGATCTGCAAAAGCTTTTCCGGCGCCGCTATGGGATGCGGCGCCGTCTTTCTTGCACATAGACTTTGGCCGATCCTGTCTGGGTCGGCCTTTCTGTTTCCGAAATGTTTTGGCAGGCCCTCACGCTGCTGTTCCCACAGGGGTGATTGCTGGATGTTAGCGTATGATTTTCCGCTGTAGGATAGTTTGCATTCCTCCTTGCAGGAAACTGTGCGGATTCTGTCGGAGAATGCAGAGGTTTTTGCGCGTCTCATGCTGGGTGGGGTGGCCGTATGAATGACGATGTCAGAACTACTGACCGAATACGCCAGATGGTTTCGGAAATTCCCGAAAGGTTTCGGACTGGGGGTTGCGCGGGCCAGGGCCACCGAAAAATCAGGGCCATCTGCGGCTCGCGCAGAGAGATCCTGGAGAAGGGGAGGGAAATAATGGAAAAAGCACGTCGGAGCGATTTGCGTCACGTTGTGCTGGCTGCCCTGATGGGCAGTATCGCAATGCCTGCCGTTGCTGACGGGCTGTTCTATGTCGCGGGTGGGGTCGACAAACAGGCCCGGCATTTCAAGGAGCTCGTGAAACTCTGGAAGAGTGTACCAGTTTGCCGCCGCGGTCCGTGCCGGTAAAAATGGCGAAATCCGCCATTCCGGGGCAATCTGTCTGCAAAGCTGGCTGACCCAGCCTGTATGGGGCCATTGGAGGACGGATCTGAAATGGCTGTGGCGGGATTCGACCGCCCATGGCTTCAAGGGCGGTCCGGGCGGTGTCGGTATCCATATCCTTGATTTTGCGACCTGCATTTCCGGTCAGGACGCGGCGCAGGTATCCTGCCTGCTCAAGGTCTTTGACAAGGTGCCGGGTAGGCGGATCGGGGACTATGTGCTTGACGCCAATGGCAGCGCGACCATGCGGATCATGCTGCGCAACGGCGCGCTGGGGACGATGGCGGCGACGCGGTTTGCAAGCGGGCATCACAACGACCTGCGCCTGCGCCTCTGTCGTGATCGGGACGGGCTTGAAGTCAGTTTCAAGATCTGCGTGAGCGCGGTTGCGCGCCTGTCTGTTCCCTTGAGGCTGCGGCCTGGCATGAGGTCGGACGTCCGCCCGCCCCGATGGTTTATGAGCGTTTTACCGCCGCGATCCGCGGCGAGGGGTGGCTGATCCCGATTTTGCCTGCGGCGCGGCAACGTCTGCCGGACCGGGCTGAGCAGTTCTTGGCCGAGGCTGGGCTCAGCCGCCCCGTTCAGGGCCATACCGATCCGGGGGCGGCTTCCTTTTTTCCCGGCCGCCGCCGGAGCCTTCGTCAGGGAAAGTGTGATGACGCAGACCGTTCCCGCCGTCGCCGTGCGCCCCTCCCGCATCCGTCTTGGCAGATCAGTGGCGGGCGGGGTGCCCATGCCTTCAACCTCGCTGGTATCGAAGGGCGCAAGGACCCCAATTATATTGATGGGTTGGTCTTATTGTTCAGAAATCTTATGCCTGAAATCCAGCCAAAGATTAGCGCCACTCCTGCCCCCAGACATGCGCCAGCAAGGGCGCCAAATAATATGCTGCTGAGTATCCCCTCTGTCCCTGCTACCCCCATTGCCAGAGCGAATAAGGATAGAAAAGCAACATAGACGACGCTTCCTGCGACGGCACCATATGCTGTCAAGCTGATGACAGAGAGAGCTTTGCTTTTTTGCAGAAAGTAGAGGCCCGGGAAACCAAGGATACCCAAGCCAGAATAACTAAAAACAGCGGAAAATAATAATGCAAAGCCCAATCCGCTTTTGTGAACGCTTGTTGCCGATGCCGAGATGATAATCAGAAGAGGTGGCAGCAAGGGCGCCACCGCCGACGCAATCAAGAATCGAATATTCATTTGCATGAGCAATTCCTGAATGTTTTTTCGGATCGCTGATACCAGATGTTATCAATACGATTCTATAGTTTGGTCTGTCTTGCCGCAATGGCGCAAACTGGCTGGCCATCAGCTCTCGTGTTTTCTGCGTCACACTGATGCGATTGGCTCTTTGCGATTTCAGTTTTTCTGTTCCATTCCGGAATATAATTTCTCGGAGACGGCTATCGGGAAACTGTGCTTCTGTCGATCTCGTAACGCCTGTCGAATCGCCGCGACGACCTCGGTCCTCGCCCAAAGAGCCCTCTCGATATAGTCCTTGGATTTCTCTCTGTCCGGAAATATTCCGTGCATTCCAGCACCGTATGGTTTCGTCAGTTTGCGACTGGAATCCAGTGGGTCACACAGTTGGATCAGCCGCGCCATCGCCTGTCGCGCGGATCAGATGCCGCGCATCAGATCCGCATCTCCATCGGCCACTCGGGGGCTGTCAGGAGGGGTTTGCCAATATCCATGGCTAGGCGACGCGCGCCATTCCCCACCCGCCGATCGGGTGGTCGGCCCAATCCGGCGGTGATCTTTCCCGCTATTCGTGAGGGGCTTGAGGGCGTCATCTTCGTCGATGTCTGCCTGCGCTCAGGCCGGCGCAATCGGGCCTGGGTGTCGCTCGCGCTATAATCGCCCCGGCGTCCACTGTTGTTGTCGCGTCGGTTCCTTTGCCGGCCATTGTTCCTGTCGCCGCGCCTGTGCTACCTCGCGGCGCAGGAATGGAGGCATGTGTGATCCTTTGCGAATTCGGTCCTGAGAGCGGGCCGGTCCTGTTTCAGGACCCGCAGGAAGTCGTGGTAGTGACCCGCGCCGAGGACGCCGCCCCCGCGCTTTCCCGGCTTGAGGATCTGCGTCGGCGGGGGGCGTGGATCGCGGGCTGGCTGTCCTATGAGCTGGGCTATGCGCTGGAGCCGGTGCTGACCGCTGATATGCCCGCCGCCCGCCGTGCGCCGTTGATGGTCTTTGCCGCCTTTGCCGCGCCCGTGCCCGCGCCCGCGCTGCCATCCGGCGATGGCGCACGGCTTGCGCCCTTGCAGCCGATGATCTCGCAAGGGGAATATGCCGCGGCCTTTGCCCGTACGCTCGACTATATCGGGGCGGGGGATTGCTATCAGATCAACCTGACCTTTCCGATCCGCTCGTGCCTGGTGGCAGGCACCCCGCCTGAACTTTACGCGGCGCTGGCCGCGCGGCAGCCGGTGGGGTTTGGTGCCTATGTCGACCTTGGGGTGGGGCCGGTGGTGGTTTCACGCTCGCCCGAGCTGTTCTTTCGCCTCGATGCGCAAGGCAGGATCGAGGCGCGGCCGATGAAGGGCACGGCCCCGCGAGATCCCGATCCGCTGCGGGACGCGGCGCTGGCGGCGGGGCTTGCCGCCTCGGAAAAGAACCGGGCCGAGAACCTGATGATCGTCGATCTTTTGCGCAACGATATTGCCCGCATTTCGCATGTCGGCTCGGTGCGGGTGCCCGAGCTTTTCGCCGTGGACAGCTTTGCCACTGTCCATCAGATGAGCTCGCGCGTGACTGGTCAGCTTGCGCGTCCGGCCGAGCTGGGCGAGCTGATGCGGGCGCTGTTTCCCTGCGGATCGATCACCGGTGCGCCCAAAATACGGGCCATGCAGATCATCCGCGAGGTCGAACCGTACCCTCGCGACGTCTATTGCGGTTCGATCGGCTGGATGGCGCCGGATGGGAGGGCGTGTTTCTCGGTCGCGATCCGGACCCTGTCGATCTGGCCCGATGGAGAGGTCATCCTGAATGTCGGCGGCGGCGTCGTCCAGGATTCGACCGCCGAGGGCGAATGGGAGGAGGCATTATGGAAAGCGGGCTACGCGCAGCATCTGGCGACCCCGACCTGAGGCTGATCGAGACGGTGCTGTGGGACGGCATCCAATGCCCCCGGATCGAAGGGCATCTGGCCCGTCTTGCCTCGGGTGCGCGCGCGCTTGGCTGGCCATGCGATCTGCGGGCGGCGCGCGCGGCACTGGTCGCCCCGTGGGGCCAGCCTGCGCGGCTGCGCCTGACCCTCGACCACGCCGGGCGGATTGAGGTGACGCAGGCGGCGCTGCCCCGATCGCGGCCCGAGTGGCGGCTGGCCCTGGCCGGGACCCGGCTGTCTTCGGACGATCCGTGGCTGCGGCTCAAGACCACGCGGCGGGCGCATTACGATGCTGCCCGCGCCGCTTTGCCCAAAGGGATCGACGAGGTGATTTTTCTTAACGAGCGGGGTGAGGTTTGCGATGGCACAATCACCACGCTGTTCTTTGATCGCGGACAGGGTATGCGCACGCCGCCGCTTGCCTCAGGCCTGTTGCCGGGTGTCCTGCGCGGCCAGATGCTTGCCAGCGGGGAATGCCGTGAAGAGTTGCTGCTGGCAGCGGATATGCCCCATCTCAGGCTATGGGTCGGCAATGCGCTGCGCGGCCTGATCCCGGCGGTCTGGGTGGGATAGGGCGCGACGGGGGGGCTTTCGTCCGGGGATCAGCGGCTTGGGCCTTGTTACCTAACTGTCGCATTTGCATTGCCCGAGTGACCTCCATCCGTTAGGAAACCCGACTCACGGGCGGGGGCGGCTTTGGCATCAGGCTGACCGCATCGCATCGGAGGGACCGCGCCGCGGGCAGAGCAGGGGGGACCAAATGCTCGATCTGACGACCATCCGCAGCGAGCTTGGCTCGCATTACGATCTTGAGCCCTCGCTCGAACTGGCCGAGCGTATGGCCGATATCCATGCGCGCATGGGCCGTGTCATGCCATGGCCGGACTGGGCAATTCATGCCCCCTATGTCGCCGCGATCAACAAGCTCAAGAAAGAGCGGAATGCCGTCGTGCTGGCGCATAACTATATGACGCCCCAGATCTATCACGGTATTTCGGATGTCGTGGGCGACAGCCTTGCGCTTGCCATCGCAGCGACCAGGGTCGAGGCCGAGGTGATCGTCCAATGCGGCGTGCATTTCATGGCCGAGACCTCAAAGATCCTGAACCCGCAAAAGACCGTGCTGATGCCTGATATGGAGGCCGGCTGCTCGCTTGCCGAAAGCATCACCCCAGAGGGGATCGCTGAAATGCGCGCCCGTTTCCCGGATGCACCGGTGGTCAGCTATGTCAACACCACGGCCGAGGTAAAGGCTGCCTCGGACATTTGCTGTACCTCTGCCAATGCGGCGCAGATCGTTGCGGCGCTGGACTGCGATACGATCATCATGACGCCTGACAAGTGGCTGGCACAGAATGTCGCCCGGCAGGTCCCGCAAAAGCGGATCGTCTGGTGGGACGGGGCTTGCGTTGTGCATGAACGCTTTACTGCGCAGGATCTGCGGGATTTTCGCTCGTGGAACCCGGGGCTGAAGATTATCGCCCACCCTGAATGCCCGCCCGAGGTGGTGGCCGAGGCCGATTATGCCGGCTCGACCGCCAGTATTCAGGACTGGGTCGAACGTGAGCAGCCCCGGCAGGTGATGTTGGTCACCGAATGTTCGATGGCCTCGAACATCTCGGACGCTAACCCGGACGTCGAGTTCCTGGGCCCCTGCAACATGTGCCCCTATATGCAAAAGATCACGCTGGAAAAGGTGCTCTGGTCGCTGCACACCATGACCGGAGTGGTCGAGGTGGACCCCGAAATCGCCGCACGCGCGCGCCTTTCGGTCCAGCGTATGATCGACCTGTCGCAACGCCTGGCGGCCTGACGCATGCGCGAGGTCTCGACCGGCCGCGTCGTCATCGTCGGCGCCGGGTTGGGCGCGCTTTATGCGGCGCTGAAACTGGCGCCGCGCCCTGTGCTGATGATCTCGCCCGAGGTGCTGGGGCAGGGGGCCAGTTCGGCTTGGGCGCAGGGCGGGGTGGCTGCGGCCATGGACCCCGCCGACAGCCCTGCCGCCCATGCCCGCGACACGCTGATTGCGGGTGCGGGCACCGTCGATCCCGAGGTTGCCCACCGCGTCACCCAAGAGGCCCGCGCCCATATCCTTGACCTGACCACGCTTGGCACGCCGTTCGACCGCAGGCCGGACGGCGGCTATGTCATGTCGCGTGAGGCGGCGCACAGCTTTGCCCGCGTCGTGCGCGTGCGCGGGGATCAGGCGGGAGCGGAAATCATGCGCGTCCTCGTCGCCTGCGTGCGCGAGACGCCCTCGGTGCAGGTGCTTGAGGGTGTGATTGCAACTGGCCTGTCGGTCGAAAACGGCGCCGTGACGGGGGTCGATGTGGCGCTTTCCGGTCCGCAAGGTTCGGCCCCTTTGCGCATCCGCGCCCCGGCGGTGCTGCTGGCGGGCGGCGGCTCGGGCGGGCTTTACGCGCTGACGACCAACCCTTCGCGCATTCGCGGACAGGTGATCGGCATGGCGGCGCGGGCCGGGGCGGAAATCGCCGATGCCGAATTTGTCCAGTTTCATCCGACTGCGATTGATTGCGGCGAAGATCCCGCGCCCCTGGCGACCGAGGCGCTGCGGGGTGAGGGGGCGCATCTGATCAACCGTCTGGGTGAGCGGTTCATGCCGGCGATCCACCCCGATGCCGAGCTTGCGCCACGCGATGTGGTGGCCCGCGCCATTTATGCCCAGACTCAGGCAGGGCTGCGGCCGATGCTTGACACCCGGGCCTGCCTTGGGCCGCGCCTCCTCACCGATTTTCCCGCTGTGGCCGAGGCCTGTGCCAGGGCGGGCATCGACCCCACGCGCGAGCCGATCCCGGTCGCCGCTGCCGCGCATTACCATATGGGCGGCATCGCGGTGGATGATGATGGCAGGGCCAGCCTAGACCGGCTTTGGGTCTGTGGCGAGGCCAGCTCGACCGGGCTGCATGGTGCAAACCGGCTGGCCTCGAACGGGCTGCTTGAGGCGCTGGTCTTTGCCCGCCGCTGCGCGCTTTCGATTGAGGCGCAACCAGTTCCTGTGCAGGATGAACCACAGGTCCTGTTGCCCGATTTGCCTCCGGGCACGGTGCCCGATCCTGCGCTGGTCGCCCGGCTGCGCCGTGCCATGACCGAGGGCGCGGGCGTCTTGCGCGACGCCGATGGCCTTGCCCGCTGCCTGCGCGAGATTGCTGCCATCGAGGCTGCCCAACCCGATTGCCCCGCGCTTTTGAACATGACCGCAACCGCGACCCTGATCGCTGCGGCGGCGCTGATGCGGCAGGAAAGCCGGGGGGCGCATTGCCGCACCGATTTCCCGCAGACCATGGCCGAAGGCCGCCGCTCGCGCCTGACGCTGGCGCAGGCGCTGGCCTTGCGCGCCTCGCTTGAACCGGAGACGACATGACCGACATGCCCCCGCTGCCCGAGATGATCCTTGAGCCCCTGGTACGGGCCGCACTGACCGAGGATCTGGGCACCTATGGCGATATCACCACCCGCACGGTGATCCCGGCCGGGACCCACTATCGGGCACGGATCGTGGCACGCGAGGCGGGCGTTGCCTCGGGCATGCAGCTGGCCGCCATCGCCTTTCGGCTGATCGACCCGAGCCTTGTCTGGCGGCTGCATCATTCTGACGGCAGCCCCTTTCAGCCGGGCGATACCTTGGCCGAGATCGAGGGCGAGGCCGCCTCGATCCTTTCGGCCGAGCGGGTGGCGCTGAACTTTGCCGGCCGCCTTTCCGGTATTGCGACCCAGACGGCGGCTTTCGTGGCCGAGACGGCGGGCACCCGGGCGCGCATTACCTGCACGCGCAAGACCACTCCGGGTCTGCGGTTGGTCGAGAAACAGGCGGTGCTGCATGGCGGCGGTTTCAACCACCGTTTCAGTCTGTCGGATGCGATCCTGATCAAGGACAATCATATCGCCGCGGCGGGCGGCATTCGGCCGGTGTTGCAGGCGGTCAAGGCGCGCGCCTCGCATATGATGCGGGTCGAGATCGAGGTTGACCGCCTTGACCAGCTTGCCGAGGTACTGGACGAAGGCGGTGCCGATGTCGTTCTGCTTGACAATATGCGGACCGAGGATCTGCGCGAGGCGGTAGTGATGGCACAGGGCCGCGTGGTGCTGGAGGCGTCGGGCAATATGAGACTTGCCCGTATCGCCGAGGTGGCGACGACGGGTGTTGACTATATCTCGGTCGGGGCGCTGACCCATTCGGCACGCACGCTGGATCTGGGCCTGGATTTCTGAGACGCAGAGCCATGTTGCCGCCCTGCGCGGGATCCTGCCCATGCACCTGTTGCCTGCCCGGCGCATAGCCACACAGGCTGTTGCGCCGGGCCTTGATAGCTGGTGATTTCCAACCATTGCCCTTAGTCGTGCTGGCTGCCAGCATCCCGCCCGACCAAGAACGTTAAGGAGAGGTCCATGACCGTTCATACCGTCCCGACCCGGCCCATTGAGGGCCAAAAGCCCGGCACGTCCGGCCTGCGCAAGAAGACCCCGGTCTTTATGCAGCCGCATTATCTGGAAAATTTCGTGCAGGCGATCTGGAACGGTACCGGGGGCGCGTCGGGTAAGACCTATGTTCTGGGTGGGGACGGGCGCTATTTCAGCGACCGCGCCGCGCAGGTGATCCTGCGCATGGCTGCGGCGAGCGGCGCGAAAAAGGTGATCGTCGGGCAGAATGCACTGCTGTCGACCCCCGCCGCCTCGCATCTGATCAGGCTGCGCAAGGCAGATGGCGGCATTATCATGTCGGCCAGCCACAACCCCGGCGGCCCGAATGAGGATTTCGGCGTCAAATACAACACCGCCAATGGCGGCCCCGCGCCCGAGCCGGTGACCGAGGCGATTTTTGCCGCCAGCAAGACACTTGGTGAATATCACATCCTGGATGCACAGGACGTCGATCTTTCCACCCCCGGTACAACGACCCTTGGCGGGATGGAGGTCGAGGTCGTCGATCCGGTCGCCGATTATGCCGAGCTGATGCGCTCGATCTTTGATTTTGACAAGATCCGGGCGCTGTTTGGCGATGGTTTCCGCATCCGCTTTGACGCCATGCATGCCGTCACCGGGCCCTATGCCAAGGCGATACTTGAGGGCGCGTTGGGGGCGCCTGCGGGTTCGGTGGTCAATGCCGTGCCTAGCCCCGATTTCGGCGGCGGTCATCCCGATCCCAACCCGATCTGGGCCAAGGATCTGATGGATGTAATGTTTGGCGCCGATGCGCCGGATTTCGGCGCTGCCTCGGACGGGGATGGCGACCGCAACATGATCGTCGGCCGGAATTGCTATGTGACGCCCTCGGACAGCCTTGCGGTACTTGCCGCCAACGCGACGCTGGTGCCTGCCTATGCCAAGGGGCTGAAGGGGGTTGCCCGTTCGATGCCGACCTCGCGTGCGCTGGACCGCGTGGCCGAAAGCCTGGGCCTTGCCTGCTGCGAAACCCCGACCGGATGGAAGTTCTTTGGCAATCTGCTTGACGCCGACCGCGCCACGCTTTGCGGCGAGGAAAGCGCCGGAACCGGTTCGGATCATGTGCGGGAAAAGGACGGCTTGTGGGCGGTGCTGTTCTGGCTGAACGTGCTTGCCGAGCGCCGTCAGTCGGTTGCCGAGGTCATGGCTGATCACTGGGCGAAATTCGGCCGCAACTATTATTCGCGCCACGATTACGAGGCGGTTGATGCCGGCGCGGCCTCGGAGCTGATGGAGGCATTGCGCGCCCGTCTGTCCGAACTGCCGGGCCAGACCATTGCCGGCCTGCGTATCGAGGCGGCGGATGAGTTTGCCTATGATGACCCGGTGGATGGTTCGCGGACCGAACGTCAGGGCCTGCGGATCATGACCCAAGGTGGTGGGCGCATCGTAATGCGCCTGTCGGGTACCGGGACCGAAGGCGCGACCCTGCGCGTCTATCTTGAGCGGGTCGAGACCGATCCGGCCCGGATGAAGGACGATCCGCAAGCGGCACTGGCCCCGATCATCACAGCCGCCGAGGAAATCGCCGGTATCCGCGCCCGTACCGGCCGGCCTCGGCCCGATGTGATTACCTGAGACCTTGCGGCGGCGGGGTGTCCCCGCCGCCCTTGTCCACTGCCGGTGTTCAGACCCTTTGGCCGCGCACCCATGTTCCGCGCATGACCGGGGTTTCGCCCATCATTGAGAATCGGATCAGATCGGCCCGCAGCCCCGGCGCGATACGGCCGCGATCTGTAAGGCCCGCAGCCTTGGCCGGGTTTCGGGTTACAGTTGCGATGGCACGGGGCAGGTCATCCCAGATCCGCGCAAGGATCAGCGCCCCGGCCAGCAAAGCCGAGGGCACATAATCCGAGGACAGAATGTCCAGATGCCCGGCCCGTGCCAGTTCGGCTGCCGAGACATTGCCGGAATGCGATCCGCCACGCATCAGGTTCGGCGCCCCCATCATCACCATGATGCCATGAGCGTGGCATGCGGCCGCCGCCTCGGGCGTGGTCGGGAACTCTGCCAGCCGCACCCCATGACCTGCCGAAGTCACGACATGTTCGGCGGTAGTGTCGTCATGGCTGGCGAGTACCGCGCCCAGACGATGCGCGATCTCGACCGCCGCTGCCTCGTGCTGGTCGCCGAAACGGGCACGCAAATCCCGCAGTCTTGCGACATGCCGGGCGAATTCCTCGTCCGACAGTTTGTACTTGCCCTGCACATACTGGGCGAGCTTGCTGATATCGCGGAACTGACGCTGACCGGGGGTATGGTCCATCAGGCTGATGATACCGACGCGGTCCTCGGGGCCGAATTCGTCCAGTTCGGCCAGCAGGGTCTCTGAGCAGACCTCGGCACGCAGATGCAGCAGATGACTGATCCGCAGCACATCTTTTTCACGCAGCGCGGCCAGTTCATGGGCAAGCGCGCGGGCATATTTCTCGTAATCCTTGTCCGGTCCATTATTCGGGATCGAGCCCACGCGCATCGCATCAAAGACCGTGGTGATGCCACAGCCTGCCAGCTCGGCATCATGGGCGAGGATGGCATTGGCATGGGGCCAATCCACGCCAGGGCGCGGGCGCAGGTGACGTTCAAGGTTGTCGGTATGCAGCTCGACCATGCCGGGGGCGAGGAAATCGCCTTGCAGATCCTCGGCCCCCGTCGGGACAATCTCGCCGGGCTCGATCGCTGTGATGACACCATTCTCGATGATAAGTGCGCCGGTCGTCACGGTATCAGGCAGGATCAGGCGGGCATTGGCGAGGATGGTGCGGGTCATGGTGGGCCTTGAGGTTGCGGGCAGGCGAAAGGTGCAGGCAAGGGGTGGCGGATCGGCTTGCAATGGTCAAGCCTTGCCCCCTGCTCTGCTGCGGGCTGCTGTTGCGCCGGCGGCGCGGATCAATGGATATTTAGACACGAAAGAAGTCTGGAGGCGCTGCTCAGGAGCAGAGCATATCGACCCATTCGGGCACGACCGTCGTGGCGGGGCCGATGCGGCGTTGGGTGAAGTCGCGACTGACGGCCGAGTCGACGAGATTCAGCTCGATGGTTTCGGCACCATTGCGGCGCGCGTGTTGGGCGAGACCGGCGGCGGGATAGACGAGGCCCGAGGTGCCGATGGCGGCAAAGATCCCGGCGTTTTCGACAGCAGCCCAGATTGCCTCCATATGATAGGGGATTTCGCCGAACCAGACGATATCGGGCCGGGTTTCCGGTGCCCCGCAGGAGGGGCAGAGATCTTGTGCCCGCATCACCAGCGGTGCTGGCCATCGACAGCCGCAGGCGGCGCAGAGGGCGCCGAGCAGGCTGCCGTGCATATGGATCACCTCGGTCGAGCCGCCGCGTTCGTGCAGATCGTCGACATTCTGCGTGATCAGTGTCAGGTCGTGATGCCGGGCCAGCCGGGCCAGCGCCCGATGCGCGGCGTTGGGCTGGGCGCGGACCGCAGTGGCGCGGCGCTGGTTATAAAAGCGATGAACCAAAGCTGGATCGCGCCGAAAGCCCTCGGGCGTTGCGACGTCCTCGATCCTATGATTTTCCCACAGCCCGTCACTGGCGCGAAAGGTCCGGATCCCGCTTTCGGCCGAGATGCCGGCCCCGGTCAGCACGGTGATGCGCATATCAGGCTCAGCGTGCGCAATAGGCCTCGGCCGCGGCGGCAAAGCGTTTGTAGCGTGCCCAGAAGGCGTTGTCGGCGTCGCTTTTCGACATGCGGACCTTTTGCGCCTCGTCCGCGTCACGGAAAAAGCGGGCAGCGCGGCGCTGGTCAGAGCGCGATAGCGTCTGGTCGGCGACCTGCTGGATGCAGCCACAGACCTGGCTGTTGCGGGCGCCGCGTTCTGAGCGCACGCATGCAGAATCAATCGGCCCTGCCACGGCCCATGGCGCAGTAAGCACCACCGCCGCGGCGGCGGTCATCAGTCGGTTGAACATTCCTGTCTCCTCGGCTCGTGTCGCGGCATGGGGCTGGGCACCCTCTGTCTGCTGCGATCTTTCTGCCATCAAGGTTAGCAGAAGCTGCCTTTGGTCTCAATTATGGCGGGCAGCGAACGACGGGCCAAGGATGGCGGCTGAGCCGCGACGAGGCCCAAGATATGCCCTCAGGCCGGTTCGGGGGTATAGCCGGCGTCGCGAATCACCTGGGCGGCGCGGTCGCGCTCCAGCCCCTCGACAGTGACGCTATGCGTGGGCAGATCGCAGCTGGCATGGCCGCCTGCCTCGGCCACCGCCTTTTCGATCGCGGCGGTGCAATGGTTGCAGCTCATGTCCTCAACGCGGAACTTCATCAGGGCATCCTTTCGCCTGGCCGGACCTTTCGCTTGTCCGGGAACCGACCTATGATCGCGCCACGGCGCCACGGGCGCAACTCCCCCTCATGAGGCTGCGACCGATGGTCACCGAAAATTTCCGTGGTGCGATCCTGATGGTGATCTCGATGGTGCTGTTCGCCTTCGAGGACATGTTCATCAAGCTGCTTTCGGCCGAGCTGCCTTACGCCCAAGTGCTGGCGCTGATCGGGCTTTTGGGGCTTTGCGTCTTTGGCACCATGCTGAAGCTGAAAGGTGGGCGGCTTTTTACCCGTGACCTTGTACGGCCAGTCGTGTTGTTCCGCGGGTTGATGGAGGCAGTCGGCTCGATCGGGATCGTCGTGGCGCTGGCACTGACCGAGCTGTCTTCAACTTCGGCGATCATGCAGGCCTTGCCGCTTGCCATCGTGGTTGGCGCGGCGCTGATGGGCGAGCCGGTCGGCTGGAGACGCTGGGTCGCGATCATTGTCGGCTTTCTTGGCGTATTGTTGGTGATCCGGCCGGGGCTGGACGGGTTCCAGCCGATCTCGCTGATGGCGCTTCTGGCGGTGGTGGGGCTTGCAGGCCGTGATCTGTGCACCCGGCATGTACCGGCGCGTATCCATTCCGATCAGCTTGCCGCCTCGGCTTTCTTTGCCATTTTGATTGCTGCCCTGCAGATGGGGTGGGTGCTGGGGCAGGAGTTCGTCATGCCCGACCTGCGTCAATGGCTGCTGGTAGTGGGCTGTATCGCTGTGGGTGTGGGTGGGTATGGATTGCTGGTTGCCGCAACCCGCGTCGGTGAGGCCTCGGCCCTGGCTCCATATCGTTATGCCCGTCTGGTGTTTGCCCTGATTCTTGCCTTTGTGGTCTTTGGTGAGCGGCCGGATGTTCTGACCATGCTGGGTGCTGCGATCATCGTTGCCTCGGGTTGCTACACGATGTGGCGCGAGGCGGTGCTGCGTCGGCGCCAGCTGCGCGCAGCCGGCTTTGCCCCGATCTCTTGAATCCTCTTCCCGCAACGCAAAAGCCCTTGTATAGCCCGGCCATGACCGACCTTGATCTCATCCGCAATTTTTCGATCGTGGCACATATCGACCACGGTAAATCCACCTTGGCCGACCGGCTGATCCAGATGACGGGCACGGTCGCCGAACGCGACATGAAAGCCCAGCTGCTGGACAGCATGGATATCGAACGCGAGCGCGGTATCACCATCAAGGCCAACACCGTGCGCATCGAATACCCGGCCAGGGACGGGCGCACCTATGTGCTGAACCTGATCGACACCCCCGGCCACGTCGACTTTGCCTATGAAGTCAGCCGCAGCATGCGCGCCGTCGAAGGCTCGCTGTTGGTTGTGGACGCCACGCAAGGGGTCGAGGCACAGACGCTCGCCAACGTCTATCAGGCCATCGATGCCGGGCATGAGATCGTGCCGGTTCTGAACAAGATCGACCTGCCTGCCGCCGAGCCTGGTCGCGTCAAGGAGCAGATCGAGGACGTGATCGGCATCGACGCCCATGACGCGATCGAGATCTCGGCCAAGACCGGTCTTGGCATCCCTGATGTGCTTGAGGCCATCGTTACCCGCCTGCCAGCACCCAAGGGCGACCGGGACGCACCGCTTAAGGCGATGCTCGTCGATTCGTGGTATGATCCCTATCTGGGCGTTGTCGTGATGATCCGTGTCATGGATGGGGTGATCCGCAGGGGCGACCGCATCCGTATGATGCAGACTAATGCCGTCTACGGCATCGACAAGCTTGCGGTCCTGCGTCCCCAGATGCAGGATATTGCCGAGCTGGGGCCGGGTGAAATTGGCGTGCTGACTGCGTCGATCAAGCAGGTGCGTGACACCCGCGTCGGCGATACCATCACCCATGAGCGTAAGGGCTGTGAGCAGCCGCTGCCGGGCTTCAAACCCGCGCAGCCGGTCGTATTCTGCGGGCTCTTCCCGGTCGATGCCAACGATTTTGAGGCGTTGCGCGATGCTATCGAAAAGCTCGCACTGAACGACGCCAGTTTTAGCTATGAGATGGAGACCTCGGCCGCGTTGGGTTTCGGTTTCCGCTGCGGATTCCTGGGCCTTTTGCATCTTGAGGTGATCCGGGACCGGCTGGAGCGCGAATACGATCTGGATCTCATTACTACTGCACCTTCGGTGGTGTTCAAACTTTACATGAAGGATGGCGAGGTGCGGGACCTTCACAACCCCGCTGATATGCCTGACCTGACCCATGTTGATCACATCGAAGAGCCGCGGATCAAAGCCACCATTATGGTGCCTGACGAATATCTGGGTGATGTGCTGAAGCTTTGTCAGGACCGGCGTGGTATCCAGCTTGACCTGACCTATGCCGGCAATCGGGCCATGGTGGTTTATGACCTGCCGTTGGCCGAGGTGGTTTTCGACTTCTATGACCGGCTCAAGTCGGTGACCAAGGGCTATGCCAGCTTTGATTACCAGATCTCGGAATATCGCGAGGATTATCTGGTCAAGATGTCGATTCTTGTGAACGATGAACCGGTCGATGCGCTGGCGATCATGGTTCACCGCGACCGGGCCGAATCGCGTGGCCGTGCCATGGTCGAAAAGCTTAAGGACCTGATCCCGCGGCACATGTTCAAAATTCCGATTCAGGCAGCGATCGGTGGTCGGGTGATTGCGCGTGAAACGCTTAGCGCCCTGCGTAAGGACGTGACGGCAAAATGTTATGGCGGTGACGCAACGCGTAAGAAAAAATTGCTGGAAAAACAAAAGGCTGGCAAGAAAAAGATGCGCCAGTTCGGCAAGGTCGAAATTCCGCAGACCGCCTTTATTCAGGCGCTGAAGATGGATAGCTGATAGTTGCACTACCCTGAACCGGGTGCGCGCAAGCAGCCCCGGTTCAGGGCAGATATGTGCAAAAGAAGGCAGGCGAGTGCTGGTCGTCATAGACCCATCCTGGCGCCCACAGGTTAAATTCGGGTTACCATCAAAGAGGCTGGGGGTCCCTGCGGCAGATAAATCCCTCCCACTGCATGTCTGGTTGGGAAGGTCGCAACAAATTGACGCAGATCAAAGTCGCCGAGGCGCATTTTGTGTATGGCCCTGTCCGCGAACAGGAGCGCCTTATGAAGCTGACCACCCGCAAAACCATTTTGACCGCGCGTCGAGATGCTATTCATGCTGATCTGGCGATGATTCGTCATGAGCTTGAGGCCTCTCAGCCCCAATCTATTTCAGGGGAACACGGGGCCGTTATTCACGCCCTTGGTCAAGCTGGTCAGGCTGAACTGGAGCAGATCGAATCGGCGCTGCAGCGGATCGCTGGCGGTGACTATGGAGTTTGCACCTGCTGCGGTGCTGTGATCCCGGCAGAGCGGTTGGATTCGTTGCCGGATATCCTCACCTGCACGGGCTGCCAATCGCGCGGGTTAAGCTGAGGCGACAGTCCGGCCGCCTGATTAATTGCCTAGTCGTAAGGGTTTGTTAACCCCTGGTGGCTAAACAGGGGTCATGCGTATGATCCTGTCCCTGGTCCTGATTCTTTCCGCCTGCGCTTCGCCATCGCCGCAATTCTTTGGCGCCACCCGGTATGACACGACGCTGGATGGTATCCGGTTTGTCGTTTTTCACGACGGTGCGCGGGCACAGGTGATCCGCCTTGGTTATCTTGACCGTCAGACCCGCGCCAGGATTCCTGAACTGATGGTGGTGGCCGCCGAACAGACAACCGGATGCCGGGTCATTCCCAACAGCCTTCGCAGTCGCATTCCCGGCGACACAGGCGAGGCGCAGCTGTCTCTGCGGTGCCCTGACGGATGATCCGTGATAAATGCCGCTGTCTGGGTCAGGACTTAGTCCAGAAAGGCCGCGACTGTCCCGGCCACTTCGGCGGGACGATCCGCATGCAGCCAATGTCCGGCACCGGCGATGGTGCGAATGTCAGCCTGCGGGAAATGCGCCCTGATCGCTTCGGATTGCTGCGGGGCGCGACAATAGTCCGATTCCGAGCCGATCAGAAATAACGCAGGGCCGGTAAAGCTGCCTTTTGGGGCGTTCTCGGGCCAGCCCACCAGAAACGGCATCTGATCCCGCAAAGCTGCAAGGTTGAATTTCCACTGCGGCGGATCGGCTTTCAGGTCCAGCGATTGCAGCAGAAAGGCACGCACACCCGGATCTGAAATATGTTCGGCCAGACGTGCGTCTGCCTCGGACCGCCGCTCGATACCGGCCAGATCGGTTGCCTCCATTGCGTCGATATGGCTGGCTTGACTATGCGCATAGGCAAAGGGGGCGATATCCATGATGATCAGCCGACGAACAAGGCCCGGCTGGGTCAGCGCCAGCATCATTGCCGCCTTGCCTCCCATCGAATGGCCCAGAATATCGGCCTGCCCCCCTTCGGCAGCGACGATCTGGGCCAGATCATGGGCGAGGGCGGGGTAGCTGTGATCGGGATCGTGAAAGCTGTCGCCATGATTGCGCATATCGACCGCGATCACTCGCCGTGTCTCACCCAGGCGACGGGCCAGACCGCCCAGATTGCGCCCCGATCCGAACAGCCCGTGCGCCAGCAGAACTGGCGGCTGATCCGAATCTCTACCCGTAATTGTCATGTTCAGCATCATGGATCTAACCTAGCGACACTGGCGAGCTTGCGCCAGAGAGGGTAGGTTGGCGAAAACCTGCAATGGGCGTGACGGGGGACGTCATGGGTATCGAGAAGATCCGGCCGATGGCCGATGAGGTGGCGGGCCTTATGGCGGCGCGGTTTGGTGGTGTCCGTCGCGGGCAGCAAGCCGATCTGGGGAGCATGCTGCGCAAGCGCGGCGGTGCCTTGCCGCGGCGGCTGAGGCGCGAGGCCCGGGTACTGGCCGATGCCGATCTGAAGGCTGGACAGCCCAAATTGGCGCGGCAGGTCGATTTTGAACAGCTTGAGCGCGCGCATAAGGCGCTGGTTTCTTACCTGCGTCCGCTTGGGCAGGGGGGGCGGATGCAAGGAGGCGTGGTCGGCGTTGCGGCAAGCGTGATGTTCGGCCTGCTGATTCTGGCGGCCGTCGCCATTTGGATTATGAAGGTGCGCGGGTTGATCTGAGCCGCAGGGGGGGGGGAGGGTCGAGCCTGAAGAGCACAATAGAAAAAGCCGGCGCATATTGGCCGGCTTTTTCTTTGTATCAGATGCTCAAAGAAGGTGTGGGTCAGGAATGCTGTAAGAATACCTATTCCGCCCGGTCTTGTGAGCTGCGCAGGGCTGTCTGTCCCGCGCAGCGTTGCGATCACAGGCCTTCGTAAAGGGGGAAGCGGGCGCAGAGCTCGGTCACCTCGGCCTTGACGCGGGCCTCGACCTCGGCGTTGCCCTCTTCGCCATTTGCGGCCAGGCCATCGACCACTTCGACGATCCAGCGGGCGATCTGGCGGAACTCTTCTTCCTTGAAGCCGCGCGTGGTGCCAGCCGGTGCGCCCAGCCGGATGCCCGATGTCACGAAGGGTTTTTCGGGATCAAAGGGCACGCCGTTCTTGTTGCAGGTGATATGCGCGCGACCCAATGCCGCCTCGGTCGCCTTGCCGGTCACGCCTTTGGGGCGCAGGTCTGCAAGGCACAGGTGGTTGTCGGTACCGCCCGAGACGATGTCGATGCCGCCCTTCATCAGTTCGTCCGCCATGGCGCGGGCGTTGGCCACGACCTGAGCGGCATAGCCCTTGAACTCGGGGCGCAACGCCTCGCCGAAGGCGACGGCCTTGGCGGCGATGACATGCATCAGTGGGCCGCCCTGCAGGCCGGGGAAGACGGCCGAGTTGATCTTTTTGGCGATCTCGGCGTCATTGGTCAGGATCATGCCGCCACGCGGGCCGCGCAGGGATTTGTGGGTGGTCGTGGTCACGACATGTGCGTGGGGCAGCGGCGAGGGATGCTGGCCGCCCGCCACCAGACCGGCGATATGGGCCATGTCCACCATCAGATATGCGCCCACTTCGTCGGCGATCTTGCGGAATTCAGCCCAGTCCCAGATGCGGCTGTAGGCGGTGCCACCGGCAAGGATCAGCTTGGGCTTATGCTCATGGGCATGTTTGCGGATCTCTTCCATGTCAAGCAGCTGGTCCTGCTGGCGCACGCCGTACGAGACAACGTTGAACCATTTGCCCGACATGTTGACCGGCGACCCGTGGGTCAGGTGGCCGCCCGAGTTCAGGTCAAGCCCCATGAAAGTGTCGCCCGG
Source organism: Paracoccus sp. J56 (assembly GCF_019633685.1). Lineage (NCBI taxonomy): Bacteria > Pseudomonadati > Pseudomonadota > Alphaproteobacteria > Rhodobacterales > Paracoccaceae > Paracoccus > Paracoccus sp. J56. Next base: position 42,021 of record NZ_JAFL01000008.1, read on the forward strand.
CTGCAAGAGAGCCAGGAACACTGCCTGGTTCATCTGGCTGCCCGAGTTCGGCTGAACGTTGGCAAATTCGCAGCCAAACAGCTCTTTGGCGCGCTCGATGGCCAGATTCTCGACGATATCGACATATTGGCAGCCGCCATAGTAGCGCTTGCCCGGATAGCCTTCGGCGTATTTGTTGGTCAGAACCGAGCCCTGCGCTTCAAGCACCGCTTTGGAGACGATGTTTTCGGAGGCGATCAGCTCGATCTCGTCGCGCTGCCGGCCCAGTTCCTTGCGGATGGCGTCGAAAATCGAAGAGTCGCGGCTGGCGAGCGTCTCGGTGAAGAATCCGGTGTCGGTCATCTGGTCCTCATGCAAAAAGCAGGCTCGCTGGCCTTCTAACGCGTTTCATTCTGGCCCGCTAGGATGGATGCGACGCAGGGGCGGTAGATTATCCCATATGCCAAAGGGCTTGCACCCGGCACGCTGCACGCCATGATGGCCGCATGAAAATGCACTTTATCGCCTCTGGTACCGAAACCGCCGTGACCGCCGCCGAGGCGTTGTCCGAACGTTATGGTCATGTGCCGATCCGCGAGGCAGAGGTGATCGTCGCGCTTGGTGGCGACGGGCTGATGTTGTCGGTGATGCATCAGAACCGCGGGCTGCCGGTCTATGGCATGAACCGGGGCACGGTCGGCTTTCTGATGAACACCTATTCAGAAGAGGATCTGCCCGGCCGCATCAGGGCAGCCGAAGAGACGCTGATCAACCCGCTGGCCATGACCGCCGGAACCACCGACGGGCATGAGCACTGCGCACTGGCGATAAATGAGGTCAGCATGCTGCGCGCCGGACCGCAGGCGGCACGGCTGCGCATCAGCGTGAACGGCCGGGTGCGGCTGGAAGAGCTGATCTGCGATGGTGTTCTGCTATCCACGCCTGCAGGCTCGACGGCCTATAATTATTCGGCAAACGGGCCAATCCTGCCCTTGGGTTCAGGTGTGCTGGCGCTGACGGCCATCGCCGCCTTTCGCCCGCGGCGCTGGCGTGGGGCGATCCTGCCGAAAAGCGCGACAGTGCGCTTTGACGTGCTTGAACCCGACAAGCGCCCCGTGATGGCCGATGCCGATTCGCGTGGCGTCGATTCGGTCCTGTGGGTCGAGATCCGGTCCGAGAAAACGATCCGTCATCGCCTGCTGTTTGATCCCGGACACGGGCTTGAGGAACGGGTGATCCGCGAACAGTTCGTCTGACGCCCGATTCCATTTGAGACTGCGCGCGCTGCGCGGTAAAGGGCCGGACATGATGAATCGTCCTGATCTTCCCGCCGAAATCGCTCGCCGCCGCACTTTTGCGATCATTTCGCATCCCGACGCCGGCAAGACCACCCTGACCGAAAAGTTCCTGCTGTTTGGCGGGGCGATTCAGATGGCTGGTCAGGTCCGGGCCAAAGGCGAGGCGCGGCGCACGCGCTCGGACTTCATGAAAATGGAGCAGGAGCGGGGGATTTCGGTCTCGGCCTCGGCCATGTCCTTTGACTTTGACAACTGGCGCTTCAACCTGGTCGATACCCCCGGCCACAGCGATTTCTCTGAGGACACATATCGCACCCTGACTGCGGTGGACGCGGCGATCATGGTCATCGACGGCGCCAAGGGCGTCGAAAGCCAGACGCGTAAACTGTTCGAGGTTTGCCGGTTGCGCGATCTGCCCATCCTGACCTTCTGTAACAAGATGGACCGCGAAAGCCGCGACACGTTCGAGATCATCGACGAGATTCAGGAAAATCTGGCCATCGACGTCGCCCCGGCTTCATGGCCGATTGGCATGGGCCGCGACTTTATCGGCGCCTATGACCTTTTGAACGACCGGCTGGAGATCATGGACCGCGCAGACCGCAACAAGGTGGCCGAGTCGATTCAGATCAGCGGGCTCGACGATCCGAAACTGGCCGAACATGTCCCCGCCGGTCAGCTGGAAAAGCTGCGCGAAGAGCTTGAGATGGCACGTGAGCTTTTGCCCGCCTTCAATCGCCAGTCCTTCCTTGAGGGGCATATGACCCCGATCTGGTTCGGTTCTGCCATCAACAGCTTTGGTGTGCGCGAGCTGATGCGCGGCATCGGCGAATTCGGCCCTGAGCCGCAGCCGCAAGGCGCGGCTGAGCGTCAGATCGCGCCCGAGGAAAAGCCGGTGACGGGCTTTGTTTTCAAGGTTCAGGCCAATATGGACCCCAAGCACCGTGACCGGGTGGCCTTTGTCCGTCTTGCCTCGGGCCATTTCGAACGTGGGATGAAGCTTTTGCACGTCCGTTCGAAAAAGCAGATGGCGGTGTCGAACCCGGTGCTGTTTCTTGCCGCCGATCGCGAACTGGCCGAAGAGGCCTGGGCGGGCGATATCATCGGCATTCCGAACCACGGCCAGCTGCGCATCGGCGATGCGCTGACCGAGGGCGAGGCGCTGCGCTTTACCGGCATCCCCTCATTCGCGCCCGAGCTTTTGCAGGCCGTGCGCGCGGGCGACCCGATGAAGGCCAAGCATCTGGAAAAGGCGCTGATGCAATTCGCCGAAGAAGGCGCGGCCAAGGTCTTTAAACCGATGATCGGCTCGGGCTTTATCGTGGGCGTCGTCGGGGCGCTGCAATTCGAGGTGCTCGCCAGCCGGATCGAACTTGAATATGGCCTGCCGGTTCGGTTCGAGGCGACGCAGTTCACCTCGGCCCGCTGGCTTTCGGGTCCGAAAGACAAGGTCGAGGCCTTTTCGCAGACGAACAAGGGCCATATGGCGCAGGATCATGACGGCGATCTGGTCTATCTGACCCGGCTGCAATGGGACATCGACCGGGTTACCCGTGACCACCCCGAGCTTAAGCTGACCGCCACCAAGGAAATGATGGTGTAAGCGAAATCCGTGGCGACGTGGATCGCCGCCACGGTGATCTTTCAGCGCAGTTGCTTGCGCTTGGTCTCTGGCGCCCACATGATCGAAAAGATCAGCCCGATAAGCGGGAACATCGCCATGATGATCATGGTTTTGGATGCGCCCAGGACCTCAAGCGAGGTTGGCAGCAGATAAACCGCCGTAGCTGCTGATATCCGCGAGAAGGCGGCCGAGAAACCGACGCCGGTCGAACGCAGCCGGGTTTCAAAGATCTCGGCCGGATAGACGTATTCGATGTTGTTTGCCGCCGGGGCGACGAACATGTAGATCGCAAACAGCGCGACCACCACCCAGACCGGCGCCTGCGGGAACAGGCCAATCGCCAGCAGGACCGCGAACATGACCGCGAAGGTCGAGATCACGAAATGCCGCCGCGTCAGCCAGTGCAGCAGAAACAGACCAAAGATCGCGCCGAGAATTTGCACCGTATTCAGCCAGACATCGACCACTGTCGCATCATGGATCTGAAGCATCTCAAAGACCGGGCCGACAAAGGTGAAGATGGCAAAGAACGGCCCGACCTGACAGAACCAGAACAGCCCGGAATAGATGTGCTGGCGCCAATGAGGCGAGGTCAGCAGCTCGACCGGCGAGGCGTGCGATTTCTCCAGCACCACATCAGGGATGTCGTATTCGGCCCCGAAATGTTTGGTGACCACTGCGCGGGCTTCGGTGTCACGCCCCCGCGCCTTGAGCCACATCGGGGTTTCGGGCAGGCGCAGCCGCAACAAAAAGGTGATCAGCGCCGGTACCGCGCTGGTCGCCAAAAGAAAGCGCCAGTCATCGCCCTTGTAAAGATTGCCGATGATAAAGGCGGCGGTAAAACCGACCTGCCACCCGACCGAGAAACAGCCCAGCAGCACGCCACGCCCTTTGCGGCGCGAGAACTCGGCCAGAACCGAGGTTCCGACGGCGTATTCCACCCCGATCGCCAGTCCCAGGGCCAGCCGCAGCGCCACCAGCTGCCAGACCTCGACCACCATGAGCTGCAAAAGCGACAGCACCACAAAGGCCAGCAGGTTATAGGCGAACACTGGCCGGCGGCCATATTTGTCTGCAAGGTTGCCAAAGAACATCCCACCGACGAAAACGCCTATCAGCGCGCTTGCCGCGATCAGGCCCTGGCTTAGCGCAGAAAGCGCCAGTTCTTGCTTGGCGAGCGTCAGCGAGGGGCCGACGATACCCAGAACATAGCCATCCAGGGCCGCGCCCCCCAGCGAGGCGGCAACGGCGATGATGTGAATGGGCTTCAGCGGCGCCTCGTCCAGACTGCGCAGCCGGGGGCCTCCGTTCTCGGCGAATTGTTTCATGCAGTTCCTCCTGCTCCTCTTACCCCGCCCGAGACCGGCAGCTCGCAGCCGGGATAGATCGGGAAGGGTGCCTCCGCGGCAGAGGATGCATTGCGCCAAGGCAGCAGCAAGGGGGGAAGCGGGCAATATCAGCCTTAGGATACCGTGGGTTGCGACACCTGCCCGGATGAATTGCGACAAGGGGCCTTTTGCATGGAATATGCCGCCGCCCGTAAAGCACAGGCGGTGGCGTAACGCGATTCTGTACGGTCGTTCTCAGACCACAGTGACGTCCATCGTCACCTCGGCATTCAATACCTTGCTGACGGGGCAGCCTTTTTCGGCCCTGCGGGCGCATTCCTCGATCACTGCCTTGTCGCCGTCGCCGCGGATTCTGGTGTTCAGATGCGCAGTCTTGATCGAAAAGCCGTCGCCATCCTTGGCCAAGCCGATTTCCGAGGTGGTCTCGATCTTCACATTGGTGATGCCCGCTTCTTGCAGGATCAGGGACAGCGCCATGCTGAAACAGGCGGCATGAGCCGCGCCGATCAGTTCTTCGGGGTTGGTGCCGGGCAGCCCCTCAAAGCGGGTGTTAAAGCCATAGGGCTGGCTGCTCAGCGCACCGGATTTGGTCGATACTGCGCCCTTGCCGTCCTTGAGCGCGCCCTCCCATACTGCTGAACCGGAATTGACAATCATCGCCGTTCTCCTTTCTGCCGTGACCTGCCGACAGAATGCGCAATCCCTTGCGCGGGTTCAATCGCCAGCCTATCCCGCCACAAGGAATGGGAGAGGAAAAACCGCATGCCGGTGCATGAACTTGCCGCTTTGGGCGCTGCGGCCTGCTGGGCGATTACCGGCATCCTGTCGCAATCGGCGGCCCAGGCGCTGGGACCGTTCGGCTTTAACCGCCTGCGTCAGGGCATGGTCGCGATCATGCTGGCGGTTATTGTCATTGCTACCGGGCGGCTGGGCGGGATCGCTTTCGGGGATCTGTGGCGGCTTTCCTTGTCGGGCGTGGTCGGCATTTTTCTGGGCGATACACTGCTTTACGTGACGCTGATCCGGCTTGGTCCAAGGCGCTCGGGGGCGCTGTTTGCACTGAACGCGCCTATGGCGGCACTGATGGGCTGGCTTGCTCTTGGCGAGTCTCTCTCTCCCTTGGCGATGCTTGGCGTCGTGCTCTCGACGGCTGGTGTTGCCATGGCGGTGCTGGGCCGGCCTGGGCGATCGGGCGCGCACCGGTTCGAGACGATCGAGGGTTCGGTCTGGATCGCTACCGGTTACGGGCTGCTGGCGGCGGCGGGGCAGGCGCTTGGCTCGCTGATCGCGCGGCCGGTCATGGCATCGGGCTTTGACCCCTATGTGGCCTCTCTGGTGCGGGTTTCGATCGCGGTCGCCTGCCTTATTCTGCTCATGGCGCTGCCGATCGCCGAATTAAAGCCCCGCAATAAGCCGACACCACGCGTGCTGCTGCTGACTGCGCTCTCAGGGCTGATCGCTATGGTCATTGGCATGACGCTGCTGATGTTTGCGCTGCAGGGGGGCAAGGTCGGCATCGTCTCAACGCTTTCCGCGCTGTCGCCAGTCCTGATCCTGCCGGTACTTTGGGCGATGACAGGGGCGCGACCCTCGCCGACCTCATGGGCGGGGGCTGTGATGGCGGTCATGGGTATGGCGCTGATCTTTCTTTCCTGACGGGGATGTCATTAGCTGGTGGATGCGGTGCCCGGCTTCCATCAGCGCCGCCTTACGGAGAAAGCACCATGCGTTTTGTTACCTTTATTGCAACCACTCTGATCGCCCTGCCTGCCATCGCACAAGAGGCCGCGACCATGGACCATTCCGGCCATGGTGCCGTCACGAGTTCCTCGACCGTCGACTATGAACAGGCGATGGAGCGGATGCACGTCGATATGATGATTGAATATACGGGTGACGCTGATGTCGATTTCATGCGCGGTATGATCCCGCATCATCAGGGTGCCGTAGACATGGCGAAGGTCGTACTGGAGCAAGGCAAGGACCCCGAGGTCCGCAAACTTGCCGAAGAGGTCATCCGCACCCAAGAGGCTGAAATCGAGCAGATGCAGAAATGGCTGCAAGAGCACGACAAGGCTGAATAAACCTGATTCTTTTGTGTCCAAATATCCTGGGGGAACTGATCTGGCCCCCGTCGAGGGGGCCGGATCAGCGGGGGCAAAGCCCCCATCCCCTTAGCCCAACAGACGCTGCGCCTCGTGAATGGCGAAACGGTCGGTCATGCCAGCGACATAGTCCAGGACCACCCGGGCACGGCCGGTCTCGTCCCTTGCACCATCGGCTGCCTCGCTCCAGGTCTGCGGCATCTTTGACGGATCGTTCAGGAACAGCGGGAACAGCCCGTTCAGCATCTCTGTAACCCGCTTGCGTTCGGTCACCACCGATGGCGCGCGGTACATGCGCTGGAACAGGAACAGCTTGATCGCCTTGAGGTTCTGGTACAGCGGCTTTGAAAAGCGGATGATCGGCCCCTCCATATCACGGATTTCCTGCACATTTCCTGGCTGCAGGCTGGCAAGACGGTTCTGGGCGACCGCGATTACATCCTCGACCATGACGCCAAAGACGCGGCGCAAGGCCTCGTGCCGGCGCCGCATGGTCTCAAGCCCCGGGTGCAGACGGTCTACTTCGGCAAAGGCTTCGCCGATAACCGGCAGTGCTGCCAGGTCCTCTTCGGTAAACAGCCCTGCACGCAGCCCGTCATGCAGGTCATGATGGTTATAGGCGACATCATCGGCGACGGCTGCGACCTGTGCCTCGGCGCTGGCATTGCTATGCAGCTCAAGATCCCATTCTTCGTTCACCTCGGCCAGCGCATAGGGCAGGGGACTGGAGACCGGGCCGTTGTGTTTGGCGATGCCTTCAAGGCTTTCCCAGGTCAGGTTCAGCCCATCGAAATCGGCGTAATGACGTTCAAGCCTGGTCACGATGCGCAGCGCCTGAGCATTATGGTCAAAGCCGCCATAAGGGGCCATCAGCGCCGCCAAAGCGTCCTCGCCCGTGTGGCCAAAAGGCGGGTGGCCCAGGTCATGGGCCAGCGCCACGGTCTCGGCCAGATCGGTATTCAGCCCCAGCGCCCCGGCAATCGTGCGGGCGACCTGGGCGACCTCGATCGTATGGGTCAGGCGGGTGCGGTAATAATCGCCCTCATGTTCCACAAAGACCTGAGTCTTGTGCTTAAGGCGGCGAAAGGCGCTAGAGTGGATGATACGGTCGCGGTCCCGCTGCCAGGGACTACGAAAGGTGGACATGCGCTCGGGCCAGCGGCGGCCACGGCTTTCTTCGGGCTGGCAAGCATAAGGTGCCGTCATCTGATCCTGCGTTTCTTGCGAGACTGCGGTCCAGACCCTATATTCCACAGCGAAAGACGGAAACGGGAACGCCCCATGAACAATGGCTTAAACCTGCCCCCTAAGGTTACCGAACGCGCCTTTGCCCGGCTGGCCGAAATCAATGGTGACGGCCCGGTGCGCCCCTTGCGGGTCGCCGTCGCGGGCGGCGGCTGTTCGGGGTTTCAGTATGACATCCGCCTGGACGACGTGGCCGAGGATGATCTGATCCTCAGCAACGGCGGCCAGGCCGTGGTTGTCGATCCGGTCTCGTTGCCCTTTCTTGCCGGGGCGACCATCGACTTTACGGATGAGCTGATCGGTGCGCGCTTTACCATCGACAACCCCAACGCCAGCTCGTCCTGTGGCTGCGGCACCTCTTTCTCGATCTGATCTGGCGCGCGGACGGGCAGGCGGCTAGTCTTGCCCGTATGAAAATCGCGACCTTCAACATCAATGGCGTCCGCGCCCGTATCGAGACCCTGACCGGTTGGCTGGCCGCAGCCCAGCCCGACGTCGTCGTCCTGCAGGAGATCAAGACCCAGGACGAAGGTTTTCCGCATGAGCCGATCGCCGATCTTGGCTACAACATCGAAACCCACGGGCAGAAGGGTTTCAACGGCGTCGCTATCCTCTCCAGGCTGCCGCTTGAGGATGTGAGCCGCGGCCTGCCCGGCGATGACGGTGATGAGCAGGCCCGCTATATTGAGGCGACGGTTGTCGGCCGTGATGCCCTGCGCATTGCGGGGCTCTACCTGCCGAACGGCAACCCTCAGCCGGGACCCAAGTTTGATTACAAGCTGGCGTGGATGCAGCGGCTGCACGACCGGGCAAGGGCGCTGCTGAAGTCCGAGATGCCGGTGGCGATGATGGGTGACTATAACGTCATCCCCGAGCCACGCGATGCGGCCTTCCCCGAAAAATGGGTCGACGACGCGCTGTTTCAGCCCGAAAGCCGGGCGGCCCTGCGCCGCATCATCCATGACGGCTGGATCGAAGCGGTACGGCTGCATCATCACGGCAGCCAGCGCGGCCCGTTCACTTTTTGGGATTATCAGGCCGGTGCCTGGCAAAAGGACAACGGCATCCGCATCGATCATGTGCTGTTGTCGCCCGAGGCCGCTGATCTGCTGATAGATGTCGGCATCGACCGCGATGAGCGGGCAAAGGAAAAGCCCAGCGACCACGTTCCGGTCTGGGTCGATCTGAACCTGTAAAGGCCACACCCGCAGGAAAGGGCGGGGATCACCTGCCCTGCATGCCCCCTTGGCACGGGTTCCCGTGGACGGCGATTGCTTTAGTCGCCGTCGTCAGGCACCTCGTCATCATCGCCAAAGCGGGCGTCGTCGTCAAATTCGTCTTCGCCCTCACCAACATATTTCGAGGACAATCTGATCGAATGATTGTCATGGATCGGGTCCATCACGATATCTGCCGGGATCTCTCCCGCCAGCCATTCGCGGATTTCGTCCTTGGTCTCGTCGACGTCCTGTTCCGTGACCCTGGCGATATAGGTTATGAAGGCACGCTGATCGCCGTCGATCTCTTCCAGGTCGCCTTCATCGGCCTCGGGCCATTTTTCAACGATGGCGTCGAAAAAGGCGGGCCAGTTATCGCGGACATGTGCCCATTTCATCAGTAGCCCCCTCCACCACCGAAGCTGCCCTGAACCAGACGCGACGCGCCGGTGATATCTTCGCCTATGCCGGCAACGGTATTGCACGCCGTCAGTCCAAGAAGGGTCAGGACAACAACGATTCGACTAAGTCTCATTTACTTTACCTCCTGCCACCAGGTTTCTGGCATAAAGCCGGGCCAGTCACCGTAAAGCGGCGTCTTTTCAGGATAATCCAGATCGGCGCGATGGGCCAAGCGGGAAATCCGTGAATAGCTGACCGGGATGACATAACGTCCGGCGGTTAAGACACGGTCAAGCGCCCTCACCGCGGCGAGATAATCCTCGCGCGAGCGGGCCTGACCCATTTCGGCGATCATCGCCTCGGCGGCGGGCGAATCCATGCCCATCCAGTTCTTGCTGCCTGTCGTCGTCACCCCGTCGCGGCCCCAATACAGCCGCTGCTCATTGCCCGGCGACAGTGACAGGCCGCGCTCATACCAGGTCATGTCGAACTGGTAATTGTTGGTCCGCTCGACATATTGCGCGGCATCGAGTTGGGTGACGCGTGGGTGAATACCCAGATTGCGCAGCGACTGGACAAAGATATCGACGATCTGACGGGTCTCGGCGGCGGTGCGCATGGCGCTGCCGGACTGGTTCAGCAAGATCTCAAAGCTGAACGGGCGGCCCTGCGCGTCACGCAGCTCGCCATCTTGCACGGTCCAGCCCGCCTCGGCCAAAAGCTCAAGCGCGGCGCGGATCCCCTTGCGGTCGATGGCCCGCTCACCCCCTTCGGGCAGGGCATAGCCTCCGATCGTGCCGGGGGGCAGGTCGTTGGCAAAGGGGGCCAGCAACTCGGCCTCGCGGCCAGAAGCGGGACCGGGTTCCATCGCCAATTCCGAGTTTGAGAAATAGCTGGTGATACGAGGGTCCTTGCCGCCGCTAAGCGTCATATTGATGAAGCGGTAGTTAAAGGCTTCGATCATCGCTTGCCGCACCCGCCAGTCGGCGAATAGCGGATTGCGGGTGTTCATCACCAGACCAATGATGCCCGAGGGCCGGCCATGGGTGATTTCGGATTTCACGATCCGGCCGTCGCGCATGGCAGGAAAATCAAAGTTCTTTTCCCAGCGTGCCGCGACCAGCTCGCGCCAGACGTCGATCTCGCCAGCCTTGAAAGCCTCGAACATGGCTGAGGCGTCGCCGAAATAGTCGTAACGGATGGTGTCGAAATTGTTCATGCCGCGGGTCACCGGCAGATCGCGTGCCCAGTAGTCGGGGTTGCGGCGCAGTGTGATCGCGCGACCCGGATCAACCTTGTCGATGATATAGGGGCCCGAGCCGATGGGGGCCATCAGGCTGGACTGACCAAAGTCGCGCCCCTCCCATTGCGCCTTTTTCAGTATCGGGCGCATGCCCATCAGCATTACAAGCTCACGATCCGGGGTATTGAAGGTAAAGCGGACCGAGCGCGGGCCAGTCTGCTCCATCTTTTCGACCTTTGACCAGACGACGGTGTAGCGCGGATGCCCTTTGGTCCCCAGCGTCTCATATGACCACATCACATCTTCGATAGTGACCGGAGAACCGTCCGAAAAACGCGCTTCGGGACGCAGAGTGAACTCAACCCAGCTGCGTTCATCATCGGTTTCGACTGTTTCAGCAAGCAGTCCGTAAAGCGTGAAGGGCTCGTCCAGCGAACGCATCATCAGCGGCTCGGCCACGATTCCCGGCTGGGTAAACAGGGGCCAGACCGGGTTGCCCATCAGGATCCACGGGTTCAGCGAATCGAAAGTGCCCGTCTCGGCCAGGCGAATCGTCCCGCCTTTTGGCGCCTCGGGGTTGACGTAAGGCAGATGAGGAAAGCCCGGTTCAAGCGCAGGTTCTCCATACATTGCAATGGCATGCATGGGTTCGGCAGCACTTGCCAGCGGCATGCATGCAACACCCAGACAAAGCGCGATTCGCCGCCAGATCGCGGATTCGTTAGCAAATTTGAAGAATCGCATGCTCGATTGCCCTGATTTCCGGGTCGGTGATCTTGTTAAGCCCGAGATTAACCGGCTGTTCACCGCGACGCAAACTTACGCCTTGGACTCAGAAGGCGAAAAGCGTATAGATAAGGCACTGCTCGATAGGTTTCTTGCCTGTATGAAACCTGCCTCATGACTTGCGCCCGCCTAGTGCGGGCGCTTTTTTTCCTGGGCCTTTCGACCGCTGCTCCTGCTCTTGTGTGGGGCAGGCTTTTTGCCCATGCTGCCGCCAGATTTTGGTTCATGTGGCAGGAGACGGCGATGTTCGAGAAATTCCTTGGCGGCAAGACGGCGGTGGTAACCGGCTCGAATTCGGGAATCGGCCTTGGCATCGCCCATGAACTGGCGCGGGCTGGTGCGGATGTCGTTCTGAACAGCTTTACCGATGCGCCCGAGGATCATGCGCTTGCCGAAAGCATGGCACGTGAACATGGTGTCAAGGTGCGCTATATTCAGGCTGACATGTCAAAGGGGGCCGATTGCCGCGCGCTGATCGAAAAGGCGGGGACCTGCGATATCCTGGTGAATAATGCGGGCATCCAGCATGTTGCGCCGATCCCAGATTTTCCGGCCGGGAAGTGGGATGCGATCATCGCCATCAACTTAAGCTCGGCCTTTCATACCACTGCGGCGGCGCTGCCGCTGATGCGCAAGGCCGGGTGGGGGCGGGTGATCAATATCGCCTCGGCCCACGGCCTGACCGCGAGCGAGTATAAATCGGCTTATGTTGCGGCCAAACATGGTGTCGTCGGTCTGACCAAGGTCACGGCGCTTGAGACGGCGAAAGAGCCGATCACCTGCAACGCGATTTGCCCGGGCTATGTTCTGACCCCGATCGTGGAAAAGCAGATCCCGGACCAGATGAAGACCCATAACATGAGCCGTGAGGATGTGATCGCCAAGGTCATGTTGCAGCGCCAGCCTTCGGGGCAATTCGCCACAGTCGAGCAAATGGGTGGTACCGCAGTGTTCCTGTGCTCGCCCGCAGCGGATCAGATCACCGGGACGACCATTTCGGTCGATGGTGGCTGGACGGCGCTGTAAGCTGGAATTATGGGGCGGCCCGACCGCCCCATAATTTGATCGGGGCCTTAGCCCCAAACCGCCTCAAACTCGCGCCACTCGCCCTTGCTCATGCCGCTGTTTTCCTGGGTCACCGTCTCGCCGGCGAGGCGGCGTTTCAAAACCTCGACGCCTTTCGCGGATAGCTGGACGGCACCCAGACGGTAATCCTCGAACGCGGCATAGGCATGGGGGACCCAGTCGCGGACGATGTTACAAATCACCTCGGCATAGGCGCGAATTTCATATTGTGCATGGGCGTCGGCGCGCAGACGCAGGAAGTGGAACAGGTTGTGCAGGTCCACCTTCCAATACCATTGCGTATAGACATTGGCGGGCAGATTCATGCGCGCCAGTTCACGGGCCAGACCCTGCTGACCTTCCTGGCTCAGCATCTGTTCGTAATGGTCATAGGCGCGCATCGCGTCCTCGCGCAGCAGGTCAAGCACGCGCGCAGCCTCATCCCCTTCCAGCACCTGACCCCGGCCCTGATTGTTCACTGTCGATTGCGCCGCCAGATGCTCGGGGGCGGGAATGTAGAACTCACGGTCAAGAATCGAATAGCGCGCCGAATATTCGTTTACGTTGGCAGTACGGTGGCGAATCCATTGACGGGCGACAAAGACCGGCAGCTTGACGTGAAACTTGACCTCGCACATCTCGAAGGGGGTCGAATGCCAGTGCCGCATCAGATAGCGGATCAGCCCTTCGTCATTCGACACCGATTTCGTGCCCCGGCCATAGCTGACCCGCGCCGCCTGGGTGATGGCGGAATCGTCGCCCATATAGTCGATGACACGCACAAGGCCGTGGTCCAGAACCTCATGGGCCTTGTAAAGATGCTGCTCCATCCCCTCGGAAACCGCACGCAGGGTGGGGCTGGGATTTGCACGCTGCTCGTCGATCTGGGCCTGTTGTTCGGGGGTGATGGGCATGGCGGAATCCTCGGCTGATTAAGCATATCTTGTGGCATTACCCGCCGCTACATTCAACAGTTTGTGTCGGCCGTTTGCCGGGGCAGGCTGCCGCAGGCGTTGCAGATACGGGCGTGAAATGTCACTCTGCCGGCGATGGGGCGCCATGACTTGCGCCCGCCAGGCACATCCTGACAGGAGGAAACTACGATGAAGATTCGATATCTGCACACTATGGTGCGGGTGCTGGACCTTGAAAAGAGCATGGCGTTTTTCAAGCTGCTGGGGCTTGAGGAAACCCGGCGCATCGAAAACGAAAACGGGCGTTTTACGCTGGTCTTCATGGCACCGCCCGGCCAGCCCGAATGTCCGGTCGAGCTGACTTGGAACTGGGACGGTGATGAGGGGCTACCGTCGGACAGCCGTCACTTTGGTCATCTCGCCTATCGCGTCGAGAATATCTATGAGATTTGCCAGAAACTGATGGATGCCGGCGTTGCCATCAACCGCCCGCCGCGCGACGGGCACATGGCCTTTGTCCGCAGCCCCGACAATGTCTCGATCGAGCTGTTGCAGGAGGGTGAGCATTTACCCCCGCAAGAACCTTGGGCCAGCATGGAAAATACCGGCCACTGGTAAGACGCGCAAAGACGCAGGGGGTACAAACCCGCCCGTCTGCCACGTGCGATCCCGGGTAGGGATCAGCAGGGATCAATAGATATAGCGGATCTGTTCGGTCCAGAAACGTTCGACCCGCCGCCATTGCAGGTTCACCGCCTCAAGCGGCGGGTCATCAAGCACGCCGGACATCTCCAGTCCCTCAGCGTGGCGCATAAAGAGCTGTGCCACGCAATCGTGCACCTCTTGCCCCGCCGGGGTCAGGCGGATCCGGACTGATCGGCGGTCCATCTCACAACGCTCGTGGTGCAGATACCCCAGCTCGACCAGCTTCTTGAGATTATAGGATACGTTTGAGCCCTGATACATGCCGCGCGACCGCAACTCGCCCGCCGTCACCTCGGCCGTACCAAGATTATAGATCAGCAATGCCTGCACCGGCGTCAGTTCTGACCGGCCCAACCGCTCGAACTCATCCTTGATGAGGTCGAGCAAAAGCCGGTGCAGTCGTTCCAGCACCTGCAGGCTTTCCAGATAAGCCTCGATCCGGCCATTCCGCGGCGGGGCCTGCGGGGCGGGGACCATTCGGGCAGATCTGTGTTGCATGGGCGATTTCCGTTCATGGCCTTGTTTGGGCCAAGATGGCGCAGATTTGCCAATCTTCGGTTAACCGCCGGCAGGTTCGCTAAAATTGCCGCTATTTCTTTACCAGCCGCTCTGCGGCAAAGCGCGCCACGCGGTTCAGCATCGGCACCAGCGCCTCGGGCCCGGCCTGCCGGCCCGAGAGTCGCGCCGTGATCCAGGGGTAAAGATCCTGGTCATTTTCATCGAGCAGCGTTTCGTAGAGATCAAGCTCGGGGTCGTTCATCCCCTCAAGCTCGCTGTCCGAAAAGGGGCCAAGGATCAGATCCATCTCTTTGGTGCCCCGCCGCCAGCTGCGCATCCGCAGCCTTTTCAGCCTTGTCTGTCTGTCGTCCACGCTCGCCCCCGGCTTGCCTGTCTGCGGGGGCGGGCCTATGACAGGACAGCCCAGCCGCAGGATGAGTTCGATGAGCCTTTTGTCCCAGACGCTTGCCCGCGTCAAACCCTCGCCCACTATTGCCATCACGGGCCGCGCGCGCGAACTTGCCGCCGAAGGCCGTGATATCATCAGCCTCTCTGCAGGCGAACCTGATTTCGACACCCCGGCCCATATTCGCGAGGCAGCCAAGGCCGCGATCGACGCCGGCCACACTCGCTATACCGCAGTCGATGGTATCCCCGAACTGAAGCGTGCGATCTGTGACAAGTTCGCGCGGGAAAACGGGCTTGATTACAAGCCCTCGCAGGTCACCGTTGGCACCGGCGGCAAGCAGATCCTATATAACGCCCTGATGGCGACGCTGAACCCGGGGGATGAGGTTATCATCCCCGCGCCCTATTGGGTCAGCTATCCAGATATGGTGCTGTTGGCCGGGGGGACGCCGGTCGTTATCGAGGGGGCGATGCAGAACGGCTATCGCATCACCCCCGAGCAGCTTGAGGCGGCGATCACACCGCGGACGAAATGGGTGATTCTGAATTCGCCTTCGAACCCGACCGGTGCGGGCTATGGCAAAGATCACCTGCGCGGCCTTGCCGATGTCCTGATGCGCCACCCGCATGTCTGGATACTGTCGGACGATATTTATGAGCATCTGGTCTTTGACGACTTCCGCTTTGTCACGCCTGCACAGGTCGAGCCGGGGCTGAAGTCGCGCACGTTGACCATGAACGGCGTTTCAAAAGCCTATGCGATGACCGGCTGGCGCATCGGTTATGGTGCGGGACCCGAAGAGCTGATCCGCGCCATGGCCAAGCTGCAGTCGCAATCGACGTCGAACCCCTGTTCGATCAGCCAGTATGCGGCACTGGCCGCGTTGGAGGGGCCACAGGATTACATCAACGAAAGTCGCGCCGTCTTTCAGCGCCGCCGCGATCTGGTCGTCGCGGGGCTGAATGCCTGCCCCGGCATTGATTGCCCGGTGCCGCAGGGGGCATTCTATGTCTACCCCTCGATTGCGGCATTGATCGGCAAGACCTCGGCCGCTGGTACGGTGATCGTGGATGATGAGGCTTTTGCCACGGCGCTGCTGGATGAGACCGGGGTTGCGGTCGTCTTTGGCGCGGCCTTTGGGCTGTCGCCGCATTTCCGTATCTCTTACGCGACCTCGGATGAGTTGCTGGCAGACGCCTGCGCGCGTATCAAGCGTTTCTGCGAAGGCTTGCGCTGAAAACGGCGGCGGGGCAGGAACCCCGCCGCCCTGTCACAAGACCGGTCAGGCCACGAAAAGCTGGGGTTTCGTCAGGCTTTCGGGGCGCAGGATCGCGTCCAGTCGCTCTTTGGGCAACAGACCCTTTTCCAATACCAGCTCATAAACGCCGCGGCCGGTCAGATGCGCCTCGGTTGCGACCTCGGTTGCGGCGGCATAGCCGATATAGGGGTTCAGTGCCGTGACAATCCCGATCGAGCGGCGCACGGTTTCCTTGAGCACGTCGCGATTGGCGGTGATGCCGCGGACGCAGTTATGTTCCAGCGTCTGACAGGCCGCGATCAGATGGCTGACCGAACGGAACATGCTGTAGGCGATCACCGGCTCAAAGGCATTCAGCTGCAATTGCCCGCCCTCGGCCGCCATGGTGATGGTCATGTCATTGCCGATCACCTCGAAACAGACCTGATTGACGACCTCGGGGATGACCGGGTTCACCTTGCCGGGCATGATCGATGAGCCGGCCTGTTTCGCAGGCAGGTTGATTTCGTTGAACCCGGCGCGCGGCCCGGATGAGAGCAGCCGCAGGTCGTTGCAGATCTTGCTGAGCTTGACCGCCACGCGTTTCAGCACACCGGATACCTGTACAAAAGCGCCGCAATCCTGCGTTGCCTCGACCAGATCGGGGGCGGTGACCACTGGGATCACGGTGATTTCCGCCAGCCGTGCCCTTACCCGTTCGGCATATTCGGGGTGAGTGGTGATGCCGGTTCCGATGGCCGTAGCGCCAAGGTTGATCTCGCAAACGAGGCTTGCTGCTTCGGCAAGGCGGGCCTCATCCTCTCCGATGGTGATGGCAAAGGCGTTGAATTCCTGCCCCAGTGTCATTGGCACCGCCTCTTGTAGCTGGGTGCGGCCCATCTTGAGGATATCAGAGAACTCGGCGCCTTTTTCGGCAAAGGCCCCACGCAACGAGGCCAAAGCCGCGATTACATTTTGCAACCCACGCCACGAGGCCAGCCGCAATGCCGTCGGATAGACGTCATTGGTGGACTGGCTCATGTTCACATGTTCGTTCGGGTGCAGATATTGGTATTCGCCCTTGGCATGGCCCATGATTTCAAGGGCGCGGTTGGCGATCACTTCATTGGCATTCATATTGGTCGAGGTCCCGGCCCCGCCCTGAATCTGATCGACCACGAACTGATCGTGCAGCTTGCCGGCGCGGATTTCTTCGCAGGCTGCGACGATGGCGTCGCGGCGCTCGGGCGAAAGCAGACCCAGATCGGCATTGGCCAGCGCCGCCGCTTGCTTGATCGCGGCAAGGGCCCGGATCAGCTCGGGAATTTCACCGATCGGCCTGCCCGAGATCGGGAAGTTCTCGACGGCGCGCAAGGTGTGGACGCCCCAATAGGCCTCGGCAGGCACCTCGCGATCGCCAAGCAGGTCGTGTTCGATGCGGGTTTTTTTCATGTTCACCTCGGGCGCAGGCACCCGGCCCGCCAAGGCGGTTCCGGCGCGATGCGCATTTCTGTCGGATATGTTGCTATGACAGGGCGTGACGCGCCCCTGTGTGTTCAAGATTTAGGCAGGATCAACAGCGTTTTCCAATGCCAAGTCGCGCTGGGTTATTCTGTTTCTGCATAACCCTCGCCAAGCTCACGCGCGGCCTGCCACACCCGGCCGGTAATCCCGCGCCCGCGGGCGGCATTGCGGTAAAGGCGGATCTCCATCGGCAGTTCGGGGGCGACGACTTCCAGGCGGCTGGTCTCGATTTCGCTTTCGACCAGCCGGCGGGGCAGCCAGACCACGCCGTGACCAGCGACGGCCATGCTTTTCATCGCCTCGGCCATGCTCGCTTCATCGGTATGGGCGACATAGACTTTGGGCGCGCCGGGTTGGGTCAGCGCGATCCGGGCCATGGCGTTCAGAAACGAGCCGCGCGAATATTTCAGCATCGGCATGCCCTCGGTCAGCCATTCCTCGGGCCAGCCGGGGCGGGCGACGGCGACAAGGCTGTCCTGACCGACGACCAGATGCGGAAAGCCCTCTGGGTCCAGCGGGATGTTCACCTGTGGGTGGGCATAGGTCAGGAAAAAATCATAACCGCCCTCGGTCAGGGCCTCGATGCAGCGGTCAAAGTTTTCGGGCTTGACGCGGCTGGTCATCTGGCCGGCCGCTGCCTTTAGCCGCATCAGCCAGCTGGGCAGAAAGGTCACGGTCAGACTGTGCAGCGCCACAAATGAAATCTCTCTGCCATGACTGCGGGTGTGATCCCGAAACTCGGCGCGGCGGGCGTTGATCATGCGCACGGCCTCTTCGGCGGTTTCGCGAAACAGCACACCTTCCGGGGTCAGGGTCACCGGATAGCTTTCGCGTGACAAAAGGTCCGTTCCCAGCCATTCCTCAAGTGCACGGATGCGGCGGCTAAAGGCGCTTTGCGTCACCCCGCGCAACTCGGCCGAGCGCGAGAAGCTGTGCGTTTCGGCCAGAACCAGAAAATCCTCAAGCCATTTGAAATCCATGCGCCCCCCTTTTGCCCGCTTTAGCCGAGCCCTCGCCAGCGCGCCACGACAAAGGCGGCTGCGGGTGCTGCGGGGTCAGATCTCGGTCCAGTTCTGCTCGACCACCGCCTCCATCGAAACATAGCTGTTCGTTGCGTGCAGATGCGGCAGGGTCGAGATGTGCTGGGCAAGGATCCGGCGATAATCGGTCATATCGCGCGAACGGACCTTGATCAGATAATCAAAGCCTCCGGCGATCATGTAGCACTCTTCGACCTCAGGGATGGCGCGGACGGCGGCGTTGAAGCGCTCCAGCGCCGGCTGCCGGGTATCGGACAACCGTACCTCGACATAGGTGACGTGCGTGAGGCCCAGCTTGAGCGGAGAGAGGATGGCGCGATAGCCCGTGATCAGCCCCATTTCCTCAAGCTGGCGGATGCGCAGCGCCACCGGTGTCTTGCTAAGCCCGACCTTGCGCGCCAGCTCGGTGATGGGAATACGGGCATTTGCCACCAGCTCTTGCAGGATCTTGCGATTGGTGGCGTCGAGCGCTTCTTCCATGGTCCAGATATGGCCTGATCTTCGTGACGATTGGCTATGAAGATGGCATAATATGGTCACATGGTCTAGCTCATTGCCGCTATCAGGGCCTTGTCTTGCAGGAGAATGCCATGCCCGTTCCGTCCCGTTCCGCTGATCTGCCCCTTTCTGCCCTAGACCTTGAGGCAAAGTTCCAGCCCGAGGCCGCGCTTTTGCAGCGCCTCAGTGCCGAGGCGGCGCTTTCGGATGCTCAACGTGCCGCGATCACGGCCCGGGCTGCTGATCTGGTGCGCCGGATCCGGTCCGAGGCGAAACCGACTCTGATGGAGCATTTTCTGGCCGAATACGGCCTTTCGACGCGTGAAGGCGTGGCGCTGATGTGTCTGGCCGAGGCGATGCTGCGCGTCCCGGACCGCCAGACCATCGACGCGCTGATCGAGGACAAGATCGCGCCCTCGGACTGGGGCAAACATCTGGGCGAGGCGTCCTCATCGCTGGTCAATGCCTCGACCTGGGCGCTGATGCTGACGGGCAAGGTGCTGGACGACGATCAGGGCGGCATCGCTGGCACTTTGCGTGGGGCCATCCGCAGGCTGGGCGAACCGGTGATCCGCGCCGCCGTCGGCCGGGCGATGAAAGAGATGGGGCGGCAGTTCGTGCTGGGTCAGACCATCGAGGCGGCGCTTGAACGTGCCGCGCAGCGCGAGGCGCAGGGCTTTACCTACAGCTATGACATGCTGGGCGAGGCGGCGATGACCGGTGCGGATGCGGCGCGCTATGCCCGGGACTATTCCGATGCCATCGCGGCGATTGCCAAGGCCTGCACCAAAGGGTCGGTGCAGATGAACCCCGGCATCTCGATCAAGCTGTCGGCGCTGCATCCACGTTACGAGGTTGCGCAAGAGGCCCGGGTCATGGCCGAACTGGTGCCGGTGGTGCTGTCACTTGCCCGGCAGGCCAAGGCTGCTGGCATGGGCATGAACATCGACGCCGAAGAGCAGGACCGGCTGGTCCTGTCCCTGAAAGTGATCGAGGCGGTGCTGTCCGACCCCTCGCTTGCCGGCTGGGACGGGTTCGGCGTCGTGGTTCAGGCCTATGGCAAACGCGCCGGTCAGGTGATCGACTGGCTGCATGCTTTGGCTGAAAGGCTGGATCGCCGCATCATGGTCCGGCTGGTCAAGGGCGCATACTGGGACAGCGAGATCAAGCGCGCTCAGGTCGAGGGGCTGCCGGGCTTTCCGCTGTTCACCACCAAGGTTGCAACCGATGTCAGCTATATCGCCAATGCCCGTAAGCTGATCGGCTATGCCGACCGCATCTATCCGCAATTCGCCACCCATAACGCCCATACCGTGGCCGCGATCCTTGAAATGGTCGGCGATATCGAATTTGAGTTCCAGCGCCTGCATGGCATGGGTGAACGTCTGCATGACATTGTTTTGCGCGATCACAACGGTCGTTGCCGTATCTATGCGCCGGTCGGGGCGCATCGCGACCTGTTGGCCTATCTGGTCCGCCGCCTGCTGGAGAATGGCGCCAACAGCAGCTTTGTGCATCAGATCGTGGATGAGGCGGTTACGCCCGAAGAGGTCGCGCGTGATCCGCTTGAGGCATTGGCCTCGGCGCAGCCTCCTGCCGGGCTGGTGGCACCTGATGCACTGTTTGGCGCGACGCGTCCCAACTCGCAGGGGTTTGACCTTAGCGATGAAACAACGCTCGCCCGGATCGAGGCCGCTCGGCAGGGCTCGCTGCCTGACGCTGCGCCGCTGACCGTCTCGCCCTCCTCGGGGCAGCGGGCAGAGGTCCTGAACCCCGCAAGTGGTGAGGTCGTTGGCCATGTGACCGAGGCGGATGCCGAAACCGTTGCGCGCGCCATCGAGGATGCCCGGATCTGGGACGCATCCGCCCCTTTCCGTGCTGAGGCTCTGCGCCGTGCCGCTGATCTTTACGAAGCGAATTTCGGCCCGATCTTTGCGGTTCTTGCGCGCGAGGCGGGCAAGACCCTGCCCGATTGTGTGGGTGAACTGCGCGAGGCGGTGGATTTCCTGCGATATTATGCCGCCGAGGGCGAGGCCCAGACCGGACGTCCGCGCGGCGTGATCGCGGCGATCAGCCCGTGGAACTTTCCGCTGGCCATTTTTACCGGCCAGATCGCGGCGGCTTTGATGGCTGGCAATGCAGTGCTGGCGAAACCGGCCGAGCAGACGCCGCTGATCGCTGCCATTGCCGTGCGCCTGCTGCATGAGGCAGGGGTGCCCAAATCTGCGCTGCAACTTCTGCCCGGTCAGGGCGGGACGGTCGGTGCGGCGCTGACCTCGGACCAGCGTATCAATGGCGTGGTCTTTACCGGCTCGACCGAGACGGCGCAGATCATCGCGCGCGCCATGGCCGAGCATATGGCCCCCGGCACACCATTGATTGCCGAGACCGGGGGACTGAACGCGATGATCGTCGATTCGACTGCCCTGCCTGAACAGGCGGTGCGCGATATCGTCGCCTCAAGCTTCCGTTCGGCGGGGCAACGTTGCTCGGCGCTGCGCTGCCTTTACGTGCAAGAGGATATCGCACCGCATCTGATCGCCATGATCAAAGGCGCCATGGATGAGCTGCGCATCGGCGATCCGTGGCGGCTTGCGACCGATGTCGGGCCGGTGATCGACGCCGAGGCACAGGCAAATATCGAGCAATATCTTGAAAGCCGCGCGAATCTCGTCCTGCATCGGGTCTGGGCGCCGAAACAGGGGCATTTTGTGGCGCCGGTGCTGCTTGGTGTCAAAGGTATCGACGATCTTGACCGTGAAATCTTTGGTCCCGTCCTGCATGTCGCAACCTTCCGCGCGGGAGAGCTGGATCAGGTGATCGCGGATATCAACCGGCGTGGTTTTGGCCTGACCTTTGGCCTGCACACCCGGATCGATTCGCGGGTGCAGGAGGTATCGGACGCGATCCATGCCGGCAATATTTACGTCAACCGTAACCAGATCGGCGCGGTGGTCGGCAGTCAGCCCTTTGGGGGCGAGGGGCTGTCGGGCACCGGCCCGAAGGCGGGCGGGCCGCTTTATCTGGGACGCTTCTTTGCGCCCGAGACCGTGAGCGCCACAGATGCGGGGCAGGGCGGAACGGCGGATCTTGGTACGCTAAGCGCCGCTTTGCGTACGGCCGGCGCAGCCCGGATCGACGAGCGGCTGATGCCCGGCCCGACCGGAGAGCTGAACCGTCTCGTTCTTCATGCCCGTGCGCCGCTGATCTGCCTTGGGCCGGGGCGCGAGGCGGTCGCGGCGCAGGTGGCGGCGGTCAGTGCACTTGGCGGTCATGCCGTGCCGGTCCATGGACATCTGCCCCCCGAGGCGCTGGAGGCGCTGCAAGGTTTCTCGGCGGTACTGTGGTGGGGCGATGCCGCCCAGGGGCGCGCCTATGCCCGTGTGCTGGCAGCGCGTAAAGGACCGATCCTGCCGTTGATTACCTCTGCACCTGATCTGGCCCATGTCGCGCATGAGCGTCATCTGTGCGTCGATACCACTGCTGCGGGCGGTAATGCCGCATTGCTGGCGGGTTAAACACGCATAGCTCCGGCCCGCGTCGGGCGGGCCGGTCAGTCCCTGCGCATTGCCTCAAGCCAGGCATGGATCGCGGTCAAAGCCTCGGGTTCATCAAGAAAGGGGATATGCGCGCGGTCGGGGACCTCGGCCCGGATCATGTCCGGACGGCGACGCTGCATTTCGTTGGCAGTATCTCTTGCCAAAAGGTCCGAATTCGCCCCCCGGATCAGTGCCAGAGGCAACCCCTGCGCCGTGTCGAACATCGGCCAAAGATCGACCTCGGGTCCCTCAAAGGCTGCCATGAACGCCTGCCGCAGTGCGGGATCGTAGTTGATGCGCAGGCCAGCGGGCGTTTCAAGATAATGGCGCTGTGCCTCTTCCAGCCAGCGGCTTGCGGGGACATTGGCAAAGCCGGGCATATTCGCGGGCAGACGCTGCGCCAGATCCTCCAGGGTTTTGGCGGCAGGGTTGCGGCCCAGATAGTCGAAAATACGGACCAGCCCTTCACGTTGCAGGACCGGACCGACATCGTTCAGACACAGGCCCAACAGCCGGTCATGCGCGGTCGCGGCCAGAAACATGCCGATGATCCCGCCCCGCGAGGTGCCGAGCACCGCCGCCCGCTCAATCCCCAGGTGATCCAGAAGGGCCAGCGCATCCCGTGCCTCTTGCAGGACGGTATAGCTGTCGCCGCCGGTCCAGTCGGAATCGCCTCGGCCCCGGTAGTCGGGCCGGATCAGCCGTACCCCGGACAGATGCGGGGCAAGATAGTCAAAGTCGCGCCCCGTCCGGGTCAGACCGGCCAGTGCCAGAACCGGCAGCCCTTCGCCTTCATCGCGATAGGCAAGCTTTGCGCCGTCCTCGGCCCGGAAAAAGCGCGGGCTCATTACAGGTTTTCCGATTGCGGCATTCCCAGAACGTGATAGCCGCCATCGACCAGCACGATTTCCCCTGTGGTGCAGGCACCCCAGTCCGAACACAGCCAGACCGCCGTGCCGCCGATCGCCTCAAGCGTCGCATTGGCGCGCAGTGGGGCGTTGGCCTCGGTGTGGCGATAGGTCTTGCGCGCGCCGCCGATCGCTGCGCCGGCCAGCGTTTTCATCGGGCCGGGGCTGATCGCGTTGACGCGGATCCCCTCGGGGCCAAGGTCATTGGCCAGATAGCGGACCGAGGATTCCAGCGCCGCCTTGGCCACCCCCATGACGTTATAGAACGGCGTGACCCGGTTCGAGCCGGCATAGGTCAGCGTGATGATCGAACCGCCGTCCTTCATCAGCGGCTGCGCGCGGCGGGCCAGATCAATCAGCGAATAACAGGAAATCGTCAGCGAGTTCTTAAAGTTGTCGCGGGTCGTATTGATAAAACGGCCAGTCAGTTCAGTCTTGTCGGAGTAGGCGATGGCGTGGATCAGAAAGTCGAGCCCACCCCAGCGCGTCTCGATCTGTCCAAAAGCGCAGTCGAGCGATTCGTCATCCAGCACGTCCACATCCATCAGGAAATCAGAACCAAGCGACTGCGCCAGCGGCTCGACCCGCTTGCCAAAGGCTTCGCCCTGATAGGTAAAGGCCAGTCCGGCACCCTCGTCAGCCAGAGCTCGCGCAATCCCCCAAGCGATAGAACGGTCATTCGCGACCCCCATGACAAGGCCGCGTTTCCCTTTCATCAATTCGCCCATGGTTTAACCTTTTCCTGATTCATTCACGATATTTGGACAACACCAGCGTGGCGTTGGTGCCGCCAAAGCCGAAACTGTTGGAAAGGACGCTGTCAAAATCGACATTGTCCATCCGTTCACGCACGACCTCGGCGGGTTGGATTTCGGGGTCGAGTTCGGTGATATTGGCCGAGGCGGCGATAAAGCCGTTCTGCATCATCAGCAGCGAATAAATCGCCTCATGCGCGCCGGTCGCGCCCAGCGAATGCCCGGTCAGGGATTTGGTAGATGAGATGGGCGGTACAGCGCCCTCGCCAAAGACGCGGCGCAGCGCCTTGACCTCGCCGACATCACCCACCGGGGTCGAGGTGCCATGCGCATTGACATAGCTGACCTGCCGCCCCTCGGGCAGGGTAGACAGTGCCAGCCGCATCGACCGCTCTCCGCCCTCGCCAGAGGGGGCAACCATGTCATAGCCGTCGCTGGTCGCGCCATAGCCCGTGACTTCGGCATAGATCTTGGCACCGCGCGCCAGCGCGTGACCCAGTTCCTCAAGCACGACGACGCCGGCGCCACCGGCAATGACAAAACCGTCGCGGGTAACGTCAAAGGGCCGGGATGCGCTTTGTGGCGTGTCGTTATATTTCGACGACATCGCCCCCATGGCGTCAAAAAGGCAGGACAGCGTCCAGTCCAGCTCTTCGCCACCACCCGCAAAGACGATGTCCTGCTTACCCATCTGGATCAACTCGGTACCATTGCCGATGCAATGGGCCGAGGTCGAGCAGGCCGAGGTGATCGAATAGTTCACACCCTTGATGCGGAACGGCGTCGCCAGACAGGCCGAATTGGTCGAGGACATGCAGCGCGTGACCATAAAGGGTCCCATACGCTTGGGCGCACCCTTTTCCAGCACGATGCGATGCGCGTCGAACAGATTCGCGGTCGACGGCCCGCCAGACCCCATGACCAGGCCGGTGCGTTCGTTCGAGACATCCTCGGGCGCAAGGCCCGCGTCCTCGATCGCCTGTTCCATGGCGATGAAGTTATAGGCGGCACCCATGCCCATAAAGCGCAGGTTGCGCTTGTCGATGTAATCCTCGACCGCGATTTGTGGCATGCCGTGGACCTGGCTGCGAAAGCCGTGCTCGGCATATTCCGGGGCAAAGACGATCCCCGACCGGCCGGTCCGCAAGCTTTCGGTGACTTCGGCGGCATTATTGCCGATGGGAGAGACGATGCCCAACCCGGTGATGACGACACGGCGCATGGCGTGCTCCTGGTTCCTGGGTCAGGCGGCCGACAGGGCCACCTTCATATCCTTGACCTCGTAGATCGTTTCACCGTCGGCCTCGACGCGGCCGTCGGCAACGCCCATGGTCAGTCGGCGGGTCTGGATCGCCTTGGTAAAGTCGACGAAATAACGCAAAAGCTTGCGGTCGGGGCGTACCATGCCGGTCAGCTTGACCTCGCCCACACCCAGCGCATAGCCGCGCCCCTGCCAGCCGCGCCAGCCAAGGTTAAAGCCGGTCAGCTGCCACAGCCCGTCAAGACCCAGACAGCCGGGCATGATGGGGTTGCCGGGGAAATGGCACGGAAAGAACCAAAGCTCGGGGTGAATATCGAATTCGGCGACAACATGGCCTTTGCCGTGCAGGCCACCCTCGGCCGAGATATCGGTAATGCGGTCCATCATCAGCATCGGCGGTTCGGGCAATTGGGCATTTCCGGGGCCGAACAGCTCGCCACGGGCGCAGGCCAGCAAATCTTCCTTGTCAAAGCTGGTCCGTGTCATCGTCATGCGCGTCTGTTCTCCTCGATCCGGCATTGCGTTGCTCATGCTGTCCGTGCTGCTGTCGCCGGGCAACGCCCTGCACGAAACCTGACCTTCGATCTATCATTCCGTCGCGGCAAGGCGCAAGGGCGCAGGGGGTGTTGATGATCGGGCCCTCTGTCGCACCCACCTGTATATTGGAAAGCCCCCGCCGGTTTCTTCTTTCGTGTAAAAATATCCATTAATAACAGTGCATCGTCAGGCCGCGTGTTCTGCCAATTCACCGGCTCGCCGCGCGATCAGGCCGATCCCAGCCGCAATATCACCGTCGCGGATCGAGGAATAACCCAGACGAAAGAACGGGCAGGGGACCGGCGGGGTCTCGAAAAATACCTCTCCCGGCTCGATCAGAACGCTGTCGTCAAGCAGCCGCGCGGCCAATGCGCCGCTATCGATCCCCACTGGTCCTTCAATCCACAGGCTTGAGCCGCCCGAACGTGCTGCCCCGGCAATGCGCAGGGGTGTGGCAGCCAATGCGTCTTCCATCAACGCGCGACGACGCTTCAGCGCGCCGCGCAGCCGCACGATATGGGCGTCGTAATGCCCTAGCGCGAGAAAATAGGCAGTGATCCGTTGCAGGTGGTTCGGAGGGTGACGCAACATGATCGCCCGTAGCGCCCGCGCCCGCGCAATGAATGGCTTGGGGGCAACCATGTAGCCGATGCGCAGTCCCGGAAACAGCGACTTTGAGAAGCTGCCGATATAGATCACCCGCCCGCTGTGATCGAGCGATTTCAGCGCCGGGGCCGGTGGGGCAAGATAGGACATCTCGAAATCGTAATCATCCTCGATGATCAGAAAATCCTGCGTGGCGGCGCGGGCCAGCAGGTCGCGGCGGCGCGGCAGCGGCATGGTCGCGCCGGTAGGGATATTGTGACTGGGGGTGACGATCACCAGCCGCGTGTCCTGGGGCAAAAGCTCGGGGTTCAGCCCGCCCTCATCGACGGTCAGAAAGGTCGTGGGACTGTTCGCGCGGCGCAACGTTTCGGCGAAATCGGGGTAGCCGGGATCCTCGGTCACCGCCAGCCGGTCACCCCGGGCAAGCAGTTCAATGGCAATGAAAAGCGCGTTTTGCGCCCCAAGCGTCACCAATACCTCATCTGGCTCGGCCTGAATCCCGCGCCGGGGCAGTGAGTGCGAGCAGATATAGTCGATCAACATCGGATCGTCGGCGCCGTAAAGATCCGAAGCAAGTTCGCCAAAGTCCCGCGTCCCCCAGGCCCGTCGTGCGCAGTCGCGCCAGGCGTTGTGGTCAAACAGCGCCGCATCGCTTTGCCCATAGATGAAGGGATAGCGAAAATCCTGCCAGTTTGAGGGCTTGCGGATCACCCGCTGACGCGGCACCTCGCCTGCAAGCCAGCGGTCCCAGTCAAGAGCGGTCTGGCCGGGCAAGGATCTGGCGGCCCTCAGCCGGCGATGGGGGACGGTTGCGGCGACCATGACGCCGGAACGCGGCCGGGTCTCCAGATAACCCTGGCTGATCAGCTCCTGATAGACCAGCGTGACGGTCATCCGTGACAGGCCCAGCGATTCGGCCAGCCCCCGGGTTGAGGGCAGCCGTGTGCCCGGCCGCGCCCGTGTCTCAAGGATCGCCCGTACGATGGCGGCTGCCAGCCGCGCCTGCAACGTCCCTGCCTCGCTGTCGCGCAGGAAGTACATCTCGACGGGGATTCGGTCGCTCATCTGGACTTATCTTTCCTTTTAACTGGACATATCGTTACGCTCCGTCACCTGCAACATTTTGCCGCATAAGCAGCCGCTGAGAGCTGTCCCGTGTCAGGGAGATTTGTCCGGGCGAAAAGCCCGGTCACGTCGCAGGACCAACAACGCAAAGACAGGGAGTCATGACAATGACCAGCATGGACCGGGCCGGAACGTTTCTGGCCGCGATCGCGCTTGCCGCAGGGCTGGGCCTTGCAGGGCCGGCCGGGGCCGAAACCACGGTGGTGGTGGGCTATCAGCAGATCGTCGGCCCCTTTATCGCCGCCATTGCCGATGGGCGGCTGGACGCCGCTGCCGAAAAGGCGGGCTACAAGATCGACTGGCGGCAGTTCTCATCGGGCGGGGATATCTCGACCGCGCTTGCCTCGGGCAATGTGCCGGTGGGGGTGCTGGGCTCGACCGGGATCGCCGCTGCCACCACGCGCGGGGTTGAGTTCGAGCTGTTCTGGATCCTAGACAATATCGGCAAGGCCGAGGCGCTGGTCGCCCGCAAAGGCTCGGGCATCGAAAGCACTGCCGACCTGACTGGCAAGAATGTCGCGGTGCCTTTTGTCTCGACCTCGCATTTCCATCTGCTGGTCGGCATGGACCAGGTGTGGAAGATCGACCCGCGCGGTGTGAACATCCTGAACATGAAACCGCCGCAGATCCTTGCGGCCTGGCAGCGCGGCGATATCGACGCGGCCTATGTCTGGCCTCCGGTGCTGACCGAACTGATGAAAGAGGGCAAGGTCATCGCCGATAGTGAGGTGATCGGCGCGGCAAGTGTCCCGATCTTTGACGGGCTGGTCGCGGATAAGGATTTTGCCGCCAGGAACCCTGCATTCATGGAGGCGTTCACCAGCACGCTGGCCGAGGCTTATGCCGATTACAACGCCAATAAAGCGGCATGGACGGCGGATTCCCCGCAGGTCGCGGGTATCGTCAAGATGATCGGCGGCGACCCCGCCGGCACAGTCGAGGCGCTGAATATGCTGACCTTTCCCGACGCGGCCGAACAAGCATCTGAAAGATGGCTGACCGGCGGTGCGGAACGGGCACTGGGCGAAAGCGCGCGATTCCTTGCTGAGCAAAAGCAGATCGACCGCTCGCTCGACGATTATGCCCCCTTTGTGAACGCAAGCTACGCCAGTGCCGCTGCGCAATAGCCGTCCCGATCCCATCCGCAGAAAATTCCGCGCTGCAAACCCTCGTTCTGAAGGATCGCCGAGATGCAGACACTGAAAGTTTCAAACGTCAGCCTGATCTATCCGGGCCATCACCAGGGCGCGCCGATCACCGCGCTCAAGGGTGTCGACCTTGAAGTCAAAAGCGGCGATTTCGTCGTCGCCCTGGGGGCTTCGGGTTGTGGCAAGACCACGCTGCTGAACCTGATGGCGGGGTTCATGGCCCCCTCGTCGGGACAGATCACGCTGGGCGACCGCCCTGTCACCGGGCCCGGCGCTGACCGGGGTGTCGTGTTCCAGAAACATGCGCTGCTGCCCTGGCTGAACGTGATCGACAATGTGGAATTCGGTCTCAAGCTGCAGGGCGTGGACGCCAGGACCCGGCGAGAGCGTGCGGTCAGGAACCTTGCTTTGGTTGGCTTGCAGGATTTCCACAACCAGATGATCTATCACCTGTCGGGCGGCATGCAGCAGCGTGTCGGCATCGCCCGCGCGCTGACCTGCGATCCGGCCATGCTGCTGATGGACGAGCCGATGGCGGCGCTGGACGCGCTGACCCGCGAGACGGTGCAAGAGCTGTTGCTGCAGATCTGGCAACAGACCGACAAGATGTATTTCTTTATCACCCACAGTGTCGAAGAGGCGCTGTTTCTCGGCTCGCGGCTGATCGTCATGTCACCGCGTCCGGGGCGCATCACCCATACCTATGAGCTGGACTTCAACCGCCGCTTTCTGGCCGGGGGCAATGCCCGCGCCATCAAGTCCAGCCCTGACTTCATCGAAATGAGGGAGCAGATCCTTGGCATCATCTATGGTGACGAACGTGCCGCCGCGCGGGAGAAGGTCCATGCTTGAGCGGTTGACAAGGGCGCGCCCGGCCCGGCCCGGTGTCTCTTACGGGGCGCCCGGGGATGGCTCCAGCGCGATTATCAGCCTGGCCACGGCGCTGGTACTGATTGCGCTGTGGTTTCTGATCACCGGCATGGGCTGGGTCCGGCCGCTGTTTCTGCCCTCACCCGGGGCGGTCTGGGACAAATTTGTGCTGGCCGTGACCGAGGGCGTATCGAACTCGACCCTTGTACAGCATACTCTGGCCAGCCTTGGCCGGGTGCTGGGGGCCTTTTTCCTGGCGCTTGTCATCGCGGTGCCGGTTGGCATTCTGATGGGGGTGAACCGGGTGGTGCGGGGTCTGCTTGACCCGGTGATCGAGTTCTATCGCCCGCTGCCGCCGCTGGCCTATCTGCCCCTTATCATCATCTGGTTGGGCATCGGCGAGTTTCCCAAGATATTCCTGATCTTCCTTGCCATCTTTGCACCCATGGCGATTGCTGCGCGTTCGGGCGTGCGCTCTGTCTCGACCGAGCAGATCCACGCCGCCTATGCGATGGGGGCCAGCAGGCTGCAGGTGATCCGGCATGTGATCCTCAAGGCTGCGCTGCCTGAAATCTTTACCGGCATGCGTATCGGTATCGGGGTCGGCTGGACCACGCTGGTCGCGGCCGAGATGGTGGCAGCGCATCGAGGCCTGGGCTTCATGGTTCTGAACTCGGCCGAATATCTGGCAAGCGATGCTGTGATCATGGGGATCATCGTCATCGGCGTGCTGGCCTTTGCCTTTGACCTGCTTATCCGCCGCATCGAACGGGCACTGATCCCGTGGAAGGGCAAGATCTGACCGTCCCGACCTGAGAACCGGAAATTTTTACCAGAACTGTCCCGGAGGTGCGCCCGCGTGCCGCCGACCGGGGAAGGAGTATCCAGAAATGACCCGTAAGCTGACTGCTGATGATCTGAAGGCCACTTTCGACGCCTTTAACCGCCATGACATCGACGGGGTGATGACCCATTTTGCCCCGGACTGCGTGTTCTACACCGTGGGTGGTGAGTACGAATACGGCAACCGGATCGAGGGTAAGGCGGCCATCGCCAGTGCTTTTCAGGCGGTCTGGACGACAATGCCGGACGTGCAATGGGCCGATCACACGCATTTTCTGTCCGGGGATGGAACGCGCGGGGTCAGTCAGTGGACCTTTCGCGCCACCAACCCCGACGGCACCCGGATCGAGGTGCAGGGCGTGGATCTGTTCCGCATCCGCGACGGGCTGATCGTTGAAAAACAGGCGCTGCGCAAGCAACGCCCGGCGATCCCGGCCATGGTCTCTGCCACGAAATGAGGGCCGCCATGCAGGCTATCGAAAAACGTGCGGGCTCGGTCCCATTCGACCCGTTCTATGACCCGATGACGACGCGGGGGTTGGGACCGCGCAGTGACTACGCGCCGACCTACTGGATCGGAACCGCAGGTCCTCCGCCCGCAGATGACGGGCCGGTCACGCGTGACATGGATGTCGATGTGGCGGTGATCGGTTCGGGCTATACGGGCCTTTCCTGCGCCATTCATCTGGCACGGATGCATGGCATCAAGGCCACCGTGCTTGAGGCGAACGGCGTTGCCTATGGCTGCTCGACCCGCAACGGCGGGCAGGCGCAGATCAGTGCCGGCCGGCTTAAGCGCAGCCAGTGGATCGAACGCTGGGGCCTTGATACAGCCCGCCGCCTTCATGCCGAAATCTGCGAGGCTTTTGCCCTGTTCCGGAACCTGATCAGCGATCCGCTGATCGACTGCGACCCACAGGATGGAGGGCATTATTATATCGCCCACAAGGCCTCGGCCATTCCGGCGCTGGAACGCGAGGCCGCTCTTTTGCGCGATACCTTCGGCTATGACGCCCGGATGATCTCACGCGATGAGCTGCACCGCTCGGTCGTGCGCGACATGGAGGCGCATGGCGCCATGTGGGAGGCAGACGGCGTCGGCATCCATGCCGCGAAACTGGCCTTTGGCTATCTGCGGCTGGCGCGCGAACTGGGTGCAACCGTGCATACCGACAGCCCGGTTCAGGGGTGGGAATACAAGGGCGGCGTGCATTACCTGCGCACCCCTGGCGGGGTGGTGCGGGCGCGTCGGGTGGCGGTGGCGACGGCGGCCTATGCGCCGCGCGGTCTGCATCTGCGGCTTAAGGACCGGCTGATGCCGATCATGTCGAACAGCATCGTCACCCGGGTCCTGACCGGGGATGAGTTGCAGGTGGCCGGCATCCGCAAACTGTCGCCGCTGACCGATACGCGCACGCTGCGCCATTATTACCGGCTTTTGCCTGACAACCGGCTGCAAATCGGATCGCGTGCTGCAATCACGGGGCGCGATGCGGCGAATCCCGCCCATCTGCATGCACTGCAAGAGGGGATGTATCGCAAGTTCCCCGCCCTGCGCGGGATCGAGCTTGATTACAGCTGGTGGGGCTGGGTGGACGTCAGCCACGACATGATGCCGCGCATTACCGGCATGCCCGATCTGCCGGGGGCGTTCTATGCGCTCGGCTATGGCGGTAATGGCGTGATGTATTCGGCCATGGCCGGGCGGCGCATGGCGCAGCTCGTGGCCGGAGAAAGCCTGCCCGACCTGCCCATCTTTAACAGCGAGTTGCCGCATGAGGGCTGGAGGACGCCGTTCCGGCGCCTCGGCCAATGGGGCCTCTACAAGATCTATCACTTCCGCGACGAGCGTAGATAAGGAGCCATCGCCATGCGCATGACGACAGAGGAATCGTTTATCAAGGTTTTGCAACTTCACGGGATCGAGCATGCCTTCGGGATCATTGGTTCGGCGATGATGCCCGTCTCGGACCTGTTCCCGCGCGCCGGGATCCAGTTCTGGGACTGCGCGCATGAAACGAACGCCGGGATGATGGCGGATGGGTTCACGCGCTCGACCGGCAAGATGTCGATGGCGATCGCGCAGAACGGCCCCGGCGTGACGGGCTTTGTGACCGCGGTCAAGACTGCCTACTGGAACCACACGCCGCTGTTGCTGGTGACGCCGCAGGCTGCGAACCGCACCATAGGGCAGGGCGGTTTCCAGGAGATGGAGCAGATGCGTCTGTTTGCCGATTGCGTCTGTTATCAGGAAGAGGTCCGCGACCCCGCCCGTATCCCCGAGGTGCTGAACCGGGTGATCATGCGTGCCTGGCGCAGCTCGGCCCCGGCACAGATCAACATCCCGCGCGATTTCTGGACGCAGGTGATCGACGTTGAACTGCCTCAGGTGGTTGAGTTCGAGCGTCCGGCGGGCGGCGAACAAGCAGTGGCCGAGGCGGCGCAGCTGCTTTCCGAGGCGCGCTTTCCGGTGATCCTGTCGGGCGCGGGTGTGGTTCTGTCGGGGGCGATCCCTGATCTTGTGCGGCTGGCTGAGCGTCTGGATGCGCCGGTCTGCTCGAACTACCAGCACAATGACAGCTTCCCGGGCAGCCATCCACTGGCCATGGGGCCTTTGGGCTACAATGGCTCAAAGGCGGCGATGGAGACCATTGCCCGCGCCGATGTGGTGCTGGCGCTTGGCACCCGGCTTAACCCGTTTTCGACGCTGCCGGGCTATGGCATCGACTACTGGCCGAAAGGGGCCCGGGTGATCCAGGTCGATATCAATGCCGACCGCATCGGGTTGACGCGTCCGGTTTCGGTCGGGATCCAGGGCGATGCGGCCAAGGTGGCGCGCGGCATCCTTGACCGGCTTGCCCCCGGGGCGGGCGATGCCGGACGGGCCGAGCGGCGGGCGCTGGTTGCTCAGACCCGCTCTCGCTGGGCGCAGGAACTGTCGAGCCTTGATCACGAAGAGGACGATCCGGGCACCGAATGGAACGCGCAGGCGCGTCAGCGCGATGCCGGACTGATGAGCCCGCGTCAGGCGTGGCGGGCGATCATGCAGGCGGTGCCGAAGGATGCGATCATCAGCTCGGACATTGGCAATAACTGCGCAATTGGCAACGCTTACCCCAGTTTCGAGGCGGGCCGGAAATATCTTGCTCCGGGCCTGTTCGGACCTTGCGGCTATGGTTTCCCGGCGATCCTCGGGGCCAAGATCGGCAATCCCGATGTGCCGGTCATCGGCTTTGCCGGGGACGGCGCCTTTGGGATCTCGATGAACGAGATGACGGCCTGTGGGCGCGAGGACTGGCCCGCGATCACCATGGTCATCTTTCGCAACTACCAATGGGGTGCGGAAAAACGCAACACGACCCTGTGGTATGACAACAACTTTGTCGGGACCGAGCTGAACCGCGAGGCCTCCTATGCGCGCATCGCCGAGGCCTGCGGGCTGGTCGGTGTTCAGGTCACCGGCACCGAGGCGCTGACAGCCGCGCTGCACGAAGCGATAGAGCGGCAGATGCAAAAGGGCGAAACGACCTTCATCGAGGTGCTGCTTAACCAGGAACTGGGCGAGCCTTTCCGCCGCGATGCGATGAAAAAGCCGGTGGTCGTGGCGGGCATAGATCCTGCCGACATGCGGCCCCAGCAGGGCGCTGTCTAAGGCGCCCGGACGCGCCCGGGCCCGAATGCGGCAGGCGCCGCCGGGCCCGGTTTCCCCATATCAAACTTTCCGGCGCGACACGCTTCGCGCGGGTCCCGGCCCTGCATTGTGGTGATGACGATGATGACCTCCATGTTCCCTTCGCGCAGCCTTCTGGCTGAGGTTTTTCCGGGCTTTGCGGTCTCGGCGCTGGTCGCTGCCACAGCGCAGTTTCTGTCGGATCATTACGGAGCGCCAGCGATGCTGCTCGCGCTGCTTTTGGGTCTGGCGCTGAACTTTCTGGCCGAAGATGGCACCCGCACCGCACCCGGCATTGCCTTTACCGCCCGCACGGTGCTGCGGCTGGGGGTGGCGCTGCTTGGGGCGCGGATCTCGGTCGATATGCTGACGGCACTTGGGCCGCGCTCGATCGCGCTGGTGGTGGCCGGGGTGGTGCTGACGATCCTGTTTGCGCTGGTGGTCGGCCGCCTTGCCGGGCGTGGCTGGCGCTTTGCGCTATTGACCGGTGGTTCGGTCGCGATCTGCGGGGCCTCGGCCGCTATGGCCATTGCCGCCGTCCTGCCGCGCCATGAAAAATCTGAACGTGACCTGGTCTTTACAGTCCTGTCCGTCACCGTCCTTTCGACCGTGGCAATGGTGATCTATCCGATGCTTTCGAACGCCTTTGGTTTCACCGCGCGCGATTCTGGCGTGTTTCTGGGTGGGACCATCCATGACGTTGCGCAGGTGGTCGGTGCTGGTTTTTCAATCGGTCCCGAGACCGGAGAGACCGCGACGCTTGTCAAGTTGATCCGAGTCTCGATGCTTGCGCCGGTGGTGCTGTGCATATCACTGGCGATCCGGGCACGCGGGCTGGCCGCGCGCGATGAGGGCAAGGCGCCACCGCTGCTGCCCGGCTTTGTCATTGGTTTTCTGGCGCTCGCAGCGATGAACAGCGTGGGGATGATCCCGCAGACGGTATCTCAGGCGGCGGGGCAGCTGTCGCGCTGGGCGCTGCTGATTTCCATTGCGGCGGTCGGGATCAAGACCTCGCTTGGCAGGATGCTGGAGGTCGGGACGGGCGCCATCGCGCTGATCGTGGCCGAGACCGTTTTTCTGGGCGCTTTCGTGGTCGCCGGCCTGCATTTTCTGGGATGATAAGATGAAACCGCTTGATCGTATCCGTGAAACCGCCCGTGCCCAGAACCGGCATATCATCCTGTCCGAAGGCGATGATCCCCGCGTGGCCGAGGCCGCCCTCCAACTGACAGATCAGGGGCTGGCCCGCGTTACCCTGATGGGCGGGCCTGATATCCCCGGCCTGCACCGCATCGACCCGGTCTCGGCGCCGGATCTGGCCGAACTGGCCGATCATTGGCATCGGTTGCGTGCGCCCAAGGGCATGACCGCCGCCCGGGCGCTGGATGAGATGCGCGACCCGGTCCGCCAAGCAGCCATGCGTGTGCGGCTGGGGCAGGCTGACGGGACAGTTGGTGGCGCGGTCGCGACCACCGCCGATACGGTGCGCGCTGCCTTGCAGATCATCGGCCGGGCCCCCGACGCGGGTATCGTGTCGAGCTTTTTCCTGATGCTCTCATGCGGCCCGGGCGCACCGATCAAGGGCGGCATGATCTTTGCCGATTGCGGTCTGGTTATTCAGCCCGACGCCGAAGAGCTGGCCTCGATCACGTTATCCGCCGCGGCCAGTTGCCGGCAATTGCTGAAGGAAGAGCCCAGAGTCGCGCTTTTGTCCTTTTCCACCGCTGGTTCCGCCGACCATCCCAGCCTTGAGCGCCTGCGTGAGGCTTTGGCGCTGATCCGCGGCAAAGCCCCAGGTCTTGAGGTCGATGGCGAGATGCAGTTTGACGCCGCGCTTGACGATGCGATCCGGGCGAGAAAGGCGCCGGGATCCCGGCTGACCGGACGGCCGAATGTCTTTATCTTTCCAGATCTTGCCTCGGGGAATATCGGCTACAAGATCGCCCAGAGACTGGGTGGGCTGACGGCTATCGGTCCGATCCTGCAAGGTCTTGCCCGACCGGCAAATGACCTTTCGCGCGGTTGTTCGGTTCAGGACATCGTTGACGCCTGCGCTGTGACCGCCGTGCAGGCCGGGGCGGCAGCAAAGGTGCCTGCCTAGCCGGTCAGTTCACGCAGGGTATCGGCGATGCGGCGCATCCCTTCGGGAATGCGCTCGGACGAGATCGAAGAATAAGCCAGACGGAAAAAGCCCCGCCCTTGGCCCGGGACAGCAAAGAAAGGCGCCCCCGGTTCGATCAGCACCTCGCGCTTTTTAAGGAGCCCGGCAAGTGCGGCGGAATCGACGCCTTCGGGCGTGGCCAGCCAAAAGCTTGACCCGCCCGTCGCCTCGGGCGAGGCAAGGCGCAGCCCCTCTTGCGCGATGGCCGCCAGCATCACCTCGCGCCGCCGGGCAAAGGCGCGGCGCATCCGGTTCGCCTGTGCGTCGTAATGCCCAAGCGACAGGAAATGCGCCAGCGTACGCTGCATATGGCCGGGTGGGTGGCGCAGCATCATGCCGCGCAGCGCCCGCGCCTCGGCGATGAAGCGCGGGTCGGCGACCAGATAGCCCAGCCGCACACCCGGAAAGACTGATTTCGAGAATGAGCCGATATAGATCACCGCGCCCGCCCGGTCGATGGCCTTCAGCGCGGGCGAGGGGGCGCCGGCAAAGGACATCTCGAATTCGTAATCATCCTCGACCACCGCAAAACCCTGTGCCTGCGCCCGTGCAAGCAGCGCCTTGCGACGGGACAGGGGCATGGTCGAATTGGTCGGGCATTGATGGCTGGCGGTGGTAAAGACCGCCGCCACTCCGGGCGGGATCGCATCGGGCGGCAGGCCGTGGCGGTCAACGGGCACTGGCAGGATACGGGCGCGGCTGGCAAGCAGGATCTCGCGCTGGCCGGGGTAGGATGGGTCTTCGATCGCGCAAGAGGCCCCGGGTCGCAAAAGCACCTGCGTGACCAGCCACAGCGCGTTCTGCGCTCCCATGGTCAGCAAGATCTCGTCACGCCCGGCACTGATGCCGCGCCGGGGCAGGATCTGGCGGGCGATGTGGTCGATCAGTTCGGGGTCATCGGCGTCATAAAGGTCGCCGGTCAGGCTGTCGAATTCGCGCCGGCCAAGCGCTCGCATGGCGCAGTCCCGCCAGGCGGCATGATCAACCAGCGCCGGATCGGCCTGACCATAGACAAAGGGAAAGGCGTAGCGGTGCCATTCCCGTTCACGGTCACGGCGGGCAGCGCGGGCAAAGCGCCCTTCCAGCTTGTCGTCCCAGTCAAAGCGCGGTGTTGATGCGGCCAGAGGTTCGGCCTCAATCCGCCGCTCGATACTGTCCGAGATGTAATGCCCCGAACGGTCGCGGCTGGTCAGGTAATCGGTTGAAACCAGCTCGGCGAATGCCTGCGCCACCGTCACCCGTGCAACGCCCAGATGACGGGCCAGTGCGCGGGTCGAGGGCAGTTTCTCGCCAGCGCGGAAATGTCCGGCTGTCACGGCGGCGATGATCTGGCGGCGCAGCTGGACCTGCAGGGGCAGGCCAGCGGCGTGGTCCAGAAAAAAAGCGTCGGGAGGAATCGTCATGGGGTGATCCGCGGCGGCTGACGGGGTCCATCAGTTCCCCGAATGCCGTCGCGGATCAAGTGCTCAGCCAAGGACCTTGGTCAGCGCGTGGTCGATGGTGTCAGTAATGCGGTCGATGTCATCGGCGGTGGCGATCAGCGCAGGCGACAGGCACAGGGTATTGTTCAGCCCGGGCAGTGAGCGGTTGGTCGCGCCGATGATGACGCCCTGCGCCAGACATTCGGCGACCACGGCCTGCACGCGTTTTTCGTCCATCGGCTCTTTCGAGGCGCGGTCCGAGACCAGCTCGGCCCCGCAGAACAGCCCCTTGCCGCGCACATCGCCGATCACGGCATGTTTTTCCATCAGCCCATGCAGATTGGTCATCACCCGCTCACCCATACGGGTGCAGTTGTCGAGCAGCCCTTCGTCCTCGATGATGCGCATATTCTCGATCGCGGCCACAGGCCCGGCGGTGCAGCCGCCGAAGGTCGAGATGTCACGGAAATAGCTCATCCCGTCCTCGGGCGCGTCTTTGAACATCTCAAAAACGCGCTCGGTCGTGACGGTGCAGGAAATCGCCGCATAGCCCGAGGCGACGCCCTTGGCCATGGTGACGAAATCGGGTTCGATCCCGTATTGCTGATAGCCGAACCAGGTGCCGGTCCGCCCGAGCCCGCAGACCACCTCATCAATATGCAGCAGGATGTCGTATTTGCGGCAAATCTCTTGCACGCGCTGCCAATAGCCTTCGGGCGGGGTGATGACGCCGCCACCTGCGGTCACCGGTTCAAGCACGATGGCGCCGACGGTGTCCGGACCTTCGCGCAGGATCACCTCTTCGATGGCATCGGCGGCGCGCTCACCATAATTCTCGACGTCCCACTGCTTGCGGTATTCAAGGCAATGGGGCACGCGCACGAAACCGTCGGGGTAGGGGCCGTATTGCATTGCCCGCTGATCCTGACCCGAGGTCGCCAGCGTCCCGATGGTCGTGCCGTGATAGTCGCGGTCACGGTAAAGGATCTTCCACTTTCTGCCGCCATGATGACGCGCTGCGATCTGGCGCACCATCTTGTAGACCTTTTCATTCGCCTCGGACCCCGAGTTCGAATAATAGACCCGGCTCATTCCCGGCATCTTTTCGATCAGTTTCCGGGCAAAGACGGCGCCCGGTACCGTGCCTGCCGCGCCCGCGTAATAGTTCAGCTTGATCAACTGGTCGCGGATCGCATTCGCGATGCTTTCACGGCCATAACCGACGTTCACCGTCCAGACGCCGCCCGACACCGCGTCAAGGAATTCACGGCCGGTCGCATCCCACAGCCGCATGCCCTTGCCTTCGACAAAGACGCGCGGGTCGATGGTCTCATACTGCTTGTGCTGGCTTAGGTGGTGCCAGACATGGCTGCGGTCGGCGGCGACCACGTGGGACATGTCATTGGGGTTCAGATCAAGCGTCATGGCCGGATTCCTGCGATGAAGGGTTTATTCCTGACTGCGCCCGAATGCGGCAAAGAGATAGAGCCAGTTTAGGGCGATGTATGGGGCCAGTTTGCTGCGACGGGGGTCGAATCAGATGACATCCTCTGCGTCAGACGTGGATTTCACGACTGCTGTTTCTGCGGGCGCAAAGGGTCACGCTGCGCCGCAAAAGCAGTCAGACAATTGTTTTTCATGGAAAATTTATGCTGCTCCGGGTCAAACCATTTATAGACAGATAATCCTATCTATACGTATAGTTTTGAAAGTTGCCTCCCCAAGAACCAATGCAACGCCAACAACAGGGTATCCCATGATTAACCGTCGTCGTTTCCTGACCACGTCCACTCTGGCCGCGGCCTCGCTGGCTGCGCCGGGTCTTGTCTCCCGCGCCCTTGCCCAAAGCGAGGCATTGAAGATCGGCGTGCCGGTGCCGATTTCGGGCGCTTTTGCCGCCAATGGAAAGTTTGCCACGATCGGTGCGGTTCTTGCTGCCGAAGAGGTGGCGGCCGCCCATGGTATCGAGGTCTCGACCCTTGATCTTGACACCGAGGGGAAACCCGCAACCGCCGTGCGCAAGGTTCAGGACGCGCTGGCGCAAGACGGGGTCAAGCTGTTCGCCGGTGGCATCCTGTCCTCGGAATCGCTGGCCATGGGCAAGGAGGTCGAGCGCGGTGGCGGGGCCTTTATGACCACTGCCGGCGCGGATGAGATTACCGGCGTCGATTGCAACAAGGCCACCTTCCGCTGGTCGGTGCCGACCTATGGTGCGATCAACGAAACCGTGCGCCCGATTATCGACGCGCTGCCCGATGCCAGGAAGTGGTACACGATCACGCCGCAATATGTCTTTGGTGACGGGCTGTTGAATGCCGCCAAGGCGGTGTTTGAGGAAAAGGGCATCGAACATGTCGGCAACAGCTATCACTCGCTGACGGACAAGGAATTCTCGGGCTATCTGACCAATGCGATTGCCGCGCAGCCGGATGTGCTGCTGGTGCTGAACTTTGGCGCGCAAAGTTCGGACACGCTGCGGCAAGCGGTCAGCTTTGGCCTTAAGCAGCGTATGACCATCGTGGTGGCATGGGCCTCGGGGCTTGAGCAGTTCGAGGCGCTGGGGCCTGATATCTGCGAGGGCGTCTATTTCGGTGCGCAATACTGGCATGGCGCCGACACCGAGCTGAACCGCCAGCTGGTGGCCAAAGTCCAGGAAAAGCACGGCTTCAATCCCAACTACTCATTTGCCGGCAGCTACATCCTCAGCAAGCTGCTGCTTGAGGCAGCGGTCAAGGCGGGCTCGCCCGACGGGGCAGGGGTCGCCGAGGTGCTGAGGGGGCTGAAATACCAAGGCCTGACTGGCGAAGAGGAAATCCGCGCTGCCGATCATCAGGTGATCAAGGATTACTACCTGCTCAAGGGCAAGGCCAGGGCCGATATGGCCGACAAAGACGACTATGCCGAGATCATCAGCTCTGGCAAATCCTTCCTCTCGCCCGAGGAAGCCGGCTGCAAGATGCCCGCCTGAACCCCCGCCTGCCCGCGCGATCCTGGTCGCGCGGGGCCTTTCCGCCCGGTTTCAGGAGAAGCCCGTGATCTACCTTTTTCAGGTTCTGAACGGCATCGGTCTGGGGATGCTGTACTTCCTGCTCGCCGTTGGTCTCAGCGTCATCTTCGGCCTGCTGCAATTCGTGAACTTTGCCCATGGCGCTTTTTACCTGCTTGGCGCCTATCTGACCTATGATCTGACCATGCGTGGTTTCAGTTTCTGGCTGGCCATGCCGCTGGCCACGCTGGCTGTCGCCGGTATCGCCGCGCTGATCGAGGCGGTGCTTTTGCATCGCATCTACAAGCTGCCGCATACTTTCCACATTCTGGTGACCGTGGGCCTTGCGCTGATCGTGCAGGAGCTGGTCATCATCGCCTGGGGGCCCTTGGGCGGCTCGGTCCCGGCGCCTGCCGGGTTGCAGGGCGTCTTTATCATGGGCGATTTCATCTATCCGCAATACCGGCTGTTCACCATCGCCTTTACCGCCGTTCTGGCCGGGCTTTTGTGGTGGCTGCTTGAGGGGACGCGGCTTGGGGCCATCGTGCGGGGCGGCTCCGAGTCGCCCGCGAATATGGCGCTGCTTGGCTATAACACGCTGCGTATCAACACCGCCGTCTTTGGCTTTGGTGCCGGGCTTGCCGGGCTGGCCGGGGCGCTTGCCGCGCCGATCCGGGGGGTTGAGCCGTTCATGGGCGTCGAGGCGCTGTCGGTCGCTTTCGTCGTCGTCGTGATCGGGGGCATGGGCAGCTATACCGGTGCGCTGGTCGCGGGCCTGCTGGTCGGCGTCGTGCAAAGCGTCATGACCACGCTGTGGCCCGAAGGGGCACGGCTGATGATCTATGTCGGCATGGCACTGGTCATTGCGCTGATGCCGCGCGGCCTGCTGGGGAGGGCATGAGCATGAACCCGCTCGATAAACCTCCTGTTCAGCTGGGGCTGGCGCTGCTGACCGTGCTGGTCCTGCCGCTGGTGCTGAAATCCGGCATCCTTGCGACCGAGATCCTGATCTTTGCCATGGTCGTCGCGGCGTGCAACCTGCTGCTGGGCTATACCGGTCTTCTGTCCTTTGGTCAGGGCATCTTTTTCGGAATCGGGACCTATGCGGCGGGGATCTGTCTGACGCGCTGGTCGATCCCGGTGCCTGTGGTGCTGGGCGGCGCGGCGCTGCTCGGTGCGCTGACGGCCACGCTGGTCGGCTGGCTGTCGATCCGCCGGCAGGGCGTATATTTCGTCATGCTGACGCTGGCTTTTTCGCAGCTGTTCTATTTCGTCGCCTATACCTTCAGCGACCTGACCGGCGGCGATAACGGCCTTTTGGGCGTCCCTCGTCCCTCGGTCGGGGGCACGGCGCTGAATACACCTTGGGCCTATTACACCTTTGTCGCGGTCTGCTTTGTCGCGGTCTTTGCCTTGCTGGTGATGGTCACTCAATCGACCTTTGGCCGCACTCTGATCGCCATTCGTGAGAATGAGGGCCGCGCCGCCGCCATCGGCTTTCCGACCCGGCTGTTCAAGATCGAGGCCTTTGCTATCTCGGGTGCGGTCACCGCCTTTAGCGGCGCGTTGCATGCCATGCTGATCGGCGTCGCACCCCTGTCGAACATTGAATATCACACGAGTGAGCTGATCCTGATCATGACCATCATCGGCGGCAGTTCCAGCCTGTTTGGCTCGGTTCTTGGGGCGGGGTTCTATCTGCTGCTGGCGGATGCGCTTTCGACCGTCTGGCCGCGCTGGCTGCTGCTGCTGGGTCTGGTGCTGGTTACCGTGGCGCTGTTCTTGCAACGCGGGCTCTGGGGTCTGGTCGAGCGCGGCTACGACCTGATCTTCCGCCGCGGCCGCAGCATCGACAGCGAAACCCCGGCCAAGGAGCATTGAGATGACCGGCATCGCCTTGCAAACCCATGGTCTTGGGGTCAAATACGGGACCTTTCATGCGCTGGCGGATGTGGATTTGCGGATCCGCCGCAACTCGGTCCATTCGATCATCGGTCCGAACGGAGCGGGCAAGACCACGCTGTTTCATGCCCTGACCGGGCGGGTGCGCGCCTCATCGGGCCGGATCGAACTGGACGGCCGCGACATCACC
Organism: Paracoccus sp. J56; assembly: GCF_019633685.1. NCBI lineage: Bacteria > Pseudomonadati > Pseudomonadota > Alphaproteobacteria > Rhodobacterales > Paracoccaceae > Paracoccus > Paracoccus sp. J56. Next base: position 85,081 of record NZ_JAFL01000008.1, read on the forward strand.
AATACTTCGGATGATGACCGGGTGCGGCTGGGGATCGCGCGTTCCTTTCAGGTCACGAGCCTGTTTCCGAACCTTTCCCTGCGCGAGAACCTGCGCCTTGCCGCACAGGGGCGCACGCCGTGGCAGGCGCTTGCCCCATGGCGGCGGGCCGAAAGCAACCGCGAGGCGCTGGCGACCGCAGATGAGGTCATCGGCCGGCTGGCCCTTGGCGCGGTTGCCAACCGGCTTGCGGGCGAGCTGTCGCATGGTCAGCAGCGCCGGCTGGAGGTCGGCATGGCCATGGCATCGCGCCCCCGGGTCATCCTGCTTGATGAGCCGACATCGGGTATGGGCATCGACGATATCGAGGCGATGAAGCAGCTGATCCGCGACCTTGGCCGCGATCATACCGTGCTGTTCATCGAACATAACATGGGCATCGTCATGAACATCTCGGACATGGTCACGGTGATGCGGCTGGGACGCAAGCTGGTCGAGGGCACTCCGGCCGAGGTTCGCGAAGACCCCGAGGTGCAGCGCGCCTATCTGGGCAATATGATCACGGGGGATATCGCATGAGCGCCGCGCTGCGACTGACCGATCTGCACAGTTATTACGGTAAAAGCCACATCCTGCAGGGTGTCTCGCTGGAGGTGGGACAGGGCGAGATCGTGACCCTGCTTGGCCGCAACGGCGCGGGCAAAAGCACGACGCTGAAATCGGCTGTCGGCCTTATTACCCCACGTCAGGGCCGGATCGAGCTGGATGGCCGCGACATCACCGGCCAGCCCGCCCATCGCATTGCCGCCGCTGGCCTGTCGCTTGTCCCCGAAGATCGCGGCATCTTTCAGCTGCTGACGGTGGAAGAGAACCTGCGCATCGCCGAAAGGCGTGGCTCGCCCTGGTCTCTGGCCGATATCTATCGCATCTTTCCCCGCCTGCATGAACGGCGCCGGAATGGCGGTGGCCAGTTGTCGGGGGGTGAGCAGCAGATGCTTTCCATCGCGCGGGCACTGCTCAACGGTCCCAAGGTGCTGATGCTTGACGAGCCGGTCGAGGGGCTGGCCCCGATCATCGTCGAAGAGATTGTCGCCCAGATCCGGCTGATCCGTGAGGCGGGGGTGCCGATCCTGCTGGTCGAGCAGAACCTTGCTGTTTGCAGCCAACTGGCCGACCGGCACTACATTCTGGAGCTTGGCCGTATCGTGCATTGTGCCAATGCCAACGAGTTCCGCAACGATCCCGATACGATTGATCGCTATCTGGGCGTGAAGGCATAAGGAAAACACCATGTCCAACCTGACAATCGATGCCGAAAGGCTGTGGGGCAGCCTGATGGAGACTGCACAGATCGGGGGTACCCCCGATGGTGGCATCGCCCGGCTGACGCTGTCCGACGAGGATCGCCGCGTGCGCGACTGGCTGCGTGCGGAATGTGATGCGCTGGGGTTAAGCCTGACCGTGGACGAGGTGGGCAATATGTTCGCCACCCGTGCCGGTACCCGCACCGATCTGCCCGCCATCGCCATGGGCAGCCATCTGGACACTCAGCCGACCGGGGGCAAGTTCGACGGTGTGCTGGGCGTGCTGGCGGGGCTTGAGGTGCTGCGCACGCTTGATGCGGCGGGTTATCAGACCGAAGCGCCGCTGATGCTGGTCAACTGGACGAACGAAGAGGGCTCGCGCTTTTCTCCGGCCATGCTTGGCTCGGGCATCTGGGCGGGGGTCTATAGCCGTGAATATGGTGACGGCCGCACCGATCCGACCGGCGACAGCTTTGGCGCAAGCCTTGACCGCATCGGTTATCGTGGCAAGGCCAGGGCCGGCTCGGTCAGCTTTGGCGCGATGTTTGAACTGCATATCGAACAGGGCCCGATCCTGGAGGCCGAAGGGGTCAGGATCGGCGTGGTGCAGGGCATTCAGGGTATGCGCTGGTTTGACCTGACACTGACCGGGACGGCGGCACATACCGGCTCGACCCCGATGAACATGCGCCGAAACGCATTACTTGGCATGGCGCAGGTGATCGAGGGGATCGACCGTATTGCCAAAGCGCATGAGAACGCTGTCGGCACCATCGGCTTTCTGGACATCATCCCCAATTCGCACAACGTCATTCCCGGAGAGGTGCGGGCAACCATCGACCTGCGCCACCCCTCTGATGAAGTGTTGGACCGCATGCAGGCAGAGGTCGAGGTGCTGGTGCGCAAAGCCGCCCAAGCGGTTGGGCTGGAGTACCGGTTTGAACAGATCTCGCGCACCGCACCGGTGATCTTTGATCCGGAATGCATCGCCTCGGTGCGGGCAGGGGCAAAGGCTGCGGGATATGACACGCGCGACCTGATCTCGGGCGCGGGTCATGACGCGGCCCATGCAGCGGCCAAGGTCCCGACGACGATGATCTTTGTGCCCTGCAAAGGCGGGCTTAGCCATAACCCCGCCGAGTCCACCTTGCCCGGGGAATGCGCCGCCGGTGCTCAGGTCCTGCTGGAGGCGGTGCTGGATTATGACCGCCGCATGGCCGAGGCCCGCAAGGAGGTGGCTGCATGACCCGCCTCGTGCTTGCCCGACTGAACCACGAAACGAACAGCTTTTCCCCCGTCAGGACGCCGCTTGCGGCCTTTGCCCCGAAATGGGGTGCTGAGGCGCTGGCGGCGGCGGACGGCTATTCCGCCGCCATCGGTGCCTTTCACGCCTTTGCCCGCCGCATCGGAGCCGATATCGAGGTGCCCCTGGTCGCCCATGCCATGCCCTCGGGCCCGGTCGAGGATGACGCTTTCGAGGCCATGGCCCAGGCGATCCTGACTGCGGTCGAAAAGGGCTGCGACGGTATCTTGCTGGATCTGCATGGCGCCATGGTCACGCGCAGCCATGATGATGGCGAGGGTGAGCTGTTGCGCCGTGTCCGTGCCGCCGCGCCCAAGGTGCCGATCGGCGTGGCGCTGGACCTGCATGGCAATATCACGCCAGCAATGCTTGAACATTGCGACGTGATCGTCGGTTTCAAGACCTATCCCCATGTCGATATGGTCGAGACCGGCGAACACGTCGTGCGTCTGTTCGAGCCTTTGCTTGCCGGTGCGCCGCGTCCGGCGATGGCGCTGTGTCATCCGCCGATGCTGGCCGCGACCCTGTGCATGAACACCGCCACCGACTGCGCCATGACCGATCTGGTCGCCTTGGCGCGGCAGGCCGAAACGCGCCCCGGTGTGCAGGCGGTGACGGTTTTTGGCGGTTTCCCCATCGCTGACCTGGCTGAAACCGGGCTGTCCATCGTTGCTGTGGCTGACAGCCCCGGACTTGCCCATCAAGTCGCGCAAGAGCTTGGCCGCGAAGCATGGCGGCGGCGCGCGGAATATGTCTATTCCGAAGAGCCCTTGCCCCAATCTGTCGCCCGCGCCGCTGCGCTGGCAGATGGCTTGGCGCCGGTGCTGCTGCTGGATCATGGCGACAATTGCATGTCGGGCGGCAGTTGCGACGTGATGGACGTGCTTGAGGAACTGCTGGCGGCCGGACAACAGGGTATCTTGGTCGGCCCTGTCGCTGATCCGGAAACCGTGGCCAAACTGTTTGAGGCGGGGGAAGGGGCCGAGGTAGAGATTGCGCTTGGTAACAAGACCCCGGCCGAGGGGCTGCCCGCGCCGCGTCCTCCCCTGCGGCTAAGTGGTCGGGTGCTGGCGCTTTCTGACGGGCGCTACCGGGTCAGCGGCCCGATCTATCATGGCCAGGTGCTGTCGATGGGGCGCACCGCCGCCTTTGACACCGGCAAGGCACGCATTATCATCTGCGAAGACCCGCATGAACCGCTGGATCTGGGCTGTTTTGCCTGCGTCGGTCTTGATGTGTCCGGCGCGCGCTTCCTGCATCTGAAATCGCGCATGTATTGCCGCCCGGTGTTTGAGCCGCTGGCAAGCGCGGTGGTAGAATGCGCGAGTTCCGGGGTAACTGCTTCGGATTACGATCTCTTTGCTTTCAAAAAGCTCAGCCGGCCCATATATCCGCTGGACCCTGAGACAAACTGGTTAGGTTAAGAGGTCGCATGGATCAGGACGCGCCGGCAGGCAGGGAACGCAGGCTGACCCGCATCAAACTGTCGGATCAGGTGGCCGAGGATATCCGCCGCCGCATCGCCCGCGACGGATTGCGTCCCGGAGACCGCCTGCCGCATGAGCGCGCGCTGATGGAGCATTACGGCTGCTCGAAAGGCACCATTCGTGAGGCGCTGAAGGCACTTGAGGTCGAGGGGCTGGTGCGCATGCTCTCGGGTCCGAATGGCGGGCCCGAAATCCAGCCCGCCTCGATCGACATCGTGACCCAGCAACTGCGGCAATATCTGCATTTCCAAAAGATCGACTTTGCACAGGTCTACGAGCTGCGCCGCTCACTTGAGGTCAGCCTTGCGCGCAATGTCATCGGCAAGCTGAGCGAGGCGCAGTTTCGCCAGCTGGAAGAGAACGTCCGCATCTGCGAAGAGGCGAATGCTGCGCAAGACCGCGCCGTCGTCCGTCGCGCCGAGACCGAGTTTCACGATATTCTGTGCGAGGCCTCGGATAACGTCATTCTGGTTTTCATGTGCCGGTTTCTGAACAGCATGCTGCGCGATCTGGTCAGCTATCGCAGTGAGAGCATGCATGAGCATGAAATCTTTGGCGAGGCGAATATCGACAGCCATAAACAGTTGCTTGTCGCCCTGCGCGCCGAGGATGGCGATGCCGCCGCGCGGATCATGCACGAACATATGTGCTGCGCGGAAAGCTATATGCGGCGGCTGGATGCCTCGTTCCGCTCGGACCTGCTCAGCCGGTTCTGAAAGGAAAATCCCGGCCGCGAGGGGCCGGGATCGGGATCAGAACGGGATGTCGTCGTCGAAATCGGGCTTGCTTTGAGGGGGCTGGCCGCCGCCTGACGAGGCTCCGCCACCGTAGCTGCCACCCCCGCCATAGCTGCCGCCACCATAGCCGCCCTCATCGCGGCCACCACCGGCGCCGCGGCTGTCGAGCATATGCAGCTCACTGCGGAAGGGGCGCAGGGCGACTTCGGTCGAATAGCGGTCATTGCCGCTTTGATCCTGCCATTTGCGGGTCTCAAGCTGGCCTTCCACATAGACCTTGGCCCCTTTTTTCAGGAACTGCTCGACGACACGGATCAGCGGTTCGGAATAGATCACCACGGTGTGCCATTCGGTGCGCTCGCGCCGTTCGCCGGTATTGCGGTCTTTCCAGCTTTCCGAGGTCGCGATCCGCAGGTTGGCGACCTTGCCGCCGTTCTGGAAGCTGCGGATTTCCGGGTCCTGACCCAGATTGCCGACCAGGATCACCTTGTTCACGCTGCCAGCCATTTGCGGGTCCTTTTCCTTGGGTGTTGTTCTGCGCGGGTGTAGCGCGGCGGTCCTTGTTACGGTAGCACAGCGATACGGGAAAGAGGATATAGGCAAAAATCCGCCGAAGAATCGATGGATGCACGGATAACGAAATCCTCTTGCGGCGCTTGGCTGGCTTTGCGCTATAGTGCAGCCCAAAAAAGAGCATGTTGTGCATGAGGGACCAGTGATGCTTTCAGGCGATCGGGCAATGCTGCGTCAGCTGGGACGGGCTGCGCTTGCCCTGACGATCTCGGTCGGGCTGGCTGTGCCCGCGGCGGCAGATGGTCTGCGGCTGCAGGTGAAAAGCGGCAAATCTCGTCTGGCGCAGTTCGAACGTCAGACCCGGCTGATGGATACGCGGCTGGCGACACAATATCAGCGTTCGGCGCGGCTGCGGCCTGGCGGCACCTCGACCAAGAGCGTCGTCGATCTGGACCTGCCTACCGCCATTCCCACGTATAAAGGCAGCCGGCGCAGCCAATATCTGCCACATGCCCGGGCGATGGCACGCAAACATGGCGTACCTGAGGATCTGTTCCTGCGCCTGGTGCAGCAGGAATCGGGCTGGAACCCCTCGGCGCGTTCGCACAAGGGTGCGCGGGGGCTGGCGCAGCTTATGCCCGGGACCGCTGCCAAACTTGGTGTAGACCCGAACGATCCGATCCAGAATCTTGAAGGTGGCGCGCGGTATCTGCGCATGATGTACAACACCTTTGGCAGCTGGCGGCTGGCGCTTGCAGCCTATAATGCCGGGCCGGCGGCAGTGGCGAAATACGGCGGCGTGCCGCCCTATCGTGAGACGCGTAACTACGTACGCATCATTCACGGCGGCTGAAACGAAAAAGGCCGGGTTGAACGCCCGGCCTTTTCGATTCTGTTCCCGAAAGAGTGTCAGAACGCCGAGGGGATAACCCGGGTGTATTTCGTCCCGGCGATCGAGGCCCCGGCCATCAGCCCGGATTGGCCAAAGATCATCGCCACCACCGGCTGTTGTGCGGTGATCGTGTCGGTGCCCATGGCAACCCCACCGGCGGGCAGGGCGTAATAGGCCCCGGCCTCGGCCACCCAGCCCGGAGCCCGGCGGAAGTCGGCAAGCGCGGCATCGGTCTGGAAGATCAGCACATGGGCATATTGCTGGGCGCCGATCTGAAAGCCGACACTGGCCTGTGCGGCCGAATAGTAATCGACCGTCACGTCGTTGATGCGCAGCGCACCTTGGCCATAGGCGCCGCCGACGCCAAAGCCCGCCTCGGTCATCAGCGGCATATAAAGCACGCCCTTGGCGTTTTGCACCATGGGTGCGACGCTGGGATAGGTGCGCAGCAAAAAGTCCCGCGTAGCATCGACGCGCGCGTCGAGCCGTGCAGAAGCGTTCTGTCCGACCGCGTTCGAGCAGCCTGCAAGCCCCAGGGCCGCCCCGCCCAGCAGCACAAGGCGCCGGCTCATCCGCTTGGAATCCGTCATTTTTCGCCCTCGTTCCGTGATCGGCGGCTGGCCCGCCTGTCAGGGCCGCGATGATAGATGAGCCTGCGGCCTCATGCCAGCCTTTCGGCTACCTGCGGCGCATAATAGGTCAAAATGCCGTCACAACCCGCCCTGCGAAAGGCGATGAGGCTTTCCAGAACCACGTCGCGCGACAGCCAGCCATTGCGGATCGCGCCCTCGATCATCGCGTATTCACCGCTGACCTGATAGGCAAAGGTCGGGGCGGCGAACTGGTCTTTTACCATGCGGCAGATATCCAGATAGGGCATCCCCGGCTTGACCATGACCATATCTGCGCCTTCGGCCAGATCGCGGGCGACGCAGCGCATCGCCTCTTCGCGGTTGGCAGGGTTGACCTGATAGGTCTTTTTATCGCCGACGAGCCGGCCCGACGCGCCCACCGCGTCGCGGAAAGGTCCATAAAAGCCGCTGGCGAATTTCGCCGCATAGGACAGGATCGCCACATCCTTGTGGCCATTCGTCTCAAGCAGGGTGCGCAGCGCACCGATACGCCCGTCCATCATGTCCGATGGACCAAGGATATCCGCCCCGGCCTCGGCCTGTGCGAGTGCCATCCGGCCAAGCGCCTCGACCGTCTCGTCATTCAGGATGATCCCGTCACGCACCAGCCCGTCGTGGCCGTTGGCGTTATAGGGGTCCAGCGCGATATCGGTCATCACCGCCAGATCCGGGGCCACCTCTTTGATGGCGCGGATGGCACGGTTGCCGATATTGTCGGGGTCCCAGGCGCGTTCGCAGGTCTCGGTCTTCAGGTCGGGATCAGAGTGGGGAAAGATGCAGATCGCCGGAATGCCAAGCTGCATGGCGGTTTCGGCGGCGCGGCGCGCACCGTCCAGTGTCAGCCGCTCGACGCCGGGCATCGAGGGGATCTCGCCCGCGCCGCCCTCGATCTCGGTCACAAAGACCGGCCAGATCAGATTGGCGGGGGTCAGGTTCACCTCTGTCACCATTGCGCGCAAGGCGGGGGTGCGGCGCAGCCGGCGCAGGCGGGCAGCGGGGAAGGGGGCGAGGATCGGGGTCGGGGACATGGCGGGCCTGTGACTTGCGGTGGCGGGTGCGTCCCTGAAACTGCACCCCGGACGCGCAGGGTGCAACCCCCAGGCATCGGGAAGGGATTTTCCCGGTTTTCCTTTGCAGCAGGCGCGGTTAGTTTGCATGTCGCAACCGACGCAAGGAGAAGACGTGCCCCGACCTGAGGGAATCCTCGCCCTGCTGGACAGCCGGTCCTTCAGCTCGATCTGGTTCTGGGTGATCCTGACTTTGGCCTGGACCATGGCAGGGCGGCGCGTCCTTGGCGTGCCGTGGGATGTGGTCGCCGGCGCAGGCCGCATCACGTCCGGTCCAAAGGACGATCCGGCCGCGATCAACCTGCTTGACTGGCTGTCCCTGACCCTGCCGCGCTGGCGCATAGATTCGCGTGAGGGGGCGATATTGCTTGGCATGGGGTCGTTTCTGCTGACCACGCTTGCCACCCTTGGCTTTGTCTACGGGCTTGAGATGGCACAGGCGCTGGTCCTGCTGATCCTGCCCTTTGCATTGCTCTTCGCGCTGGATCTGCGGCTTGCGCGCCGCCTGCGGCAGGTCCTGGCGCAGGCAGAGGTGGGCCAGCCCGTGAATGAGGCGGGGGCCGAGGCCGCGCGCCTGATGCGCCGCCATCGGGTGCTGATCCTTGGGCTGTCGATCTTTTCGGTTGCGGTCGCGGCGTTTTATGGCGCGATCTGGATGATCACGCATCCCTTTGGCTTTTGAACCGGCCTTGACTTCGGCTGTACCGGGTTTACCTCACCGTCCATGTCCGCTCATCCCGAACACCTGATCCTTTCCGGCGCGCCCGAAGGCATGGATGCCGCGCTGCTCGCGCGCGAGCTGGCCCGTGGCAACCCGGTCATCCATATCGCCCGCGACGACCGGCGCATGGCCGCGATGCGCGCGGCGCTGGCCTTTTTCGCCCCCGGCGCGGTGGTGCTTGAGTTTCCTGCCTGGGACACGACCCCCTATGACCGGGTCTCACCCGCGCCCGGCGTGATGGCTGCGCGGATGGCGGTGCTGACGGCGCTGGCTCATGGTGCGCTGAAAGGCCCGTTGATCCTGCTGACGACGCTGTCCGCCGCCATGCAGCGCGTACCTGCGCGCGAGGTGCTGCGCGATGCGGGCTTTTCTGCCGCGGTGGGTGACCGGATGGATGAGGCGGGCCTGCGCGCCTTTTTGTCGCGCATGGGCTTTTCGCAGGCCCCGACCGTGACTGAGCCCGGCGATTTTGCCGTTCGGGGCGGGATCATCGACATCTATCCTCCGGGCGAATCGGGGCCGATCCGGCTGGATATGTTCGGCGATGTGCTGGATGGCGCGCGGCGTTTCGACCCCGAGACGCAACGCTCGATCGAAAAGCTGGACCGGATCGAGCTTGCGCCCATGTCCGAGGTGATTCTGGATGAGGCTGCAATTACCCGTTTTCGCCAGAACTACCGTGCCGAATATGGCGGCGGGGCGAATGATCCGCTGTATGAGGGGATAAGCGCCGGCCGCAAGATGGCGGGGATGGAACATTGGTTGCCCTGGTTCCATGCGCGGCTGGAAAGTCTGTTTGACTATCTGCCCGGCGCCTCGGTGATGACGGACGATCATCTTGATCAGGTCCGCGATGCGCGCTGGCATACGATTACCGAGCAATTCGAGGCCCGGCGCGAGGCGCTGGCTCGCAAGGGCGGCTCGGACACGGTCTATCGCCCGGTCCCCCCTGCCGAGATGTTCCCCGATGAGGCCGAATGGTCGCGCTGGCTGGCGGCGCATCGCGTGCTGCGCCTTTCGGTCCTGCCGCAGCCGCCCGGTCCGGGCATTCTGGACGCAGGGGGTCGGATCGGGCGTAACTTCGCACCCGAGCGTCAGGCCGAAAAGGGTAATCTTTTTACCGCACTGGCCGACCATCTGCGCAAGCTGCAATCGACGCATAGGGTGGTGATCGCCAGCTTTTCCGAAGGCGCGCGCGAGCGGCTGGCCGGCCTGATCGCCGATGAAGGCGTGCAGGGTGCAAAACCCATCACCGATCTGCGCGACCTGCCCGAGCAACCCGGCGCGCTGGGGTTGGCGGTCTGGCCACTGGAAGAAGGCTTTGTCTCGGATGGTTCGGCCACCGGGCGGCTGGCCGTAATCTCGGAACAGGATGTGCTGGGCGACCGGCTGATCCGGGGCGCGAAAAAGCGTCGCAAGGCCGAAAATTTCCTGCGCGATACCACTACGCTTTCCCCCGGCGATCTGGTCGTTCATGTCGAACATGGCATCGGGCGCTATACCGGGCTTGAGACCGTCATGGCTCTTGGCGTGCCGCATGACTGCGTGGCGCTGGAGTATGCGGGCGGAGACCGGCTGTATCTGCCGGTCGAGAATATCGAACTGCTGAGCCGTTACGGGCATGAAGAAGGGCTGCTCGATAAGCTGGGCGGCGGCGCATGGCAGGCCCGCAAGGCCCGGCTGAAAGAGCGGATCAAGCTGATCGCCGACCGGCTGATGCGGGTGGCCGCCGAACGTCTGCTGCGTCCTGCGCCCGTGCTTGAGCCCGAACATCATGAGATGGAAAGCTTTGCTGCACGCTTTCCCTATGCCGAAACCGAGGATCAGGCGGCCGCCATCGTTGACGTGACCGAGGATCTGGCCGCCGGGCGGCCAATGGATCGGCTGGTGGTCGGCGATGTCGGTTTTGGCAAAACCGAGGTCGCCATGCGCGCGGCCTTCATTGCTGCCTCACAGGGTGGGCAGGTTGCGGTGGTTGCGCCGACGACGCTGCTTGCGCGGCAACATTTCCGCACCTTTGCCGAACGTTTCCGCGGCACCGCGATCAATGTCCGGCCGCTGTCGCGCTTTGTCTCGGCCAAGGATGCGGCCGAAACCCGCAAGGGGCTGGCCGAGGGTACGGTTGATATCGTCGTCGGCACCCATGCGGTGCTGTCGAAACAGGTGCGCTTCAAGAACCTGACCCTGCTGATCGTGGACGAAGAACAGCATTTTGGTGTCGCCCATAAAGAGCGGCTGAAAGAGCTGCGCAGCGACATCCATGTTCTGACCCTGACTGCGACGCCAATCCCTCGCACGCTGCAACTGTCGTTGACCGGGGTGCGTGATCTGTCGATCATCGGCACTCCGCCGGTCGATCGGCTGTCGATCCGTACTTATGTCAGCGAATTCGACGGGGTAACCATCCGTGAGGCGCTGCTGCGAGAGAAATACCGTGGTGGACAGAGCTTCTTTGTCGTGCCGCGCCTGGCCGATCTGCCCGAGGTCGAGGAGTGGCTCAAGGAGCATGTGCCCGAGGTCAACTATATCGTCGCCCATGGCCAGTTGGCGGCAGGCGATCTGGATCAGCGGATGAACGCCTTTTACGACCGTGGGGCGGATGTGCTTCTGGCAACCACTATTGTCGAATCGGGACTGGATATCCCGACCGCCAATACCATGGTGGTCTGGCGTGCCGATATGTTCGGCCTTGCTCAGCTCTACCAGATCCGTGGGCGGGTCGGCCGCTCGAAAACCCGGGCTTACTGCTATCTGACAACCAAGCCGCGTGTGCCGCTGACGCCGCAAGCGATCCGGCGGCTCAAGTTCCTGGGCGCCATCGACAGTCTTGGGGCGGGCTTCAACCTTGCCTCGCAGGACCTTGATCTGCGCGGCGCAGGCAACCTTTTGGGTGAGGAGCAGTCTGGCCATATCAAGGAGGTGGGCTTTGAGCTGTACCAGCAGATGCTGGAAGAGACGATCGCCAAGCTGAAATCCGGCGAAATCGAAGGCACGCCCGAGGACGAATGGGCCCCGCAACTGAACCTTGGGGTGCCGGTTACGATCCCCGAAAGCTATGTGCCGGATCTGGATGTACGGTTGGGCCTTTATCGCCGGTTGGCCGAGCTGACCACCAAGGTCGAGCTTGAGGGTTTTGCGGCCGAGCTTATTGACCGGTTTGGCCCCCTGCCGCGTGAGGTGAACACGCTGCTGCTGGTCATTCGCATCAAGGCAATGGCCAAGCGTGCCAATATTGCCAAGCTGGATGCTGGTCCGAAAGGGGCGACCATTCAGTTCCACGGCGACAAGTTTCCGAACCCTGCCGGGCTGGTGGAGTTCATTCACGACCAGCGCGGGCAGGCAAAGATCACTGATAACCGGATCGTGCTTTTGCGCGATTGGGCGACGGAAGCCGACCGTATCAAGGGCAGCTTTGCCATCGCCAAGGAACTGGCGGCCAGGATCAAGGAAGGCAAAACCAAAGCATAACCAGAATGACGGTTATGATGTTTGCACCTCCGGAGGCAAAGCCGCCGGAGGTGTGATGGATATTTAGACACGAAAGAAGCCGAGGTGGCGGTTGAGGTGTCATCGGAGGTTTGATTGGGTGGCGGTTTTTCTTGCCGAGGCGATGGTTGCGCGGGGGCGCCGGGCTTAGCTGTTTCCAGCGTGCCTCGTGCCTTGGGGGTGGGCCGCGTGTGGTGTCCTCAGAAATCTGCGACGTCTGCGGCACCCGTTCAGACATTGGCGTAGCGCGGCCTCTCAGCGTCACAGGGATTTTCCGGGACCTGTGCCCAACGGTCTCGCAAGGCCAGCCAGATTTCGCTTTGAAACTCTGGTTGGTGATCCGATCCCAGAATAGGTGAAGGGCGGCACGATTGTGCCGCCCTTTTGAGTTTCGGTTAGTCAGCTGTCAGAAGGGGTGGCCGGGTATTGCTGATCCGGGGCGTTTCGGGACCAGTGATGTCGAAGACAGGTTTGTCGTCTTCGATCCGGACCCGGACCACGCCGCCTTTGGTCAGGCGGCCGAACAGCAGTTCTTCGGCCAGGGGCTTTTTAATCCATTCCTGAATCACCCGGCCAAGAGGGCGGGCGCCCATCTGTTCGTCATATCCACGCTCGGCCAGCCAGTCGGCCGCCTCTGAGCTGAGTTCGATATGGACGCCGCGGTCGATGAGCTGGGCTTCAAGCTGCAGCACGAATTTCTCGACCACTTGTACGATGATTTCGCGCGCGAGCGGCGCGAAGCTGATGACGGCATCCAGCCGGTTGCGGAATTCTGGCGTGAAGGTCCGTTCGATGGCGGCGGTATCCTCGCCCTCGCGGCGTTCGCGCCCGAAACCGAAAGCAGCCTTGGCCTGATCGGCGGCGCCCGCGTTCGAGGTCATGATCAGGATCACGTTGCGGAAGTCCACCTGACGACCATTGTGATCGGTCAGTTTGCCGTGGTCCATGACCTGAAGCAGGATGTTGTAGACATCAGGATGGGCCTTTTCGATCTCGTCGAGCAGCAGCACGCAATGCGGATGCTGGTCCACACCATCGGTCAGAAGCCCGCCCTGATCGAAGCCGACATAGCCCGGAGGCGCGCCGATCAACCGGCTGACGGCATGTTTCTCCATATACTCGGACATGTCAAAGCGCAGCAGTTCGACCCCGAGGGTCGAGGCGAGCTGCTTGGCGACCTCTGTCTTACCGACGCCAGTGGGGCCGGCAAAGAGATAGTTACCGATCGGTTTTTCCGGCTCACGCAGGCCAGCCCGTGCCAGTTTGATCGAAGAGGCCAGTGCCTCGATCGCTGCATCCTGACCAAAGACCAGACGTTTCAGCGTCGCCTCGAGATCCTTCAGCACTGCCGCATCGTCCTTGGAGACGTTCTTGGGCGGGATGCGGGCAATTTTGGCCACGACTGCCTCGATCTCTTTCGGGCCAATCGTCTTACGGCGCTTGCTTTCCGCGACCAGATGCTGGGCCGCTCCGGCCTCGTCGATCACATCGATGGCCTTGTCGGGCAGCTTACGGTCGTGGATGTAGCGAGCCGAAAGCTCGACAGCGGTGCGGATCGCGTCATTGGTGTAACGCAGATCGTGGTGCTTTTCGAAGCTCGGTTTCAGCCCCATGAGGATCTTGATCGTGTCGGGCACGGTCGGCTCGTTCACGTCAATCTTTTGGAAGCGCCGCGACAAGGCGCGGTCCTTTTCGAAATGCTGGCGGAACTCTTTGTAGGTGGTCGAGCCCATGCAGCGCAGCTTGCCGCCGGCGAGCGCCGGCTTGAGCAGGTTCGAGGCATCCATTGCACCACCTGAGGTTGCGCCCGCGCCGATCACGGTATGGATCTCATCGATGAAGAGGATGGCGTCAGGATGCTCTTCCAGTTCCTTGACCACGGCTTTCAGCCGTTCCTCGAAGTCGCCGCGATAGCGGGTACCGGCCAGAAGGGCGCCCATATCGAGCGAGAAAATGGTCGAGCCCGCCAGCACCTCGGGCGTTTCGCCACGAGTGATCTTGAGCGCCAGCCCCTCGGCGATCGCAGTCTTGCCGACACCGGGATCGCCCACCAAAAGCGGGTTGTTCTTGCGGCGGCGGCAGAGGACCTGAATGCAACGCTCAACCTCGTCGGCGCGGCCGATCAGCGGATCAACATCGCCTTTGGAGGCTTTCTTGTTCAGGTTGACACAGTATTTTGCCAGCGCGGATTCGTCCTTACCCTGCCCCTGTTCGGTCTGGGCTTGCTCGGCTTGCTGTTCAGCGCCCTGAATCGTGCGGTTTTCCGAGAAGGACGGGTTTTTTGCCACGCCATGGGCGATGAAATTCACCGCGTCATAGCGCGTCATATCCAGCTCTTGCAGGAAGAAGGCGGCGTTCGATTCCCGCTCGGCGAAGATGGCGACAAGGACGTTCGCCCCGGTCACCTCGGTCCGGCCCGAGCTTTGGACATGAATCGCGGCGCGCTGGATTACGCGCTGGAAAGCGGCGGTGGGGACGGCCTCGGAACCCTCTACATCGGTGATAAGGGTCGAGAGATCATCTTCGATGAACTCGACCAGCATGCGGCGCAGCTCGTCCAGATCGACATTGCATGCCCGCATTACCTTTACGGCGTCGGGTTCCTCCGTCAGCGCGAGCAACAGATGCTCTAGCGTGGCAAGCTCATGGCGATGTTCGTTGGCCAGCGCGAGCGCAGCATGGATGGCCTGTTCCAGGGAGGTCGAAAAGGACGGCACTTCAAGCTCCTGTCAGTCGGCTGGCGGTTTGGGCCGCCAGATTTAGCGGTCCACCTGACCAGACTGTCACGATACAGTTAAGAATTGGTGGATTTTCGCGCAATTCAAGCGGTATTTGCTTCCGCTCATGCGGATTTTTCCGCCGTTGAGGCAGATGTGATATCCGGCTGGCCGGATTTCAAGCATCTGGCCGGTGGGAAATCCGGTTAACGGAATATCTGCGGGGCGGAGGCGAATTTTCTTGCCGTGTCACAAATAGGGTCAGAATCGGTCCTTCATCGCCCGCAGCTCGGCAAAGACTTTGGCGTCCGCGGCACCGGCAAGGCCCAGCGAGGCCGCCAGTTCGCGTACGCGCAGGAAGGGATTTGTTGCCCGTTCCTCGGCCAGGGTCGAGGGGGCGCAAGGGCGTGCGCCTGTCGTGGTTTCGGTCAGCCGCTGTTGCAGCGCGGCGTTATCAGGATCGACCGACAGGGCAAAGGCGCCGTTGCCGCGGCAGTAGTCGTGCCCCGAGCAGACCAGTGTTTCGGCGGGCAGCGCGTTCAGGCGTGAGAGCGAGGCCCACATCGTGTCGGCATCGCCTTCGAACAGGCGGCCGCAGCCAAGCGCCATCAGGCTGTCGGCGGTAAAAACCATCGCCGATCCGGGCAGGTGAAAGGCGACATGACCGATGGTGTGGCCGGGAACGTCAATGACCCCGGCCGTTTCTCCGCAAAGATCAAATTTCTCACCGGGCCGCACGGCCTGATCTAACGCTGGCAGACGCGTGGCATCGTCGGCATTGCCGATTACTACGGCGCCGGTTGCGGCTACAAGTTCAGGCACCGCCTGAATATGATCGTCATGGTGATGGGTCAGCGCGATCTGGCTCAATGACCAGCCACGTGCACGAAGTTCGTGTAGAATCGGCTCTGCTTCCGGGGCGTCTATCAATGCGGTCTGTCCGTTGCCGTGCACAAGCCAGGCATAGTTGTCGGTCAGACAGCGGACAGGGACGAGTTCCAGCGGCATTGGCAAATTCCTTTCTTTGCCGCACTCTGGCGCTGCGAAGCCGGAGGCGCAATGCATCACGATGTATTCGAGCTACGTAAGTTCTACTATACCCGTGCGCTGGGGCGGGTGGTGCAGCGCATATTGCGCGACCGTCTGACAGACCTGTGGCCCCCCGATCAGGCGCAGGGCATGACCGTGGCGGGATATGGCTTTGCTGCACCGCTGATGCGGCCTTATCTGGGGCGTGCGCGGCGGGTGATCTCGTTGATGCCGGGTCCGCAGGGGGTGATGGCCTGGCCGGTCGGCCTGCCCAATTGCTCGGTCCTGTGCGAAGAAACAGCCTGGCCGCTGGATACCGGCAGTGTGGATCGGCTGGTGCTTTTGCATGCGCTAGAGACCGCCGATCATCCGTCGGTGGTGATGGACGAGGCGTGGCGGGTCCTGGGCCCCGGCGGTCGGCTGATGGTGATGGTGCCCAACCGGGCCGGGCTGTGGGCGCGTTCCGAGACGACGCCGTTCGGCTTTGGGCGCAGCTATACTGCCGGTCAGCTTGAGGTGCAGGCGCGGGCGGCGGGTTTCGTCACCGAGCGCACCGGAGCCGCGCTTTATATCCCGCCCTCGGATCGGCGGTTCTGGCTTAAAAGCGCCCAGATGTGGGAGCGGGCAGGCCTGCGTATCAGTCAGGTGCTGGTCGCGGGACTGGTTCTGACCGAGTTCAGCAAGCAGGTGCCTGCTCCGGTCGGGCGGGGCAGGGGGGTCAGCGTTCCGAGCCCGCTTGACGTGCTGGAGGGGATCGCACGACCCCGGCCCGCCGGGCAGGGCGCCGGTCGCATCGCCCGCGATCCGGGACCGGGCTGAACGCCCCCCTTGCGAAGGCGAATCCTCACGCCGGTCGCCGGTCGCTTTGGGCGAATCTTTGCCAGTGGGCGTTGGGGTAACAGGGCCACAGTGACGGACTGTTTGCGCAATCGGTCGTAGCGGCGCTCCACCAAGGGTCGCAAACCCTCATATTTCCGTGTTCAAGGCGGTTGCGGCAGCGAAAATCACCTGCTAGAGACGCCGCAGATTTTCGGGAAGGCTCCAGCCGGATTGTGCCAGAGCCGCCCCTTGGACCCGCGCTCCGCGACAGACCGGCCCTTCAGCCGGCCCGCCTGCGGAGCTTGCGCTAACCGGAAGGATGACCGTGGCCAATTCCGCTTCGATTTCCGCTGATATCGCCGGGCGTTATGCGCAGGCCCTGTTCGATCTGGTCAGGGATGCGGGCGGTATCGACGCCCTGTCTGCCCAGATCGACGATCTGGCCTCGGCCTATGACGCCAGCAAGGACCTGCGCGATCTGACCCTCTCGCCCATTTATGACCGGCAGCAGCAGGAGGTTGCGGTTACGGCTTTGGCCGGGCGCATGGGCCTGTCGGCTGAACTGGCCAATACGCTGCGGCTGATGGCCCGCAACCGCCGGCTGTTTGCACTGCCGCAATTCGTTGCCCGGCTGCGCACGCTGATCGCCGACGCCAAGGGCGAGGTGACGGCTGATGTGGTCAGCGCCCAGGCGCTGAGCGACGAACAGAGGACCCGTCTGGCGGAAACACTGGCCGCCAAATCGGGCAAGAAGGTGAAACTGAACGCGCGCGTCGATGAAAGCCTCATCGGCGGCATGATCGTCAAACTGGGCTCGCAGATGATCGACAGCTCGATCCGCTCGAAGCTCGCCTCCCTCCAGAATGCTATGAAAGAGGTCGGATAATGGGAATCCAGGCAGCCGAAATCTCGGCCATCCTCAAGGATCAGATCAAGAATTTCGGTCAGGACGCCGAGGTGGCCGAGGTCGGGCAGGTGCTGTCCGTCGGTGACGGTATCGCCCGCGTCTATGGCCTGGACAAGGTTCAGGCCGGTGAGATGGTCGAATTCCCGGGCGGCATCCGCGGGATGACCCTGAACCTTGAAGCCGACAACGTCGGTATCGTGATTTTCGGCGATGACCGCGACATCAAGGAAGGTGACACCGTCAAACGGACCGGCACCATCGTGGAAGTCCCGGCCGGCAAAGAACTGCTTGGCCGCGTCGTTGACGCGCTTGGTAACCCGATCGACGGCAAAGGCCCGCTGAACGCCTCGGAGCGCCGCATCGCCGACGTCAAGGCGCCGGGCATCATGCCGCGCAAATCGGTGCACGAGCCGATGGCCACCGGCCTCAAGTCGGTCGACGCCATGATCCCGATCGGCCGCGGCCAGCGCGAGCTGATCATCGGCGACCGTCAGACCGGCAAAACCGCCATCGCTCTGGACACCATCCTGAACCAGGCGAACTACAACGGCCGCGAAGCTGACGGCATGAAGACCCTGCACTGCATCTATGTCGCAGTGGGTCAAAAGCGTTCGACCGTCGCCCAGCTGGTAAAAAAGCTCGAAGAAACGGGCGCCATGGCCTACACGACCGTCGTGGCCGCGACCGCTTCGGACCCCGCACCGATGCAGTATCTGGCGCCCTATTCGGCGACCGCCATGGGCGAATATTTCCGCGACAATGGCATGGATGCGCTGATCATCTATGACGACCTGTCGAAACAGGCTGTCGCCTATCGCCAGATGTCGCTGCTGCTGCGCCGTCCGCCGGGGCGTGAAGCCTATCCGGGTGACGTTTTCTACCTGCATTCGCGTCTGCTTGAGCGTTCGGCCAAGCTGAACGACGCCAATGGCGCCGGCTCGCTGACCGCGCTGCCGATCATCGAAACCCAGGCGGGCGACGTGTCGGCCTATATCCCGACCAACGTGATCTCGATCACTGACGGCCAGATCTTCCTGGAAACCGAGTTGTTCTTCCAGGGTATCCGCCCGGCCGTGAACACCGGTCTGTCGGTGTCGCGCGTTGGTTCGGCCGCCCAGACCAAAGCGATGAAATCGGTCGCCGGCCCGGTGAAGCTGGAACTGGCGCAGTACCGCGAAATGGCTGCCTTTGCCCAGTTTGGTTCGGACCTCGACGCGGCGACGCAAAAGCTGCTGAACCGTGGTGCGCGCCTGACCGAGCTGATGAAACAGCCGCAGTACTCGCCGCTGACCAACGCCGAAATCGTGATCGTCATCTATGCCGGCACGAAAGGCTATCTGGACAGCATCCCGGTCAGGGACGTGACCAAGTGGGAGCGCGGCCTGATCCAGTACCTGCGCAACCAGAAGGCTGATCTGCTTGAGGACATGACCAAGAACGACCGCAAGGTTGCGGGCGAGCTTGAGGATGCGATCAAGGCAGCGCTGGACGGCTACGCCAAGACCTACGCCTGAGAGGAGGGATAGATGCCCAGCCTCAAGGACCTCAAGAACCGGATCGGCAGCGTCAAGAACACGCGCAAGATCACCAAGGCGATGCAGATGGTCGCCGCCGCGAAACTGCGCCGTGCGCAGGAAGCGGCCGAGGCCGCGCGCCCCTATGCCGACCGGATGTCGGCGGTGATCGCTGGCCTGACCGCCGCTGCGGCTGGTTCGGCCGCGGCACCGCGCCTGCTGGCCGGCACCGGCGAAGATCGTCGCCACCTTCTGGTCGTGATGACCTCCGAGCGCGGGCTTGCGGGCGGATTCAACTCGTCCATCGTCAAGCTCGCCCGGCTGCGCCTGCAAGAGCTGCAGGCGCAGGGCAAGCAGGTGTCGATCCTGACCGTCGGCAAAAAGGGCCGCGAACAGCTCAAGCGCGAATACGGCGCCCTCTTTGTCCATCACGTCGACATGAGCGAGGTCAAACGTATCGGCTATGAGAATGCGCGCGACATTGCGGACGAAATCCTCGCCCGCTTTGACGCTGGCGAGTTCGACGTGGCGACGCTGTTCTTCAACCGCTTCGAATCGGTGATCAGCCAGGTGCCGACGGCCCTGCAGGTCATCCCGGCGGTAGTCGAGGAAGGCGAGGCCGCGGCCTCGGCGCTTTACGACTATGAACCGGACGAAGGCGCGATCCTGAACGACCTGCTGCCGCGTGCGGTGGCCACGCAGGTCTTTGCCGCGCTGCTGGAAAACGCGGCTTCGGAACAGGGTGCGCGGATGACCGCCATGGACAACGCGACCCGCAACGCCGGTGACATGATCGACAGGCTGACGACGGAATATAACCGCTCGCGTCAGGCCGCGATCACCAAAGAACTGATTGAAATCATCTCGGGCGCAGAGGCGCTCTGACACGTAGGGGTTAAACACATGGCAGAGGCCAAGGGAAAAATCACGCAGGTGATCGGCGCCGTCGTCGATGTGCAGTTCGACGGCCCGCTTCCGGCGATTCTGAACGCACTCGAGACTGAAAACAACGGCAAGCGTCTGGTGCTGGAAGTGGCTCAGCACCTGGGTGAGAACACCGTCCGCACCATCGCGATGGACGCGACCGAAGGTCTGGTCCGTGGTCTGGCCGTGCGCGACACCGGCGGCCCGATCACCGTGCCGGTTGGTGACGCGACTCTGGGCCGGATCCTGAACGTGGTTGGTGAGCCGGTGGACGAAGGCGGTCCGGTTGACGCAAGCCAGACCCGCGCCATCCACCAGCCGGCTCCGGACTTCGCCGCTCAGGCGACCGCGTCCGAGATCCTGGTTACCGGTATCAAGGTTATCGACCTGCTCGCGCCCTACTCCAAGGGTGGTAAGATCGGCCTGTTCGGCGGCGCCGGCGTTGGTAAGACGGTTCTGATCATGGAACTGATCAACAACATCGCCAAAGTGCACTCGGGCTACTCGGTGTTCGCCGGTGTGGGCGAGCGTACCCGCGAAGGTAACGACCTGTACCATGAGATGGTGGAATCGGGCGTTATCAAGCCTGACAACCTGTCGGAATCGCAGGTGGCTCTGGTCTATGGCCAGATGAACGAGCCTCCGGGTGCGCGTATGCGCGTGGCGCTGACCGGTCTGACCCTGGCCGAGCAGTTCCGCGACCAGTCGGGCACCGACGTTCTGTTCTTTGTCGACAACATCTTCCGCTTTACGCAGGCGGGTTCCGAGGTGTCGGCGCTTCTGGGCCGTATTCCCTCGGCCGTGGGTTATCAGCCGACGCTGGCGACCGACATGGGCGCCCTGCAAGAGCGGATCACCTCGACCAAGAGCGGCTCGATCACCTCGGTGCAGGCCATCTACGTTCCGGCCGACGACCTTACCGACCCGGCTCCGGCGACCTCGTTTGCCCACCTCGACGCCACCACGGTTCTGTCGCGCGCCATCTCCGAGCTTGGTATCTACCCGGCTGTGGACCCGCTCGACTCGACCTCGCGGATCCTTGATCCGGCGATCGTTGGCGAAGAGCACTATCAGGTTGCGCGCGACGTTCAGGGTATCCTGCAGAAATACAAGTCGCTGCAGGACATCATCGCCATTCTCGGCATGGACGAACTGTCGGAAGAGGACAAGCTGACCGTGGCCCGCGCCCGGAAGATCCAGCGCTTCCTGTCGCAGCCCTTCGACGTGGCGAAAGTCTTCACCGGCTCGGACGGTGTGCAGGTGCCGCTTGAGGACACGATCAAGTCTTTCAAAGCGGTGGTTGCCGGCGAATACGACCACCTGCCGGAAGCGGCCTTCTACATGGTCGGCGGCATCGAGGACGTGAAAGCCAAGGCGCAGCGCCTCGCCGCTGACGCGGCGTAAGGGGGCGATATGGCCGATACGATGCAGTTCGACCTCGTCTCGCCGGAACGGAACCTGCTTTCCGTTGCGGCGCGCGAGGTGCGCCTGCCCGGCGCCGAAGGCGATCTGACGGCGATGCCCGGCCATGCTCCGGCCATCGTCAATCTGCGCCCCGGTCTGGTGACTGTGGTTGCGGCCGACGGGACCGAGACGGAATTTGCTGTGACCGGCGGTTTCGCCGAGATCAACGGTGAATCCGTCAGCCTGCTGGCCGAACGCGGACATCCGCGCGCCGAGATGACGCAAGAGGTCTTTAACGAAATGATGGCTCAGGCCCGTCGTCGCGTTGAGACCGCCAAGGAACGCGAATCCGCCGGAGAAGAGCTGGTCGCCGCCGCGGTCAAGCTGCTGGCCGATATGGAGGCGCTTGGCACGCACATCGGGCTGGACCCCAATCAGGCCAATTTCCCGCACTGACGGGGAATTGACGCCAACAGCGGCAGGCCCCATAGTAAGCCCCGGTTTTTCCGGGGCTTTATTCTTTTTCGCAATCACCTTTCATGAAAGATTGGGGGGACTCCTGAGATATTTTGGCCAGTTTGCCGTTGGGGTCGCTCAGGGCACGACCGAGATGTTCTCGGCATTCGAGAGTGGCGGCCCGATGTGGACCGGAGAGGGGCCTCGGGTCGAGGCCCAGCAGGTCCAGTTTGATGAGCCTTTTATTGAGCCACCGGTAGTCCATGTTTCACTGACGATGTGGGATATTGATTGCGGCGCCAACCAGCGCGCCGATATCCGCGCGGCGAACGTGACCGAGACAGGATTCGAGCTGCAATTCCGGACCTGGGGCGACACGCGTGTTGCGCGGGTGCGGGCCAGTTGGATGGCCATTGGCCCGCTGCGCCACCATGACGATTGGGAGGTCGGCTGAACGCCGGCCTCAGGCCCGTTCGAGGTTCAGCGCGATCAGCTCGGCCACCTGGCGTGGATGGGTGATCGGCAGCATATGGCTTGCTCCGGGTACGCGGGCGCGACCGACATCAGGCATCCGCGCAGCCAGAGCATCCGCAATCGCGGGAATGACGGGCGGGGACTCTTCACCCATGATGATCAGTACCGGTGCGTCGATAGCCTCTAGCCCGTCAGGACGCAGGATATTGGCCGCGTCATGGCGCAGCGCCTCGTTGCTGGCGTGAACAAGGTGAATTTGCCGCGCAAGCCGCGCCCGGCCCGCAGGCGTCTGTGCATCCCAGTCCAGCCCGCCCCAGCAGGCAAGAAAGGCTCGTGCCGCCTCGGCATCTTCGCCTGCTTTCAGCTTGGCCTCGACCTCGGCCATCAATGCGTCGTTATGAGCGTCGGGCGCGGCGGCAAAGAGCACTGGCTCGATCAGGGTCAGGCTTCGTACGGCCTCGGGCGCGGCGACGGCGATGCGCAGGGCGACGGTCGCCCCCATGCTGTGACCGATCAGATCCAGCGGCCGGTCGATCAGCGCGGCAACGGTGCGCGTGGTAAAGGTGTGGTAGTCAGGCGTCCCGCCATCCCAATCCGGGCTTTGCCCGTGGCCGGGCAGGTCAGGCGCGCTGATCCGCACATGATCACGCAGAGTCTCGGCAATCGGACCCCAATAGACGCCATTGCCCATCATGCAATGCAGCGCCAGTGCCGGGCGATCCTGGTTCCCCGGCCATTGCCTTAGATGCAGCACGCTCACAGTGAGGCCAGATGCCGGTCAAGAAAGTCCAGCCGGTCCTGACCCCAGAACCGCTCACCCGTTTCGCGCACGATGTAGAAGGGGGCGCCAAAGACGCCGTCCTCGACCGCTTGCTCAAGGTTGCGTGCAAAGGTCTCGGCACCGATGAACAGGCCTTTGTTGGCAAGTTCGGGGTCAAAACCTGCCGCAGAGAGTTTGTCACGGATCACCGCGTCATCGGCGATGTCGGCCTCTTCTGCCCAGACCCCGCGCAGGAAACTTTGCACCAGGCCAGCCAGATCGCCGCCGCCGGCCTCTTGCGCGGCAATGATCGCATAGGACGAGGGCGCGGGGTTCACGGGCCAGAAGGCGGGCCTCAGGTTCAGCGGCTGACCCAGATGTCCGGACCAGCGGCGCAGCTCTTGTGCGCGGTACTCCATGCGCGAGGGATGGCGGTTCGCCGGGCGGATGCCGCCGGTGCGGTCAAAGAGCTGTAGCAGATCGACAGGCTTGTAGGTGATCGTTGCGCCGTGCCGGGCGGCGATTTCCTCCAGCCGGTTTCCGGCGAGATAGGCCCAGGGGCTGGGTGTGCCGAAGTAATAGTCGATATGCGCCATGGTTTTATCCTCGGGGTTTGCGAGCAGGCTAGCCCGGTGCTAAGCGGGGTGCAATCGCACGAATCCAGACAGGACACGCCCATGCCGGCCATGACCGAACCCAAGCTCATCGCGGGAAATGCGAACCGGCCTCTGGCCACCGCGATCGCCCGCCGCATGTCGATGCATCGCGGGATGAATGTCGCCCCGATCGAGGCGCGGGTCGAACGCTTCAACGATCAGGAAATCTTTGTCGAGGTCTATGAGAACGTCCGCGGCGAGGACATGTTCATCATCCAGCCGACCTCGAACCCGGCCAACGACAACCTGATGGAGCTGCTGATCATGACCGATGCGCTGCGGCGCTCGTCTGCGGCACGTATCACGGCGGTCATCCCCTATTTCGGCTATGCCCGGCAGGACCGCCGCGCCAAGGCCCGCACGCCTATCAGCGCCAAACTGGTTGCGAACCTGCTGACCGAGGCAGGCGTTGACCGGGTTCTGACGCTGGACCTGCATGCCGCCCAGATTCAGGGCTTTTTCGATATTCCGGTGGACAACCTTTATGCTGCCCCGGTCTTTGCACTGGATATCAAACATCACTTCCGTGACCGCATGTCGGACCTGATGGTGATTTCGCCTGACGTTGGCGGTGTTGCCCGGGCACGTGAACTTGCACAAAGGATCGGCGCACCGCTCGCCATCGTGGACAAGCGCCGCGAAAAGCCGGGCGAAGTCGCCGAGATGACGGTGATCGGTGATGTGACCGGCAAGACCTGCATCATCGTTGACGATATCTGCGACACCGCTGGTACCTTGTGCAAGGCTGCACAGGTGCTGACCGAGCATGGCGCGACCGAGGTTCATGCCTATATCACCCATGGTGTGCTTAGCGGCCCGGCGGTCGAGCGGGTTCAGAATTCGGTGATGAAATCGCTGGTCATCACAGATTCGATCGAGCCGGGCGCCAAGGTGAAATCGGCCACGAACATCCGCATCGTACCCACGGCGCCGATGTTTGCTCAGGCGATTCTGAACATCTGGAACGGCACCTCGGTCAGCTCGCTGTTCGAGGTGGGGACGCTGGGCCCGATCTACGAAGGGCTTTATTCGGGCTTCTGATCGTCCGGAAATCAATCAGGGCCACGGATCGCGGGCAGGGGCTGTTTCGCGATCCGTGGTCCTGTTCATTCAAAGAAAGCGCGGGAATTCGATCTTGGGGCAGCGATCCTCGATCACCGTCAGGCCACGGGCGCGCGCCCGGGCGGTGGCCTGCGGATGGCTGATGCCAAGCTGCATCCAGATCGTGCGCAGCTTCGGCAGATGAGCGATGGCCTCATCGACTATGGCGGGCACTGCGTCGACGCGGCGGAAGATATCCACCATGTCGACCTCGATTTCGGGCGGGATCGAACGCAGGTCAGGATAGACATGCTCATCCAGAATCGTGCTGCCAGCATGCGTCGGGTTGACCGGCACGATTCGATAGCCCTGAGATTTCAGATAGCGCGCAACGCCCCATGACGGACGCACCTCGTTCGGCGACAGGCCGACGATGGCAATGCAGCGGGCGGTGCGCGCGATCCGCGCTATGTCGTCATCAACCGGCGAACTGCCTGTGTCGCGAAGTATGGCCAGATTCATTCTGATCCTCCCCCAAAGATCTCAACCGAAAGTGGCATGGAAAAAGCGCCCGGTCCAGAGTGCTGGCCGGGCGCAAGTCGCGGAACGAGGGACAGTGATCTGAACATGACCGTTCCGAGGTCATGTCCAATAAATAAATGGGAACTGTGGCGAAATGGTTCCATCGTTATCACGAGAAAGTGAATTTTTAGGGATTAAGTCGCACCCAAACGGCTTTTGCGCGCATCAGAATGCCCTGTGGGTCGGCTAAAAGCCGCTCGCGTGCCCGTTCAGAGCGCACCAGATAGGTTCGCTGGCCAATGACCACGAAATAGCGCGGATTGCCGGGCTCTGAGCGCCCTTCGGACAGGGCGACGACGCAAAGTCCGCCCAACCCCGGCGCATAGGCCTTGGGGTTTGCTTCGAAAAGGTTGCGGTTATGCTCGCTGGCAAAATGCCAGGCCTGACCGCGCCAGACGGTGACCAGATCGTTACGCCCCGGAACGGCCGCATTCTCCATCCCGTATGAGACCGGGTCCATACCGTCGAGCGCCCAATCCTCTGCCATCGTCGCATTGGCGGGCAGGAAAAGGAACAGGCTGGCGAGAATCGGTCGAATCATGGCTGCGCATAGGCTGAGGGTTGCCTATGGATCTGGCAAATCGCCTTGCGATTCTCAACCGAGACGGGCGCTTTCTAGCGCCGTTGTGATGGCACCGCTCAGCTCTGTGAAGCGGCGTAAAGCGCCACGGCCGCCGCGTTCGAGACGTTGAGCGAGCCGAAATCGGCTGCAAACGGGATACGCAGGATATGATCGCAGGTTTCGCGTGTGCGTTCGCGCAGCCCCGGTCCCTCGGCGCCAAGCACGAGGCAGATCGCACGACCCGAGAGGGCGCGCAGAGTTTCGGGCAGGGTTTCTTGCCCGGTCCCGTCGAGCCCAAGGACGGTATAGCCCATGGCCTTCAGCTCGATCAGCGCATCGGCAAGGTTGGTGACGCGCAGATAGGGCTGGCGTTCCAGCGCGCCCGAGGCGGTCTTGGCCAGTGCCCCGGTTTCGGGAGCGGAATGGCGGGCCGGGGCGATAACTGCCCGTGCGCCAAAGACCTCGGCCGAGCGCAGGATTGCGCCTACGTTATGCGGATCGGTCACGCGGTCCAGCGCCACCATCAACGGGCGCCCCGGTCCGGACAGCGCCAGATCCTCAAGCTTGCCCCAGGCAAGCGGCCTGACCTCCAGTGCGGCGCCCTGATGGACGCTGTCGGGTGCCAATGGTACGGCCTTGTCAAAGGTCCGGGCATCGGTGATTTCTGGTTCGGTCCCCTCTGGCAGAGGGCCCAGACGATCAAGCGCATTGCGACTGACGACCAGGCGCAGCTTTTCGCGGCGGGGGTTAGCCAGCGCATCGCGCACCGCATGCAGGCCGAATAGCCACAGCGTTTCGGCTGCGGCGGCGCGGCGGGCGCGTTCTTTGTCGATGACCCAGGCGGGTTTTTTGGTTTTCTGCGGTTTCTCGGCCATATCCTGTCCCCGGCTGTCGTTTCGACTGCGCAGAAAATGCGGGAAATTGCAAGTTCTGCTGCGGGATGGTCGAAACAGATGGCTGGCCACAACTTTTCCCCTGATCCCTGCTTGACGCCCTGCGCCGGGCGGGATAATCACCCCTCCACACGCCGAAAGCGTTCGGCGGGCGACGTGCTGCAAGGTGCGGCAGCGGACTGTAACTCCGCCGGGGAGACCCATGCCTGGTTCGATTCCAGGGTCGCCCACCACTTCTTCTGAAAAGTGAGTAAAATCAACGAAGTGGTGCCCCGTATTCGTGCAATGCGGCACCATGCAAATCAATGGGTTATAACGCAGGTGTTCCGCAGTTTTGCGGCCTGACCTCTGCGCAAAAGAAAACCGCCGGAGGAGCTGGCACTCCATCCGACGGCACTGTCAAAGGTCTTCTGACAAAAGAATATGTCACAGCTTTTCGCCGCGTAACCCCGTGGGGAGGTGCGGCATAAGCTGGAAGGTTGCGAATCTGTGTGCCGGGAGGCGCTTCGGCAGTCCGGTCCGAAACCAGATCATCATGTTTCTGGCCGACAAGGCGAGTGATGACGGGTCTGGCATCTGGTGCTCCAAGGGAACGATCCAGCGCCACACCGAGCTTGGCGAAACCACCGTCAAGCGCACCATCAATGAATTTCTAAACGAAGGCATCCTGATCGAGACCGGCCGCCGTGCCTGCAAGAACGGTTTTACCGTCGTCTATCGCATTTCCCTTGCCGCCGTCCGCACCCTGGCCTATCTCGAAACTCTTGTGCTGTGGATCGCCTGCGACCGTGCGACTTTCCCGGAGTGGTATGACGCGGGGGGCTTGCTGCACTGTGCCTTCCGGGTCTGCCCACGCCCCGCAGCACCATCGCGCAGAAAGCGGGCCGCGAGGACTGGAAGCGCCCTCCGCCCGAGGTCGCAGGGTTTTGTTCCACGTCTCAAGCCTGCCTGCGCGGGCCTTTGATGCGCTGATTGCTCGCATCCTCGACCTGCCAGAGCTTGAAGCCGAAACCGATGAACTGTTCGCCCTGCCGGTGTCGCCAGCACCCGAGCCGCTGCCCGGCTGCCTGCCTGCGGGTGTGGCGTTGCCGAACGTCGAGGACGCCGCCAAGATGCTGGTCAAACTCAAGCTGATAAGAGGAAATTGATGGCGGCGGAAAAGGATGATGCCTGCAAATGGTTTACGGCTGGCGAAGCCGCTAAATTGGCCGAAATCCATCAGGTTCTTGGAGTGCCGGCGACCCGCTGGGGCATGCCGAAACAGCTCAAGGGCGATGATGGCGCAGGCCCGCCGTCGGAACTGTGTCGAAAGCGGGAGGGCCAAAGGGGCGGCGGTGCGCTTGAATACCACTGGACAGCCTTTGACTAGGCGTTGTGGGAGTATCTGGACGCAGAGGTAGACGTCGCGCTTCCGGAATATTGCAGGTCAGAGGCGACGACTCCGAATGGTTCACCGCAGAGGAAATTGTCGCAGTGGCGCATGTCCATGAATTGGATGGCGTGCCGCGCTTCAAGACTTACATAACCAGATGGATTGCCGAGCGCAGCGCGCGCCGTTCCAAGACGTTCGGCATGCAGCTAAAGCGTCTGCGCCGCGGGGTCTGGCCTTCGCCGGAATGCCGGTTTCACTTGGAGCTGTTCAAGTTCAACCGGCCTCTGTATGTTGCGCTTCAACAATGTGCGCGGCTGGATCGCGACTGTTAGCCGAAAGAACAATTTCCTGATCCTGACAGTTGCGCCGCGCCCTGCGGAATTTTTTTGTCCGCAACCTAATGCGCGTTTGTGCCAAAGCTAGTCCCTCGCGACAGCGGCAACAGCTCGGCAGGCGTGGGAGAAAGAAAATGAACGGAACGAGACCAGAACAGCAACCTGATATCATGGGTGATACCTTCGGCTTGGTCGCAAATGCTAAGTTATTGAAAAAATGGTGCCCGGAGGCGGATTCGAACCACCGACACGCGGATTTTCAATCCGCTGCTCTACCAACTGAGCTATCCGGGCCCGCAGCTTTCTGCTTTGGACAGGCGCGTTGTTAGGGCAGTGCCGCGCCGGTGTCCAGTGCCAAAAAGCGAAATTTTTCACTCTTCCTTGTCAGGATCAACAACCGGCTCGCCCGGGATGCGATAGTCGCCCCGCAGCCAGCGTGCCAGATCGACATCGGCGCAGCGGCGCGAACAAAAAGGGCGATAACGCTCTGAGGCGGGCTTGCCGCAGATCGGGCATTTCATGCCTTGTCCTCCGCTCTGGCCAGCCGCGTCAGCGGGATACGGTCACGCTTGCGGCTGATCTCGTAAAGTCCCATCGCGGTCCAGCCGATCAGCACCGTCTCGGTCGTTTCCGAACGGAAGGCCGCGCGCAGGACCTGGTCCAGCGTCCCGCGATCCCGCTTGGGCATCGGGGCAAAGTCGACGACGATCTGGCCACCCAGGCCGCGCAGACGCAATTGACGGGGCAGGTCCCGCGCCAGGGCGATATTGGCCTTAAGCCCGGCAGCAGGCGAATGGTCACTGCCAGTGTTCACGTCGATCGCAACCAGCGCCCGCAGGGCCTCGATCTCGGCCCAGGCGCCGCCACCCAGATCCACGCGCGGACGCAGCATTTGCTGGACCATCGCCTCGGCCCCGGTAATTTCGAAGGCGTCGGGGCCGTCCTCGACACTGTCCGGGGCGGGATCAGCCCAATCCAGCCAGGCCAGCTCAGCCGGCGCAGGTGCATCGAGCAGCAGTTCGGGCTGCCCCTCCCGGTCGGCTAGAATAGCAGCTGCAAGTTCAAGAATCTCAGCCAGTTCAGTGCTGATCTCATCTTCGGCCGCCTCTGCCGTAATTGAGCGAAAGACAATGCCGGGCGGGTCGGTGATTTCTGTTAATGCGGCTTTGCCCAGACTGACAAGGTTTTCGCGCAGCTCATCATCACGGATGCGGCGCGAGACATTCACGCCCGGCGCGCCCGGGGTCACGATGACATGGCGGCCACGAAAATTCAGCCGGGTTGAGACGGGAATCGCCTTGCCCTCTTCGGCGCTGCCGCTGACCTGCACAAGCAATGATTGCCCCTCGCGCAAACCGCTGCGGTCACGCAGAAAGCCGCGCGCATCGTCAGGCAGGCGCAAAAACACGCCGCCTTGTCCCTTGACCAGCCGATCAACCTTGGCGCGGCAGATCGCACCGGGGGCAAGCGGCATCGCATCGCCAAGGTCGATCAGCAGATCCTCAAGCCGGCCGTCCAGCATCAGCGCGGCCGCTTCGCGACCAAAGACCTGTCCCAGAACGATCTGGCGCCCCTTCATGCCATCTTTCCCTGAATTCCGATTGCAGCGAGCAGGCTGGCCGTTTCCGCCAGCGGTAGCCCGACCACGCTTGTGTAAGAGCCTCGCATCCACAATGCAAAGGCAGACGCGCGGCCCTGAATGGCATAGCCGCCCGCCTTGCCCTGCCATTCGCCGCTGTCAAGATATTCGTCGATCGTCCCGGCGGTCAGAGGGCGGAAACGGATAACCGTTTCGACCAGCCTTTCGCGCAGCCGCCCGTCATGGGCAAGGGTGACAGCAGTCAGAACCCGATGCCGGCGACCCGAGAGAAGCTGCAGATAGCACCGCGCCTTTGCCAAATCGGTGGGTTTGCCCAGGATTCGACGGCCCGCGACCACGACTGTGTCGGCGCATAAGACAGCGCCATTGGTCGAGCCGATCAGCGCCTCTGCCTTTTCGCGGGCCATGCGGCGGACGTAATCGCGCGGTAACTCACCACGACGAGGTGTCTCGTCGATATCGGCGGGTTGGATATGGGCAGGAGTAACGCCGATCCGCGCCAGAAGCTCAAGCCGGCGCGGGCTGGCCGACCCCAGGACCAAGGCAGGTGCCGGACGCTGCATTTTTACAGCAGGCGACTGGGCATCATGCGCCTCGCGGGCGGTCGCATCTTCTGACGCGCCCGCTGCAATCAACTCGCGTGCGAGAGCGTCTGTGCCCTTACTTGAAGCGGTAATTGATCCGCCCCTTGGTGAGGTCATAGGTGTTCATTTCCACCTGAACCTTGTCGCCAGCGAGGACGCGGATGCGGTTCTTGCGCATCTTACCTGCCATATGTGCGATAATCTCATGGCCGTTTTCTAGCTCGACCCGGAATGTCGCATTAGGCAGGAGTTCCTTCACGACGCCGGGAAATTCGAGCATTTCTTCCTTGGCCATGTTGTCTCCTGTAGGGGTGCCCCGCCCGGTGGCGGGCGCATGCTACATGCGTCCTGAGGGGTAATTTTTCAAGGGGAATCTGGTCTTGCCGGGGGATTCCATACTGTGTGATGGTATTAGAACGGCCAATTTTGCCTGAATGTGGCCCTATTGTGACGAAAAGGCATGAACGGCATCGCGATTAACCGACCTTGGTCAGGGGCGTGGTTGGACGGAACGGATCCTCCAGGTCCGCGTCAGCCAGCATGGATACATCCTCTGCCTGCCGCGCAGAAGTGCCCAACGATGCCGTCACCGCCTGTGTAAAGCTGTTGTCATCGGAACGGCCAGGGATATCCGTAGCGATGGGGGACCCATCTTTGTCACCAGCCTGCAGCCGGATGGCGTGGAGGCCATCTTTCTCGCCCAGTTTTCCTTGCAAGATCAATTGTCCGTAGGGGGATTCGATCCTTGCCTCATTCAGTGAGTTCCGCGGCAGGGACAGCAATGCGCCCGGAGTGAGTGCACGCAGCTCGTTCAGGCTGATCTTGCGACGGCAAAGGACGCTGACAAGCGGTAGCGGAGTCTCCTGCACGATCCCCGCCAATGTGCTGGCTGTTTTTATAACCTCGCGTGCTTCGGCAAGCGGCGGGGACGCGATTGGTTCTATGTGCTGCAGAGCTATGTGGTCGGGCAGAGTCTGGCGCGTGTCGGCGGGGGCGGGCAGGGCAAGCAGCAGGCTGCCCTGACGCTGCTTTTCCGGGCCGATGTGAAATTGCAGACTTAGCCGGGTCATCCTGCCCTCTTCCAGCATCAGGGCCAGCAGGCGCGGTTCGTCTATATGGGTCAGATAGCGAAATGCGCCGAAATCTGGGCTATCAGGATGGGTGCCGCATTGGCGAGAAAGCTCGGTCAACAGCGTCTCAGCAAAATCTGCGGCAATCGTTGCATCCGTGCGGGTCGGCCTGCGCGGTGATATTGGGCGTGCCGTCACCCGGCCGATCGCCTGCATCTCGATAAGCGAGCCCAGCAGCGACGGACAGATTGCCACCACACCAAGCATGTCCTGCCGCCCCTCGACCACCGATAGAATCGCGCGTTCGGGTAGCAGTTCTTGCAGCTCTGCCGGGGTGGTTTGCGCCAGTTCAGCCTTTTCGACCAGCACGGCCAGCCGCGCCTGCTTTTCAGCAGCGCGGGCGAATGCGGTCGCAACCGCGCTTTCAAGCTGCAGTTCGGCAACCTGATACCCAGAGGTTCCGGCATCTGATCGCATCCGGTCGCGCTGAGTGATCCAATGACGCAAGACCATGGCGGATCCGCCCGTTTGCCCCGCTGTCCGCCCCGGATCGCCTGATTGTTCCTGTGCCGTATTGTTCATGCCTGACCGAATCGATGCCGCCTTGGGGGCAGATTGGCACAGACTGGTTGCGAAAAGGTTTAACCCGTCAAATCGTCAGGACTTTCCGGACGTCGTGGAGGCCGAGACGGCAGAGAGAGGCGAAAACAGGCGCCGCCCTGACCGGGCAGGTAGCTGATCGAACCTCCAAGGAAACCCATGATTTCCTTGCAGATTGCCAGTCCCAGCCCCGCGCCCCCAGCCCGCGCGGGATCGTCCAGCCGCGCAAATTTCTCAAAGATCAGCGCCCGGCTTTCCGGATCAATCCCCGAGCCGTTGTCGTGAATGTCGATTTCGGTCCAGCCTTTTGGGGTGCGGCGGGTCTCGATCCGGATCACAGGTTCTGCCGCGTCGCAATATTTGCGTGCATTCGAGACGACGTTGATCAGCACCTGCAGCAGCCGGTCGGGGTCAGTGATCACCGGCAAATGCTCGGCAATCGGATTGCGACGGATTGAAAAATCACGCTCGGCGGCCACAGCCCCAGCGGCTGCCAACGCCCGGTCGATCAGATCGTGAAGGTTGATCACTCCGGGCTTGAGCTGTGCGCGACCCGATTCCAGCACCGACAGATCCAGCAGATCGTCAAGCAGCCGCGTCATGCGCACCGCCTCGTCCTGAATGATTCCAGCAAAGCGGGCGCGGTCTTCGGCGGGCAGCTCGGGCTCCATAAGAATTTCGGAAAAGGCGCGGATCGAGGTCATGGGCGTGCGCAGCTCATGGCTGATCTGGCCCAGAAATGCGTCCTTTTGCGCGGAAAGCGCTGTCAGCTTCTCGTTGCTTTCGCGCAGCATCGCGGCTGTGCGGGCAAGTTCGGCCGAGGTGAGCTCAAGGCGGCGGTTATCCTCGCGCGCGCGGCTGGCCTCGCCTGCGACCTCCATGAGATCGGCGACGGTTACGCCGCCACGACCACCGACGCGGGTCATCAGAGCCGCTGCGGTCGCCGCGCCGACGGTGCCGGCGAGGTGGCGTTCAAACTCGGTCAGGAAGCGCGGCGTCAGATCGGGCAGATAACCGGATTTTCCCTGTTTTTCCGAGGCTTTGTGAAAAACGTCAAGCGCGTGTTCATTACCCCAGATCCGCCCGGCGAGGGTCAGCAGTGCCTCGGCCTGTGCAGCGGGCGCGCTGTCACTTGCGGCGGGATCGGGTGCGATGGCGTGAACGAAAGACAGAGATTGCAGCCGCTCAGCCGGTTGGGGAAAGTCCAGCAGCGATATCAGGATCAGCAGCGACAGGTTCACCGCCAGCGCAAGCAGCACCGCCCCTGCAAAGGGGTCGATGCCGGCTGGCATGGCGGGATGGTCGAAAAGACCAAGCGAAGGCAGAAAGACCGTGCCAGCCCAGATCAGCGTGCCGGCGACGATCCCGGCGATGGCTCCGCGCCGGGTTGCGCCGCGCCAGATCAGCCCGGCAATCATCGCAGGCAGCACCTGCGCCATACCCGAGAATGCGACCGTGCCCATAGCGGCCAGTGCCGTCGTGCCACCAGTCATGTGATGATACAGCCACCCCGCCCCGATGACCGAGACGATGGCCAGCCTGCGCGCGTTCAGCATCAACGCGCCGAGATCCTCACGCGATTGGGGCGGCTCGGACAGCGCCGCCTGTCGCAGCCAAAGCCACAGGGGCACAAGCCAGTGGTTTGCCATCATCGTCGACAGGGCGATGGCGCTGACCACAACCATCGACATGGCCGAAGAAAAGCCGCCAAGGAATACCAGCGCCGCCAGCGTCTCGCGCCCCTGCGAAAGCGGCAGGGCGAGAACATAAAGATCGGGATTCGAGCCTTTGGGCAGCAGGTCCGCGCCAACGACGGCGATGGGCAGGACCAGAAAAGACATTGCAGCAAGATAGGCCGGAAAGGCCCAGCCGGCCTGCCGCAGGCGGTCTTCGTCGCTCGCCTCGACCACGATGACGTGGAACATGCGCGGCAGGACCATCACCGCCGCACCTGAAAGCAGGATCAGCGTGAACCAGCGGTCGGGGCGGATCTGCCAGCCTTTTCCTGCGGGTGAGTCCGCCATGTTGTCGATGCGTGCCAACACATCTGCGGGACCATCGGCGATGCCCCAAAGCACATAGGCCCCGACGGCAACAAATGCGGCGAGCTTGACCACAGCCTCGACAGCGATTGCGATGACGACGCCATGGTGCCGCTCATTTGCGGCAAGGTTGCGGGTGCCAAAAAGAATGGCAAAGGCGGCAAGCCCGACCGCCACCCATAATGTGACATTGCCGGGCAGAGGATGGCCGCTGGAGGCAAAGGCCGACAGGGCCATCGATACTGATTGCAGCTGCAGCGCGATATATGGCGTTGCCGCCAGCACCCCGATCAGCGTGACCAGCGCGGCGAGCCCGGCAGATTTACCAAAACGGCTTGAGATCAGATCGGCGATCGAGGTCACGCGATGCAGCCTTGCGATGCGGACGAGGCGCCTGAGGCCCCACCATGCCCCGGCAAAGACGATGCCAGGACCAAGGTATATCGTCAGAAACTCAAGCCCCGAGCGGGTGGCATAGCCGACCGCGCCGTAAAAGGTCCAAGCCGAGCAATAGACCGAAAGCGACAGGGTGTAGATCACTGGCCGGTCCATCCAGCGCCAGCGTCCGCGCGCAGCGGCGCGATCGGCGGCATGGGCCAGCAGGAACATCAGCGCCATATAGACGACCGAGGCTGCGCCAAGCGTTTCAGGCGTCATCCTCGTCCTCCGTCCGGCTGCGGGCGATGGCGCGGTGCAATCCGGCGGTCACGGCAATGGTCAGCGCCCAGCCTGCCGCCAGCCAGACCGCGCCGCGCGCAAAGCTGAAGTATTGCGGCAGCCACATCGGTGGCAGCAGCGTCAGCAGTGCGAAAAGCACGGGCAGCACCCGGGTCGCATCGCCAAGCCGGCGCTTGCGATAGGCGCTGCGGCCAAGAAACAGGCGGCGCATACGCAAGGTCACCCCAGCAACTCGCGCACCGCAGCGCGCAGATCATCATTGGCAAAGGGCTTGACCAGTATGCGGTCGGCGCCCTGGGGCAGATTGGCCAAGCCCCGCGCGCTGAGCAGCAGGACGGGCAATCCCTTCAGGGCGTGATCAGCGCGCAGATCGGCAAGCACCTCGGCCCCGCTGCGGCCCGGCAGCATCAGATCAAGGATGACCAGACGTGGCGCAAGCGCGCGGATACGTTGCAACGCGCCATTGCCTTCGGGCCATTGCTCGCAACGCCAGCCCTCGCGCGACAGGATGAAGCGGACCGCTTCGGCAATGCTGGGCTCGTCCTCGATCAGCAGCACATCGACGGTCGCGGTCACGGGCGGCTCTCCTGAAATTTTGCGGCGATCATGGCGACGCGGGCGGGCGTTGTCAAAATCACACTGGGCCGAGGATCGACGGCTCGTGCCGCGCAGGGCAGCCCGGGCGCGGGCAGATGCGGCAGGCAGGGCCGACGCCCAGAACCGGGCGGGTGTCACGGCCCGCCGAGGGACGAAAGAGCATCTGCGCGCGGCTGAGCGCCGGTGCGCCGATACCCATGGGCAAAAGACGCTCGGCCACCGCCCAGGCGGCGAAACGGTTGCCAGCAGTCGTCTCGATCAGCCGCGCGACGGGCAGCTGCGGCTGGGCCAGTGCCTCGAACAGCGGCCATAGCGCGCAGCCTTCGCCGGGGCGTGGCAGCTCGAACCCCGGTGCCGAGTGGCGAAACAGTGCCGCGCCCGAGCCGTCACAGACGATTAGCCCCGCCTGCGCCCAGGGGCCGGGACGCAGCGTGCCAAGGCGGCGCAGCACCAGTTCCAGCGGCCTGCCTAGCCGCGCGGCGATATGGGCCGGGTCATCGGCTGTGTCCCCGGCCTCGGCCACCACGGCTGAAAGGGCGGAATCGGGCAGGGCGGCCCGGTCACGTTCCTGCGCGGCCAGCAGATCCTGAGCCATTACCCGCGCCGCATCCGAGGCAAGCTCGGCCGCCTCAGCAATAG
Organism: Paracoccus sp. J56; assembly: GCF_019633685.1. NCBI lineage: Bacteria > Pseudomonadati > Pseudomonadota > Alphaproteobacteria > Rhodobacterales > Paracoccaceae > Paracoccus > Paracoccus sp. J56. The sequence continues at coordinate 121,457 of NZ_JAFL01000008.1, forward strand.
ATGGCTGGCCTGCGGCGATCCATGCCTCGACCTCTTCTTGCGGGGACATCGGTACTGCCTCATCCTCGAAACTGTCGAGATAGGCGACAAGCGCCTGCGCAGTCCGCGACAGGCGTTGGCTGTCACTGTCAAGATTGGCATGGAAGCGGTCGCGCCACTCAGGCTCGATCTCGGGGGTTTCGGCAAGGATCGAGGCGGTCGAGCGCAGCGCGGTCACCGCCGATTGCACTTCATGCAGTGTTTCCAAAAGATAGGGGTCGCGGGTCATGCGGTCCGACAGCGCGACAAGCCGCCGCTCCAGCGCATCGGCGCGGCGTGTTGCCCCGGCCAGCGCCGAAGCCCAGCCCGGGAAGCGCGCCGCGAATTCCGAGATCTGGTCCAGCTCGACCGTGATCCCCCGTTGATCAGCCGCGCGGGCAGCCGCCTCGCGCAGCGCGCCGACCAGTGCCTCTTCGTGGTCCGAGGCCAGTTCGGTCGCGTCGATATCCAGGGCTTCGGCCAGCCGCGACAGCAGCCCGGCCCCGACAGGGCGGCGATTATGCTCGATGAGATTCAGGTAGGCGGCCGAAATCTCGGCCCGCTGCGCCACCTCGGTCTGGCGCCGACCCAGAGACAGCCGGCGCTCGCGGATGCGGGTTCCGATGAGGGGACGCGCGACCGGGGGACGCGGAGAGGAACGTGTCATGCCTCAGATCCCGTCGCGGGTTTCCTCCAGATAGCGGATCGCCTTGACGACGAGATCGGCAAAACTTTGCGCCCCGAGCTTGTCCTTGAGCGTCTGGCTGACATTCGACACCGTCTTGTAGCTGATATTGGCGCGTTCGGCGATCTCACGGTAGCTAAGCCCCTCGGCGATGGCACGCAGGATGTCCGTCTCACGCGGGGTCAGGCGCGGGCGGGCGGGGGTTGCGCCGGGCCGATCCATCAGCGCGATGCGGCGGGCAAGGTCCGCGGGCACGTAATCACCGCCACGTGCCACCTCGCGCAGAGCCTCGCAGATCTCATCCGAGGGCGAATCCTTCATGATGATGCCATTGCATCCGGCCTGAAGCGCGCGCCGTGCGATGATCGGGCTGCGGTGCATGGTAAAGACGAGGATCGGCTGCGTCGCGCCCGCCGTGCGCAGCCGCTCGATCAGGCGCACACCCGCAAGTTTTGCCTCCCCCATGGTCAGATCGACGACGATCACATCCGGGTCCTGCTGTCGCCATGCCCGCCAGCCCTGCGAAGGGGTCGCCGCACCGATCACCTCGCATTCCAGACGTCCGCGTGTGATCCATTCCCAGCCTTCGGCGACGACCGGGTGATCATCGACGACCAGCACGCGCAGCGGTGGGGCAGGCGGAGAGATCGGGGCAGTCGCAGTCATCAGGCAGGTCCTTGGTCGGGCGGGCAGGGCAGGTGAAATTCGGTCAGCGTCCAATCTCTGTCCCGTCGGGGCGGCACGTAGCGACCGCCAAGCGCGCTGGCGCGGTCGCGCATTCCGGTCTGGCCAAGCCCGGTGCGGTCCGGCGCGGCGGGGCCGCTGCCGTCATCGCTGACGCTGGCAAAGATGCCCCGCTCGGCCCCGGTCAACCGGACGCGGATCGTTGAGGGTGAGGCGTGACGTAACGCGTTCAGCACGCTTTCGCGGATAAAGCGGTAAAGCGCGATCCGCCCGGCCTCGCCCGGTTCGGCCAGATCGGACGGGCAGTCGAAGGTGATATCGACCTGTGGCGCTGCATCGGCAAATTCGATCAGCTGCTCTTTCACCATTTCGGCCAGACTCGCGCCTTTGGCCGGGGCCATGCGCAGATCGTCGATTGCGGCGCGGGCGCTTTGGCGGATCGCCGCTGCGTGGCGCGAGACGGCGGCCAGCGTTTCGGAAAGCGTGGGGTCGGTTGCGGCTTCGGTGGCTCGACCAGCCTGACCGACGGCCGCTTGCAGGGCGAAAAGCTGCGGGCCGATGCTGTCGTGCAAGTCGCTGGCGATGCGGGCGCGCTCGGCCTCGGCCAGTGTCAGCATCCGGCCTTGCAGGCGGCGATTTTTGGCCTGTTCGGCCGCCAGATGCTCGGCCAGTGCATTGACCCCGTCGCTGAGTGTGGCCAGTTCCCTAAGTCCGGTCTGCGGTGCGCGCTGTCCCGGCTCGCCTGCACGCATCCGGTCCAGCGCCGCGCCAAGAAGGCCCAGCCGACGCAGCACCAGCCCGGTGATCGACATGGTGATTGCGATGGCCGCCAGTGCCATTGCAGCCAAAAGCGGCAGGATCAGGCGGAAATTCTGCCATGCCTCGGCGATCTCATCCCGAGGATCGGTACGTATCTCGATCACGCCAAGCACATTGGGATATTGGGCAATGGGGATGAGTTCGCGCAGCGGTTCGGGCCGGATCAGCGCAGCAAACCATTCGGGAACCTCTGCGGGCGGCAGGCGCGGTGGTAGCGCCAGCGCCACGGCGCGTCCGGCTGCATCACGCAATTCCGCCGAAAGATGCCTCTGCGCTTCAATCTCGGCCGCGATACGCGCGGCATCGGCCATCACGTCCCGACGCTCGAATGCGGTAGGCAGATGCAGTGTGGCAAAGGCGTTGGCAAGACGAAAGGCCGAGCCCGCCTCATCCTCGACCGCACGGCGGGCGTTCAGGATCAGCACCGATGCCACGATAGCAAAAATCGCGACCCATGCCAGAACCGAGCCGGCAAGCGCCAGCAGCCGCAGCGACACACCATGCGAGGATGCGCGCCGGGCTGATGTCCTGTCCTTTGCCGCAGCCGCGATGTGGCTGGTTGCCTCCATGCATCTCCCCGCCGCCTGCCGGTGACCCCCTGTGTCAGACTAGGACGCGGATCAGGGCGCGGCAAGCCGGTTTGCGTGGCGGTGAAAGGCAGTCCGGGGGCGGCCCGCCGACCCCGGATTATCAGGCCTTGGCGCTGGCGGGCTGGCGCTGGTCGGGCCGGCCAAGGGCGCGGCGCACCAGCACAAAGAACAGCGGCACGAACAATACGCCCAGCACGGTGGCAGAAATTGTCCCGCCCAGCACCGTTGCACCGATGGTGTTGCGCCCGTTGGCGCCCGCGCCGGTTGAAAGCACCAGCGGCAGCACACCCAGCGAGAAGGCGACCGAGGTCATGATAATCGGGCGGAAACGCTGGCGCGCCGCCTCGACCACCGCTTCGTAAAGCGGTTTGCCGGCCTCGGCCTGTTCGCGGGCGAACTCGACGATCAGGATGGCGTTCTTGCCGGTCAGACCGATCACCGTCAGCAGGCCGACCTGGAAGAAGACACCGTTGTCAAAGCCGCCAAGCCATGCGCCGATCAGCGCCCCCAACACCCCGATCGGCATGGCAAGCATGACCGCAAAGGGGATCGACCAGCTTTCATAAAGCGCAGCAAGGCACAGGAACACGACGGCCAGCGACAGGCTATAAAGCAGCAAGGTCTGGTTACCTGCCTGCTGCTCCTCCAGCGACAGGCCGGTCCATGCGACGTTGAAGCCGGCGGGTAGCTGGGCGGCCAGCTCTTCGATGGCAGCCATGGCCTGACCGCTGGAAACCCCCGGCCCCGGGCTGCCCTGAATCTGCATGGCGGGCACGCCGTTGTAGCGGTCAAGGCCCTGCGGACCATAGCTCCATCGTCCCTCGGCGAAGTTCGAGAAGGGCACGAGCCCGCCCGAATTGTTCCGCACCCGCCACTTGTCGATATCGGTCGGCAGCGAACGCGAATCGGAATCGCCCTGAACATAGACGCGCTTGATCCGGCCACGGTCGATGAAGTCGTTCACATAACGTCCGGCCCAGGCCACGGACAGCAAGCTGCCCACATCGGTCGCCGTCACGCCCATCGCTCCGGCTTTCCGCCAGTCGATATCGAGGTGATATTGCGCCGCATCCTCAAGCCCGTTCGGCCGGGCTTGCGCTATACGCCCATCCTGGCCCGACATGCCAAGAAGCTGGTTGCGCGCATCAAGCAGCTGCTCATGCGTCTGGCCGCCCCGTGCCTGCAGGTAGAAGTCAAAGCCCGAGACGTTGCCAAGCTCGATCACCGAGGGGGGCACGATCGGGAAGACCAGTGCATCCCGGATACCCATCAGCGCCGGGAAAGCCCGCTGCGCGATGGCCTGCACCGATTGGCCGGGATCGGGCCGCTCTTCCCAGTCCTTCAGCCGCAGGAAGGCGATCCCCATGTTCTGACCCGACCCGGCGAAGCTGAAGCCCGAGACGCCAAAGAAGGAATCGATGTTTTCGGATTCGTTGCTGGCGAAATAGTTCTGGACCTGGTCGATCACCGCATCGGTGCGTTCGATCGTGGCTCCGGTTGGTCCCTGGATCAGCACGAACATGATGCCCTGATCTTCGTCAGGCAGAAAGCCCGTGGGGGTGCGCAGGAACAGCATCACCATGGCCGCACCGATGCACAGATAGATCACCATCATCCGCAGCGGACGGCGGATCAGCCAGCTGACCGACTGGCCGTATCCGTTCATGGTGCGGTCGAAATTGCGATTGAAGAGGCCAAAGATACCGCGGCTTTTGTGACCATGCTCATTGCGCAGCAGCGTGGCGCAAAGCGCGGGTGTCAGGGTCAGCGCGACCACCACTGACAGACCCATGGCCGAGGCGATGGTAATGGCGAACTGTTTGTAGATCACCCCGGTCGAACCGCCAAAGAAGGCCATGGGCACGAATACGGCCGACAGAACCAGCGCGATGCCGATCAGGGCGCCGGTGATCTGTCCCATGCTTTTCCTGGTGGCCTCACGCGGTTCAAGCCCCTCTTCCTCCATGATGCGTTCGACGTTCTCGACCACGACGATAGCGTCGTCGACCAGCAGGCCGATGGCCAGCACCATGGCAAGCATGGTCAGCGTGTTGATTGTAAAGCCAAGCGCCGCCAGTACGCCGAAAGTGCCCAGAAGCACGACCGGCACCGCCAGAGTCGGGATCAGCGTCGCGCGCCAGTTCTGCAAAAACAGCAGCATGACGAAGAACACGAGGATGATCGCCTCGACCAGCGTCTTGACCACCTCTTCGATCGAGATCAGCACGAAGGGCGTGGTGTCGAAGGGGATGACGTATTCCATGCCTTCGGGGAAAAAGCGGGAAAATTCCTCCATCCGCTCCTTGACCCGTTCGGCGGTGTCGAGCGCGTTTGCGCCCGAGGCAAGGCTGATCGCAAGGCCCGAGGCCGGCTGGCCGTTGTAGCGGGCGTTGGTCATATAGTCCTCGGCCCCGATCTCGACCCGCGCTACGTCCTTGAGCAGGATCAGCCCGCCGTCCGCCTCGGCGCGCAGGACGATCTGTTCGAAATCCTCGGGCGTCGACAGCAGCGATTGCGCGGTGATGGTCGCGTTCAGCATCTGCCCCCTGGGCGAAGGCTGGCTGCCAAACGAGCCTGCCGAGATCTGTGCGTTTTCAGCCGAGACCGCAGCAACCACGTCCGAAGGCGTCAGTTCATAGGCCGCAAGCTTTGACGGATCCAGCCAGATCCGCATTGCATATTGCGCACCAAAGACCTGCACCGAACCCACGCCCTCGACCCTGCTGAGGTCGTTGACGAGGTTCGAGATCAGATAGTCCGCAAGGTCCACCTGTTCATAACGGTCATCCGAAGAAGTCAGACCGATGACCATGAGGAATCCCGATGCCGATTTTTCGACCGTGATCCCCTGACGCTGCACCGGTTCAGGCAGCAGCGCCGTGGCTTGCGCCAGCTTGTTTTGTACCTGCACCTGAGCGATGTCGGGATCGGTCCCGGTCTCAAAGGTCAGGGTTGTAGTCGAAGTTCCGGCCGAGGACGAACTTGACGAGAAATAGCGCAACCCATCCAGTCCGGTCATCTGCTGTTCGATGATCTGGGTGACGGTGTTTGCGACCGTATCGGCCGAGGCGCCCGGATAGGTGGCGCGGATGGTAACCGAAGGCGGTGCGATCTGGGGATATTGCGCCACCGGCAGGTTGATGATCGACAGCAGCCCCAGCCCCATGATCAGGATCGAGATCACCCAGGCAAAGACCGGACGGTCGATAAAGAAGCGGGCCATGTGCGGTTCCCTGTGCTGTTCTCTCGCGGGGCCGGGTTCAGTTCGCCGGCTGAGCCTCAGCGGCCTGTGCGTCCGCGTTTCCTGCTTCGGTTTCGGTGGGGGCATCTGCCTCGGCGGGGGCATTTTCGCCCTCGCCACCCTGCGGCGTGGCGGCATTTCCGGCGGTGGCCGGGGCGGCTTCACCCTCGGCGGCGGGGGGCTGACGCTCTTCCGGCGTGACGGTCATACCGGGGCCGATCTTTTGCAGCCCTTCGACCACGATGCGGTCACCGTCATTCAGCCCTTTGCTGACGACCCATTTGTTGCCCATATCCTGCAGGATGGTCAGTTGGCGCTGCTCGACAACATTGTCTGCATTGACCACAAGGGCGATGGGCTGGCCGCGCCGGTCGCGGGCGACACCTTCTTGCGGAGCCAGAACGACATTGCGCGCCGTCGCCTGCTGCACCACCGCCTGAACATACATGCCGGGCAGCAGGATGCTTTCGGGGTTGGCAAAAGACAGCCGCAGCGTGACCACGCCGGTCGTCTCGTTCACATAGGGCTCGGCTGCGGTCAGCGTGCCCTGATGGGCGTATTCGGTGCCATCGGCAAGGCGGAGCGTCACCTTGCGCTCGGCCATATGCTCGGCTCCCTGCGCGGCCATTTCGCGGCGGAAGCGGATCAGCTCGGCTGCCGATTGCGTCACATCGACATGCACCGGGTCCAGCTTGCGGATCACTGCCAGCGGCGTCGGCTGGCTGGCGGTCACCAGCGCCCCCTGACTGGTCTGGGCAAGGCCGATCTCGCCATCCAGCTCGGCGCGGATGGTGGTGCGCTCAAGCTCGATACGGGCGGTTTGCAGCTGCGCCTCGGCGACCTTGACCGCGGCCTCGGCTGAATCGCGGGCGGCAATGGCGTTGTCGGTCGAGCTTTCGCTGGCGACACGGCGGTCACGCAGCGCACCGACACGTTCGGCCTCGCGACGGGCTGCATCGGCCTGCGCGCGCGCCTGGGCAACGGCGGCTTCGGCCTGCGCCACGGCAGCCTGATAGGTGGTCGCGTCTATACGGAACAGCGGATCGCCGACCTTGACGCGGCTGCCTTCCTCAAACAGGCGCTCGGTGACGATGCCGTTGACCTGCGGCCGGACCTCGGCCTCGGCCGAGGCGGTGACGCGGCCCGGCAGTGTGGTGGTCAGAGGCACGTCCTCGGCACGCAGAGTTACCACCGTCACCGGCGGTGGCGGCATCTGCGAGGGGTCCTGTGCGAGAGTGGATACAGGGACGAGCCCCGTTCCAAGCGAAAGGATCACGGAAATCGCCACGCGGCGCGACAGCGCGAACATCATCTTGCTCCGGACATGTGCAGACGCCAGCATAACGAACAGGTTAACGATCGATGATCAATCCCAAAATCGTCGTGCGGGCGTCCTGAGCCTTGCTTTGGGGAAGGTCGAAAGAGGGGTCATTCTTACCGCCCATCTGGATTCAGGCAACCCAGAAACTGCATAGCATTTGTCGTTAATTGTTGTCGGCGGGTCTGCGGTGCAGATTGGTCTTGCGGCGGGTGTGCTGAGACAGTAATCAGGCGGGGCCTCGCGGGTGTAGCTCAATGGTAGAGCCGCAGCTTCCCAAGCTGAAGACGAGGGTTCGATTCCCTTCACCCGCTCCAACCGCCCTCCATTGTCTGGATACGCGTCGCTAGCGCAGGCCCATTTCGGCAAGCGCGCGGGCGATGTCGGGCGGTAGATTCGGCTCATCCTCACGGCCAGCTGGCAGGTCGGGCGGGGCGTCGCTGCCGGGCAGGTATCGCCAGCCCTGGAAAGGGCGACGCGGCACCGAGGCGACCCGGACCAGCACCGGATCAAGCACGAGGGCGCAGCGGCGGATGCCGTCGTCGCCCTGAATCTCCTGCAGCTCAAGGATGCGCTGGCGGGCCTGCATGACACCCTTGAACACCCAATAGATCGAGCCGCCATTCAAAAGTTCGGCCTCGCGCTTGGGCCACATGCGGGTGACATGGCGGGCCGGGCCGCCGCCGTAGCGGTGCTTTTGCCAGGCGGCCAGCTCGGCTGGATCATCGCAGCCGACGCAGAGTTTCATCAGGTTCAGGGATGCGCTCATGCGTCAGATATATCCCGCCGGCGGGCGGGCGCAACCAGAGGACGGCAGGTCTTGATCCACACGGCCCCCGGCGGTACGCCCGGGTGTCCAATATTTGGAATGCCCCATGTCTCATCCCTCCGCACGACCGGCCGCCGGGCAATCCCAGCCGGAGTTCATCGCGATGCTGGCGCTGATCTTTGCCGTCATCGCATTTTCGATTGATTCGATGCTGCCTGCACTGCCCGAGATCGCTGCGGCGCTGACGCCTCAGGATGTGAACCGGGCCCAACTGGTCCTGACCGCATTTGTGGGTGGTATGGGGCTGGGGCTGCTTGTCGGCGGGCCGCTGTCCGACGCCTTTGGGCGTAAGCCGGTGATCACGGCGGGTTTTGCGCTTTATGCCCTGGCCGCCATTGCTGCGATCTTTGCCGATTCGCTGACGCTGCTGCTTGCTGCGCGCTTTGTTCAGGGGCTTGGCGCCGCCGCCCCGCGCATCGTTGCAGTGGCTATGGTGCGCGATCTTTATCAGGGTCGTGAGATGGCGCGGATCACCAGCTTTGTCATGATGATCTTTATCCTCATCCCTGCGGTCGCGCCCTCTGTCGGCGCGGTGGTGATCTATTTTGTCGGCTGGCGCGGGGTCTTTGGCTCTTTCGTGGTACTGGCGCTGATCGGCAGCCTGTGGATGAACCTGCGTCGCCCCGAGACCCTGCCGGTCGAGGCGCGCCGTCCCCTGAACCTGCGCAACCTTATCGATGCGGCGCGCGAGGTTCTGGGGAATGGTCAGGTGCAACTGGTCACGCTGGTGATGACGCTGGGCTTTGGCCAGATGTTTGCGCTGCTAAGCTCAGCCCAGCAGCTTTTCGTGAACACATATGGCACTGGGGATCGTTTCCCGCTGTGGTTTGCCGCCATGGCGCTGCTTTCAGGCAGCGGGACGGTCCTGAACGCGCGCTATGTTGTGCGGCTGGGAATGCGGCGGATCGTGCGTATGGCCTATCAGATGCAGGTCGTGGTGTCAGCGGTAATGGTGGTGCTGATCTTTGGGGATCTTTTGCCCGAGGCATTGCGGTTTCCGGCATTCTTTTTCTGGGCGGTCAGCGTGTTCTTTATGGCCGGCGTGACCTTTGGCAACCTTAACGCCATGGCCTTGCAGCGTATGGGGCATGTCGCGGGGATGGCGGCCTCGGTCGTGGGGGCGGTCTCGACGCTGGGGGCGGTGGTGATCGCGGCTCCGATCGGGCTGCTCTATGACGGGACGGCGCGGCCGATCGTTCTGGCGACGCTGATCTGTTCGTCTCTGGCGCTGGTCCTGATGCGGCGGGTTCGCGACAGCTAAGCGGAGAAGTTGTCCACAGAAGAATACGCCAATACCTCTTGCGGCGCGGCGCGTGCTGTCCTAAAGAGCAGCCCGGCTGCGGCCCGTTCGTCTATCGGTTAGGACGTCAGGTTTTCAACCTGAAAAGAGGGGTTCGACTCCCCTACGGGCTGCCATTTTATCTTATCTCTCCCGACCAGCCTGTCGAATTCAGAGCCTTCCGTGAGGCTGGCTTTGGTCGTGCTTTTGCAGGTCTGCAATGCATTGCGTAAGCGACCCGAGCGGCAACCCGGTAAATGGGGGTGGATCAAGCTGACGCAGCGCGGCCACGAACTGCGCGATAGGGGCTTGTTTCATCTGCCGAATGTCTCGAATGCCCGTAATCTCACTGAATAGGACATAAACCTTGGTCATTTGGCCGACTTGAGCCTATGACATGCCTTGCGCCTGTTTTTGATCCATCAAGCGCCTGACAAGGGCCTTAATTGAGGGGCCGTAGGATCGGCCTTACGTGGGGCGGGGATAGGCTCAGCACGGGCTATCGCAGGCTTTGGGGCCATTTCTGCGGGCAAATCCATGCCCTCACGGCGGATGACCATCTGTAGATGGGCCAAACGGCCTCGTAATCCGCCTTTCCGGCGGCGAAATCATCGAAGGCGCGGTTGCTCTCGGCTGTCACCAGAGGGCCAAGCCTACGGGCGCGGGCAGGGTCACTTGTGCGAAGGCTTATCAGCAGAACTTTTGCACCAAGCGCCGCAGGCAGTCTGCGCCGCCAACAATAGGTTGCAGCGCGTCGAACGAGGTGGGCGGCAAGGGTCAAGAACGTCTCCGTTTAAGAGCCGTTCGCGATGCGCATCAAAGACTTACGTGCATCATGCCTGTATATCAAACCCGCCCGAGGGGGCAGTTTAATCAAGGCTTCAGCAGCTTAAGGATAAATGGCTCCGGCGGTAGGGATCGAACCTACGACCAATTGATTAACAGTCAACTGCTCTACCGCTGAGCTACGCCGGAACACGGGGCGGTGTATAGCCTTGCTTTTTGAGGTCGTCCAGAGGGTTTGCGCATTTTTTTAACTGCGCGAGAAATTCTTTGCGGCTCGGACGGAAATTGGATTAACGCGCTGAAAATATTGCGTCCGAAGCGATCAGCCCCGGGGTTGAGACCGCACCCAGTTCGTGCAGCGCAATCAGATGCGCCAGCACGTTGCGCGTCGCGGCGGGCAGCAGGGCCGGGGGAATCTCATAAATCTGCTGCGCGAGATTTTCGGCCGTGGCGGGGGAGCGGCTCAGGGCCGCAAGGATTTGTGCCGTGCGCTCACGCCGATGGGCGGCAAGCTCGGCCAGCCGGGCGGCAGGATCGTGGATTGCCTCGCCATGCGCGGGCAGCAATTGCGAAGCACCGGCCGAAGCAAGGCGTGCGAGCGTGCGGAAGTAGTCCGCCAGATCCCCGTCCGGAGGGGAAATGATGGTCGAGGACCAGCCCATTACCACATCGCCGCAAAATATGGTTTCGTCATGACGAAAGGCCAGATGGCCGGCGAAATGGCCCGGGGTGTGGATTGCGGTAAGGCGCCATTCATCGGTCTCGATCACTGCGCCGTCGGCCAGCGGGATATCGGGGACGAAATCGCGGTCCAGCCCTTCGCCTCCGTCGATTGCGCCTTCGCGTGCCAGCCGCTCCATTACTGCCGAACGACCGGATTCGGCAGGGCCAAAGCCCAGAATCGGGGCGCCTGTGGTCTGTGCCAACGCACGGGCCCCTTCGGAATGATCAAGATGGGCATGGGTGACGAGGATATGGCTGATACGGCCGGCGCCAGCAGCGGCCAGAATTGCCTCGCGATGTTCGGGCAGATCGGGGCCGGGGTCGATCACGGCGATTCGCTCATGCCCCAGCAGAAAGGTGTTGGTGCCCGGTCCGGTCAGGGGCGAGGGATTGTTGGCGGTTATTACCCGCAGGGCTTTCTCGACGCTGGTCATGGAGGTAATCTAGCCGCCACAGCACCCGGATTCCAAGGGTGCGGGAAGGCAGGAGGCGATGAATTTCGACTGGCTGAAGCGGACGATGCCGCGCGGTCTTTACGGGCGGGCGGCGCTGATCCTGTTCCTGCCGGTCGTAGTGGTGACGGTTGTGGTCACCGTCATGTTCCTGCAGCGCCATTTCGAAGATGTGACGCGGCAGATGACCTCTGGCATGGCGCATGAGGTGGCGCTGGTCGCATCGCGCATCGAGGCCGCGCCCGATGAGGCGGCGGCGCGTGTGGCGGGGCGCGAGATCGCGGCACCTCTGGGGCTGGAGCTCGTTCTGCCAGCAGAGCCGGGGACCGAGTGGCGGGCGCTTTATGACCTTTCGGGTCGGGTGGTGATCGCCGAGCTGCATGAGCGGGTGCCAGATGTGCGCAGCGTCGATCTGAGCCACCGGCGCGAGGTGCGCGTTACCCTGCAGGGTCGTTGGGGCTATTATCAGCTGGCTTTCCCGCGATTGCGGGTCAGTGCCTCGAACCCGCATCAGCTGCTGGTGCTGATGACCGGCACCTCGCTGCTGATGACCGCGATTGCGACGGTGTTTCTGCGCAATCAGCTGCGCCCGATCCGTCGGCTGGCCCGCGCGGCCGAGGAATATGGCAAGGGACGCATCATCCCCTATCGGCCTGCAGGCGCTACCGAAATTCGCAGCGCGGGCACCGCATTTCTTGAGATGCGCGCCCGGATAGAACGCCAGAATGAGCAGCGCAAACAGATGCTCTCGGGCGTGAGCCACGACCTGAGAACTCCGCTGACCCGGTTGCGGCTGGGACTGTCGATGCTGAGCCCTGATTACCCGCCCGAGCCGGACGAGATCGCGGCGCTGGAAAGCGATGTCGCGGCTATGGGCACCATGGTTGACGCCTTTCTGGATCACGCGCGCGACGCGGCGCAAGACGCGCCGCCCGAGCCGGTACCGGCACTGGACTTTGTTCGTGGCATCGTCGCTGACGCACAGCGCGGTGGGCAGGATGTCGTCCTGCACTCGGCGGCTGGCGATCAGTCCGGGCGGGCGACCTTTCGTCGCGACAGTCTGCGCCGAGCGGTCGAGAACCTGATCGGCAATGCCGTGCGTTATGGTGACCGCGCCGAGGTCGAGGCAGCTTTGGGGCCCAGCTATTTCCGCATCTCGATCGAGGATGACGGACCCGGCATCCCTCCTGAACGGCGGGAAGAGGCGCTGCGCCCCTTTACGCGCCTTGACCCAGCCCGCAACCAGAATCGTGGTCAGGGCGTAGGATTGGGTCTGTCGATTGCCGCCGATATTGCCCGAGCCCATGGCGGGCAGTTGCGGTTGGGGCAGGGCGAGCGGCTGGGCGGCCTGCGAGCCGAGATTGTGATTCCGCGCTAAGCGGCGCAGTTGCGAGGCAACCCCGCGCAAGTTAAGGCTGTTGGAAAGACATAAGACAGAAGGAAAACCGCAATGCGGGCATTCGTATTTCCGGGGCAGGGTGCACAGGTCATTGGCATGGGGCGCGAACTGGCCGAGGCCTATCCGGCAGCGAGCGAGGTCTTTGCCGAGGTGGATGAGGCATTGGGTGAAAGCCTCTCGGACCTGATCTGGAATGGCGATATCGAGACGCTGACCCTGACGCGGAACGCCCAGCCGGCGTTGATGGCAACCTCGATCGCGGCCTTTCGCGCGCTTGAGGCCGAGGGCTTTGGCATTTCGGACGCGGATTTCGTCGCAGGACATTCCTTGGGCGAATATTCGGCGCTGTGCGCGGCAGGCGCGCTGAGCCTTGCCGATACGGCGCGTCTGTTGCGCCTGCGTGGTCAGGCGATGCAAGAGGCCGTGCCGGTCGGTCAAGGCGCAATGGCAGCGATCCTTGGGCTTGATTTTGCCGCTGTGGACCAGATCGCGCGCGACGCGGCCGAGGGCGAGGTTTGTCAGGCGGCCAATGATAATGATCCCGCGCAGGTGGTGATCTCGGGCCATAAAGAGGCGGTCGAGCGTGCGGCGGCCTTGGCGAAAGAGCGGGGTGCCAAGCGCGCGCTGATGCTGCCTGTTTCTGCGCCTTTTCACTCGGCCTTGATGCAGCCGGCTGCGGCGGCGATGGCCGAGGCGTTGGCGGCGGTCGAGATTGCCGCCCCGGCTGTGCCCCTGGTCGCCAATGTCCGTGCCGAGCCGGTGACCGAGCCGGGCGCGATCCGGCGACTGCTGGTCGAACAGGTGACCGGCGCGGTGCGCTGGCGTGAGTCGATTGAATTCCTTGCCGGGGCTGGTGTGACCGAGTTTTGGGAGATTGGCGCTGGTAAGGCGCTGTCTGGGATGATCAAGCGTATCTCGAAGGAAGCGGTGACCCGCAATGTCGGGACGCCTGCGGATATCGCTGCGCTGAAGGAATAAGAGCGGGGGCTCTGCCCCCCGCCTGACCGGCCCCCTGATGGGGCCGGTCAGGCGTTCCCCCGGGATATTTGAACACGGAAGAAGAGGCTTTGGGATGTTTGATCTGACGGGCAAGAACGCCCTTGTGACCGGCGCGTCGGGCGGAATTGGCAGTGCTGTTGCCGAAGCGCTGCATGCTGCCGGGGCGACGGTGGCGCTGTCGGGCACCCGCGAGGCGCCGTTGCGGGAGCTGGCTGAAAAGCTGGGTGAGCGGACACATGTCGTCACCGCCAACCTTGCTGACGCTGCCGCGGTTGAGGCCCTGCCCAGGGCGGCAGCCGAGGCCATGGGATCGGTCGATATTCTGGTCAACAATGCCGGCATCACCCGCGACAACCTTTTCATGCGCATGTCCGACGAGGAATGGGCGCAGGTGCTTGAGGTCAATCTGACGTCGAGTTTCCGGCTCTGCCGGGCTGTGCTGCGCGGCATGATGAAGGCGCGCTGGGGCCGGATCGTGAGTATCGGCTCGGTCGTGGGGAGTACTGGTAATCCCGGGCAGGGCAATTACGCTGCTGCCAAGGCGGGGCTTGTCGGCATGTCAAAGAGCCTTGCCTATGAGGTCGCCTCGCGCGGGATCACGGTGAACTGTGTTGCGCCGGGCTTTATCGAGACCGCGATGACCGACAAGCTGAACGATGAGCAAAAGGGCCGGATCCTTGGGCAGATTCCTGCCGGTCGCATGGGCTCTGCCCAGGAAATCGCCGCCGCTGTGCTATATCTGGCCAGCCCCGGGGCAGGCTATGTCACGGGCGCCACGCTGCATGTCAACGGCGGCATGGCGATGATCTGAAGGTGGTTTATGCGGGTTGCAAGATCACGTTCGCGTGCTATATCCCGCAAGCAAGCCTGCAGGGGAACCGCCCTGGGCTATGACCGGCAATCGCTGGAACATCTGGGCGGACTGCCCGCGAAAACGAGGAAGAGATATGAGCGATATCGCTGATCGCGTGAAGAAAATTGTCGTCGAGCACCTGGGTGTCGATGAGGACAAGGTGACGGAAACCGCCTCGTTCATCGACGATCTCGGCGCCGATTCGCTGGATACCGTCGAACTGGTCATGGCGTTCGAAGAAGAGTTCGGGATCGAGATCCCGGATGATGCCGCCGAAACCATCCAGACCTTTGGCGACGCGGTGAAGTTCATCCAGGGCGCGGTCTGATCCAGCCTTGAGAGATTTTCGGGGCGGTGCTTCCAGCACGGAAGCGCCGCCCTTTTCATATCCGGGCAGAAGGCTGTGCGGCCTTTGGGTGCCGTCAAAGAAAAAAGGGCCGGGGCTTTGACCCGGCCCTTGGTTTCTGTCCTTACTTGGGCATCGGGGCGGTGATGCCCTCGACGTAGAAATTGAGGCTTGCCAGTTCTTCATCACTTGCGGTCTGACCTTCGGCCAACCAGGCAGAGCCATCCTGCTTGTTCAGCGGGCCGGTGAAGGGGTGGTACTCGCCCGAGGCAATCTTGTCGCGCAGGGCCAGCGCCTCTTCCTTCACCTCGGGCGGGACCGCCTCGGTAATGTCGCCGATCACCACTTCGCCATCACCGATGCCCAGCCAGACGCCGTGCGATTTCCAGGTCCCGTCCAAAGCCTCTCCGACGCGCTTGATGTAATAGGGCGACCAGTTGTCGATGATCGAGGCGACGCGAGGCTTGGGCGCGAAATTGGCCATGTCCGACGCCTGACCAAATCCGAATGCCCCCGCCTCTTGCGCCTTGGCAAGCGGCGCAGTCGAATCGGTGTGCTGCATAAAGACGTCCACGCCCTCGGCAATCAGGGCTGCGGCTGCGTCGGCCTCTTTCGCGGGGTCGAACCAAGTGTAGGCCCAGACCACCTTCATCTCGACATCGGGGTTGACCTTCTTGGCGTGGATATAGGCCGAGTTGATGCCCTGAATGACCTCGGGGATCGGGAAAGAGCCGATATAGCCGATCTTGTTCGACTTGGTCATGCGCCCGGCAATGGTGCCAAGTACCGCACGCCCTTCGTAGAAGCGGGCGTCATAGGTGGCCACGTTCTCGGCGCGCTTGTAGCCGGTGGCGTGCTCGAACTTCACGTCCGGGAATTTCTTGGCGACGTTGATCACCGCGTCCATAAAGCCAAAGCTGGTGGCAAAGATCAGCTTGTTGCCGGCCAGCGCAAGCTGGGTCAGGGCGCGTTCGGCATCTGCCCCTTCGGGCACCGATTCGATGTAGGTGGTCTCGATCCGGTCGCCATATTCCTTTTCGATCGCCTGCCGGGCCAGATCGTGCTGATAGGTCCAGCCGCCATCGCCCACCGGGCCGACATAGATGAAGCCTACCTTCAGCTTTTCCTCCTGCGCGAAGGCGGGCAGGGCCGAACTGGCCATCAGCGCCGCGGCGCTGCCAAGAAGGGTTCTGCGTTTCATGTCATGCTCCTTGCGGGTTGGTCTTTATTTCAGGGCGTGGAAGGGCCGGCCCAGGCTTGCGGGGGCAGCCCCCGTGCCCGAGCGGCCGAACTTCTGCCGGGCCGAGATCAGCACCAGCACGATGATCGTGGCGAGATAAGGCGCCATCGACAGCAGTTGTACGGGCACCGCGACACCCGCCGCCTGCAGGCGCAGTTGCAGCACCGTCACGCCGCCAAAGAGCCATGCGCCGGCAAGCACCCCCCAAGGGTTCCACTGCGCAAAGACCACGATGGCAAGCGCGATCCAGCCCGCACCGGCGGTCATGCCCTCGGTCCACTGCAAAACCGTAGCGATCGAGATATAGGCCCCGCCCATTCCGGCAAGCGCGCCGCCAAAGCCGATGGCGAGGATGCGCACCAGCCGCACCGGATAGCCCAGGGCATGGGCTGCGTCGTGGTTTTCGCCAACCGCACGCAGGATCAGGCCGGGTCGGGTTCGGGTAAGAAACCACCAGATCAGCGGCACCAGCGCCATGCCAAGCCAGATCATCCAGTTCAGCCCAAGGGGACCGGGCATGATTGCTGGGGCCTTCACGCCCTCATAGGGTTTGCCGAACAGTGCTGTCAGGCCCAGTCCGAAAAGTGTCAGCGCCAGCCCGGTCGCCACCTGATTGGAAAGCAGGAACTGTGTCAGCGCCGCGAATGTCATCGAGACTGCCATGCCAGCAATGGCGGCGGCAACAAAACCAAGCGCCGGGCTATCGCTGGCATGGGCGGCGGCAAAGCCTGCCAGCGCGCCAGTGATCATCATGCCCTCGACGCCAAGGTTCAGCACGCCCGCACGCTCGACCACCAATTCGCCAAGCGCGGCGAAAAGGATGGGGGTTGCCGCGCCAAGCAGCAGGATAAAAACGGAAAGCGGGTCGATCATCATGCGCGCCTCCGGATGCGGTAGCGGGTCAGGATGTCAAACCCCAGCAGGAAAAAGAGCAGCATTCCCTGAAACACCTGTACCGTGGCGGCGGGCAGGTTCAGCATCATCTGCGCCAGCTCTCCGCCGATATAGGTCAGGGCCAGCAACAGCCCTGCCAACAGGATTCCCAAGGGATGCAGCCGGCCAAGAAAGGCGACGATGATCGCGGTGAACCCGTAGCCTGAGCCAAAGCTTTCGGTGATCTGTCCGCCCGGGCCTGCGACCTCGAACAGCCCGGCAAGCCCGGCAAGCGCGCCCGAGACGCCAAGGCACAGCGCCACCAGCCGTTCCGGCCTGACACCGGCAAAGCGCGCAGCGCGCGGAGCTGCACCAGCAGTGCGGATGTGAAAGCCCAGGATGTGGCGCGACATGATGAACCAGGTCGCCGCCAGGGCCAGCACGGCAGCTACGCCGCCCCAGTGCAGGCCGGAATTGGCGATCAGCTCTGGGTTCGAGGCGGATTCGTATTGCTGAAGGTTACGCGAGCCGGGAAAATTAAAGCCTTCGGGGTTTTTCATCGGGCCAAAGGCCATCCATGCCGCGATACGCTGCGCGACATAGACGAGCATCAGCGAAACGAGGATCTCTGATGCGCCGAACCAGTTGCGCAGCATGGCCGGGATCATACCCCAGGCCCAGCCCCCCGCCGCACCTGCGAGGATCATGGCGGGAAAGATCCAATGGGCCTCTAGCGGATAGGCAGCCAGCGCGACGGCCGCGCCGCTGATCGCGCCGATGATATACTGGCCCTCGGCGCCGATATTCCAGATCCCGGCGCGGAACCCCAGCGCCAGACCCGAGGCGATCAGGATCAGCGGCCCAGCCTTGACCAGCAGCTGCGGGCGCGAATAGCCCGAGGCGGGGCCGAACAGCGGGTCCCAAAAGATGGTGCGGATCGAGGCCACCGGGTCAAAGCCCATGGCGGCAAACAAGGCGCCTCCGACAATGATCGTCGCCAGCACCGCAAGAAGCGGTGTCACCACCTGCCAAAGCAGCGGGGCCGAGGCGCGGGGCTCAAGCCTGAACATGTGCGACCTCCATGCCGTGCGCGCCGCCAAGCATCAGCCCGATTTCGTCGATCGTCAGCCCGTCGGTCGGATGCGGGTTTGAAAGCCGTCCCTGATTCAGGGCGCAGAAACGGTCAGAGAGTTCCAGCAATTCATCCAGGTCCTGGCTGATGACGATCACCCCCGCGCCTTCGGCGGCAAGATCCAGCAGAGCCTGCCGGATCGAGGCCGCGGCCCCGGCATCCACGCCCCATGTCGGCTGGTTCACCACCAGCACGCGCGGGTGGCCCAGCACTTCGCGCCCGATGACGAATTTTTGCAGATTTCCGCCGGACAAAGCCCCTGCCGCTGTGGCAGGGCCGGGGGTGCGCACGTCAAAGCTTTGGATCACCTGCCGGGCGAAATCCGTCGCGGCCTTGCGGTCGATCAGACCATGGCGCGCAAGGCCCTGACGCGAGGTTCCGGTCAGCAGCGTGTTTTCGGTCAGACTGAATTCAGGTACCGCGGTATGACCCAGACGGTCCTCGGGCATGGCCAAAAGACCCGCGCGCCGCCGCAGTTCAGGACCCGCCCGGGACAGATCCTTGCCCTCAAGAGTGACGGTGCCCGGCGCGGTCGGTGCCTCACCCGAAAGGGCCGAGAGCAGTTCTTCCTGCCCGTTGCCGGCGACGCCGCCGATGCCAAGGATTTCGCCGCTGCGCAGGGTCAGGGCGACATCCTTTAGCGCCATGCCATCACCCGAGGGCAGGGAAAGGTTGCGTACCTCAAGCACTGGCGCACCTGGCTTGCGGCCCGACCTATCCACCACCCGCATTTCTGCACCGACCATCATCGCGGCCAGTTCGCGGGCAGAGTGGGCGCGGGGGTTAACCGTGCCCATCACCTTGCCCTGACGCAGAATGGTGGCGCGGTCGCAATGGCTGCGGATCTCTTCCAGCTTGTGGCTGATATACAGGATCGCCGTGCCTGCTTCGGCCAGTTGGCGCAGGGTGGCAAACAGGATCTCGGCCTCTTGCGGGGTCAGGACCGAGGTCGGCTCGTCCATGATCAGCAGGCGCGGGTTCTGCAAAAGGCAGCGCAGGATCTCGACCCGCTGACGCTCGCCCGCCGACAGGGCGGCGATGCGACGGGCCGGATTCAGCGGCAGGCCATAACCCTGCGACAGCTCGGCGATCCGGCGCGACAGTTCAGCGCGTGGCGGCGGGTTTTCCATCCCCAGCGCGATATTCTCGGCAACCGTCAGCGCCTCGAACAGCGAAAAATGCTGAAACACCATGGCAACCCCGGCGGCACGTGCAGCCTTTGGGTCATGCGGCGCATAGGGTGCGTCCAGCAGGAGCATCCGCCCCTCATCTGGCCGCACCAGCCCGTAGATCATTTTGACCAGCGTTGATTTGCCAGCGCCATTCTCGCCCAGCAGGGCGTGAATCTCGCCCGCCGAGACGGTGAAAGAGACATCATCATTGGCGCGCACGCCGGGATAGGTCTTGCCCAAGCCCTCTGCTTGGAAAACATTCGTCACTGTCGCGCGCCTCGCTGACCTTTTCCGCCAGATTAGCGGTTTTCCGCCGCCGGGCAATTGCACAGTTGGGCAGATCACCCTTAGATTGGCGCCATGCCGGAAAATTCGCCCCGATTCATTCACCTTCGCACGCATTCCGAACACTCGCTGCTGGAAGGCGCGGTGCCGGTCAAAAAACTTGCCGATCTGGCGGCACAGAACGGTATGCCTGCTGTGGCGCTGACCGATACGAACGCGCTTTTTGCGGCGCTGGAGTTTTCGGTCAAGGCGCAGGACGCGGGCGTGCAGCCGATCATCGGTTGCCAGGTGACGCTGCAGGCAGAGATGACCGGCCCGATTGTGCTATTGGCGCAGAATGAGGCAGGCTGGCTGAACCTGATGGATCTTTCGACCTGCCTTTATCTGCGGGACGACAATTCGCTGCCCCATGTCACTGTTGATGAGCTGGAAACCCGGGCCGAGGGGCTGATCTGCCTGACCGGTGGGGCGGGCGGGCCCCTGGGGCAGCTGGTGCTGCAAGGGCGCGAGGCAGAGGCCCGTGGGTTGGCCCAGCGGCTTGCCGCCGCATTCCCGACCCGGCTTTATGTCGAGCTGCAGCGCCATCATGACGCCGAAGGCCAGCCCGTTCCCGAAGAGGTGGGCTCGGAAGGTGGTATGGTTGACATCGCCTATGCGCTGGATCTGCCGCTGGTGGCGACGAATGATGTCTATTTCCCCAAGCCCGATCTTTATGCCGCCCACGATGCGCTGATCTGCATTTCCGAGCGTGCCTATGTCGATCAGACCGCGCCGCGCCGCCGGCTGACCCCGCAACATTACTTCAAGACCGCGGCCGAGATGGCGACGCTGTTTGCCGACCTGCCCGAAGCGATCGACAATACCGTCGAGATCGCCCGCCGCTGCGCCTATGCGGTCAGCAAGCGCAAGCCGATCCTGCCGAAATTCGCTGATGATGAGGTCGAAGAACTGCGTCGTCAGGCGTGGGAGGGGCTGCGCGCCCGGCTGGCGGTTATCCCGCATTCCGCCTCGGTCGAGGAATATGAAGAGCGGCTGCGGTTCGAGCTGGGCATCATCGAGCAGATGGGGTTCCCTGGCTATTTTCTGATCGTTGCCGATTTCATCAAATGGGCCAAGGAACATGGTATCCCGGTCGGGCCGGGCCGGGGGTCGGGGGCTGGCTCTCTCGTGGCCTATGCGCTGACGATTACCGACCTTGATCCAATGCGTTACAGCCTGCTCTTTGAGCGGTTTCTGAACCCCGAGCGGGTGTCGATGCCTGACTTTGACATCGACTTCTGCATGGATCGCCGCGAAGAGGTGATTCAATACGTTCAGGAGAAATATGGCCGCGACAAGGTCGGCCAGATCATTACCTTTGGTGCGCTGCTGTCAAAGGCGGCGGTGCGCGACGTCGGGCGGGTGCTGCAACTGCCCTTTGGTCAGGTGGATCGCCTGTCCAAGATGATCCCGGTCGAAGGCGTCAAACCCGTCAGCGTCACCAAGGCCTTGGCGGATGAACCGCGTCTGCGTGAGGCCGCCAAGGAAGAGGTCGTCAACCGCCTGCTTGATTACGCCTCAAAGATCGAGGGGCTGCTTCGGAACGCATCGACCCATGCTGCTGGCGTGGTGATCGGGGACCGACCGCTGCATCAGCTGGTGCCGCTTTACCGCGACCCGGCTTCGGACATGCCGGCAACACAGTTCAACATGAAATGGGTCGAACAGGCGGGTCTGGTCAAATTCGACTTCCTTGGCCTCAAGACCCTGACCGTGATCCAGAACGCGGTGGACCTGATCAACACCGGCGGGCGTCCCCTGCATGTCGCCGCCGATGGGCGCGAACTTTACCAGCCCGCAACGGGGGCCGAGAATCGCATCAACGCCATCCCGCTGGACGATAAGGCGACCTATGATCTGTTTGCCTCGGCCCGGACGGTGGCGGTGTTCCAGGTCGAAAGCTCGGGCATGATGGATGCGCTGCGGCGCATGAAGCCAACCTGCATCGAGGATATCGTCGCTCTGGTTGCGCTCTATCGCCCCGGCCCGATGGAAAACATCCCTACCTATTGCGAGGTCAAGAACGGGCTGAGGCCGCTTGAATCGATCCATCCCTCGATCGACCACATCCTTGCCGAGACGCAGGGCATCATCGTCTATCAGGAACAGGTGATGCAGATTGCGCAGGTCATGGCGGGCTATAGCCTTGGCGGCGCCGATCTCTTGCGCCGTGCCATGGGCAAGAAGATCGCCGAAGAAATGGCGAAGGAACGGCCCAAGTTCGTCGAGGGCTGCAAAGCACAGGGAATCGATGCGAAGAAGGCCGGGGAGGTCTTTGATCTTCTTGAGAAATTCGCAAATTACGGCTTTAATAAATCGCACGCTGCCGCCTATGCCGTAGTCAGCTATCAGACCGCATGGCTCAAGGCCAATCACCCGGTTGAATTCATGGCCGCGGTGATGAACTGCGATATCCACCTGACCGACAAGCTGGCCGTTTACAAGCGCGAAGCCGACCGCATGGGGATCGAGACGGTCCCGCCCTGCGTGAACCGCTCGGCCGCGACCTTCAGTGTGCGGGATGGCAAGATCGTTTATGCGCTTGGCGCGTTGAAAGGTGTCGGGGTCGAGGCGATGAACCTGATCGTGCAGGCGCGCGGCGACCGGCCTTTTGCCGATATGCACGATTTTGCCCGCCGCGTGGACATGCGCCGCGTCGGCAAACGCCCGCTTGAGATGCTGGCCCGGGCAGGGGCCTTTGATGCGCTTGACCCGAACCGGGCGCGGGTTCTGAAGTCGCTCGATGGTCTCGTCGCCTGGTCCTCTGCGGTGCAGGAGGCGGCATGTTCAAGCCAGTCGTCGCTTTTCGGTGGCGGAGAGGATCTGCCGCCTCCTCGTCCCGTTGCCGCATCTGTATGGATGCCTGCCGAAAAGCTGGCCGAGGAACATGCGGCCGTGGGTTTCTACCTGTCGGGCCATCCGCTGGATGACTACCTGCCAGCCCTGCGCCGCAAAGGGGTGCAGACACTGGCAGAGGTCACGCAGGCTGCGCAGGATGGTGCGCTGGTTGCCCAGCTTGCGGGGACTGTGGCCCATCGGCAGGAAAAAAAATCGGCGCGCGGTACCCGTTTTGCCTTTGTCGGCCTGTCTGATCCTACCGGCCTTTATGAGATCACGGTCTTTTCCGACACACTTGATGCCCATCGCCAGCATCTGGAGCCGGGCGAGAACGTCGTCCTGCAAGTGCAGGTCGAGCCTTCGGGGGATCAGGTCAAGCTGCTTGCCCGCTCGGTCATGCCGCTGGAGCAGGCTGTCGCGGATGCCGGTGCCAACCGCCTGGCGGTCGAGATTGCGGGGATCGAGGCGGTTCCCGGTATCGCCGAAGCACTGGCCCGCATCCAGGCCGAGGTCAACGCGCCGCCCCGCGCCCGTGGCCCGATCACGCTGCGGCTAAAAGACGGCGCAGATCTTGTCGATATCGAAATCACCGAGGATGCGCCCCTGACCACCCCCGCACGTCAGGCGCTGCGCGTCATCCCCGGCGTGCTTGAGGTAGTGGAAGAATAAGTCTTCACAAACAACGCCATGCCGTGTCAGATGCCACAGACGATTTAGTGCAGGAGTGATTGATGCTGTTTCCAACCATTGCCCAGGGTGTCGTCCCCAATGCTGACGGAGCAGTGACACGCTTTGTCTCGCCCGAGGTGCGGGGGAAATCCTGGTTTAACCCCGCAAAATCGGTCATTTTCGTTAACGGAATGCTGAATACGGGGATGGACCACAAGGCCAGCGCCGAAGCGTTGTCGTTGATGCTCGGCTGTCCGGTAATCGGTGTTTACAACAAAAAGACGGTTTCTGGCGCGACCTTTACCAGTGTGTCACGGACAAGGCGCAGATGACCGGTCTGCAAACCAGCAACGTCAGTCACAATACAGACTGGATCAAATTCTTTGATAGCGTCTGGCAGTCTATGCGCAAGACCCGCCCGACCGCCACGAAAGAGGATCTGATTTACGAACTGCTCAGCTCAAATGCCGCGGCGCAATCGCTGTTTGCGCTGCTGGTCGGAACTCCGGGCGGGATGCTTGGGACGCCGATCTACTGTCACAGTCAGGGCAACCTTGTGACCTCAAATGCTCTGGCGGGGGTGACGCTTGCCAGAGGCGCAGGCGCAGTCCGCGGGCTTGAGGTGCACAGCTACGGTTCGCCCGCCCGCGGCTGGCCCGCTGGCCTGAACAGAACCAATCAGGCTTATACCTTTGATCCTGTGAGCTTCCTTGATCTGCGCATGGACTGGTCCAGCTCGAAAGTCGGTTTCAAGGTCGCGCATGGCTTTCTTGAATACGTCAAACAGGACGGGGAATTCGTCGTCAATCGCTTCCGCACTGGCGGCTGGGGGATGACGGTTAATATGGATGAAAAGGGGCTTGCGAAATATTGCGTGAGCCTTGGTACCAATACGCGCCGCCTTCGTGCGATCTTTGATCGCCTGGAGAAAGCCCATTTCACCGACAGTGACGATGTGGCGCTTGAGTATGTGGCGCTGCTTTCGAACAGCCAGATCAGCGCGCTGCAAAGCACCGATCCGGTCCTTATCACCCAGTTGGTGCGCCTGCTGAAAGCGGGTATCTACACCACCGGCGAACGCCGCGCGGTTGAGCGGCTGGAAGCGGCCCAGAAGATCGCCTGATCCTTCGCACCATTGAAACAGGAAAGCCCCGCTTTTGCGGGGCTTTCCTGTGGCGTGTCAGTTGCGCTCTTTGTCGACCATCTTGCCCTTCGAGATCCAGGGCATCATGGCGCGCAGCTTTTCACCAACCTTCTCGATCTGGTGCTCGTCGTTGATGCGGCGGGTCGCCTTGAAGAAGGGCTGGCCGACAGCATTTTCCTGCATGAAGTCGCGCACGAATTTGCCAGTCTGGATGTCGGTCAGGACCTCTTTCATGCGGCGCTTGGTTTCCTCATAGGGCAGGATGCGCGGGCCGCTGACATACTCGCCATATTCGGCGGTGTTCGAGATCGAGTAGTTCATGTTCGCGATGCCGCCTTCGTAGATCAGATCCACGATCAGCTTTACCTCGTGCAGGCACTCGAAATAGGCCATTTCGGGTTCATAGCCAGCTTCGACCAGGGTCTCAAAGCCCATCCGGATCAGCTCGACAAGGCCGCCACACAGAACGGCCTGTTCGCCGAACAGGTCGGTCTCGCATTCCTGACGGAAGTTCGTCTCGATGATGCCTGAGCGGCCGCCGCCGATGGCCGAGCAATAGCTCAGCGCCAGATCCATGGCCTTGCCGGTCGCGTCCTGGTGTACGGCAACAAGGCAGGGCACGCCGCCGCCTTTGACGTATTCGCCGCGCACGGTGTGACCCGGGCCTTTCGGCGCCATCATGATGACATCGACGCCTTTCTTGGGCTCGATCAGCCCGAAATGCACGTTCAGGCCGTGAGCAAAGGCGATGGCTGCACCTTCGCGCAGGTTGTCATGGACATATTTGCGATAGGTTTCGGCCTGAAGCTCATCGGGCATGGTGAACATGATCAGGTCGGCCCAGGCAGCGGCCTCGGCGATGCCCATGACCTTCAGTCCTTCGGCTTCGGCTTTCTTGGCCGAGGCCGAGCCTTCGCGCAGCGCGACAACAACGTTTTTCGCGCCCGAATCACGCAGGTTCAGCGCATGGGCGTGGCCCTGGCTGCCGTAACCCAGCATGGCGATTTTTTTGTCCTTGATCAGGTTCACGTCGCAGTCGCGATCGTAATAGACACGCATCGGAATCTCCTGGCTATTGATGCCGGTGTTCTAGCAGCGATCAGGATTTGGTTCCGTGCAATCTTTGCGGTTTCTCTGGCTATACAGAGAAAACCATGCCATATTTGTGCCAAAGGTGAAATAATCATGCCTGATGTCACTGATCGCCGTATTTTGCGCCAGCTTTTGGCCGATCCCGGGATTGCGAATGCGGAACTTGCCGAGCGGGCAGGCGTGACGCCGGTCAGCCTGTGGCGGCGGCTGGAGCGGATGCGTGAAAATGGCGTGATCAGGGCTGTTGAGGCAAAGATAGACTGGCGTAAGCTTGGGTACGAGGTGCAGGTCAGTCTGCGCTTTACCCTTGATAAGACCCATCCGCGCGCTTTCGACGAATTCATCGCTGCCGCCCGGCAAGTGCCTGAAGTGACCGAGATTCAGACCTTTCTGGGTTCGGTGGATCTGCGGCTGTCGGTCATTGCGCGCGATATGGCGCATTGGCAGCAGCTTTATCGGGAAAGCATCCTGACTTTGCCGCATGTGGCGGATAGTGACGCGCTGATGCTCGTTTCGACCATCAAGGACGTGCAGGAGTTGCCGTTGTGAGCGTCCAGCCTGATGCGACTGATCTCGCCATCCTACGGCTTTTGGCCGAGGACGCAACGCGGGGCGCGGCAGAGATTGGCCGGATGCTTGGTTTAACCCAACCGGCGACTTGGCGCCGCATTCGCCGCCTGACCGAGACAGGGGTGATTGCTGGCCGTCGCATCGTCGTGAATGAGGCTGCGTTGGGTTTTGGGGTGACTGTTTTTTTGGGTATCCGGTTGGCGGTCAAAGGCCGCGTGAGCCTTGAGGACTTTGAACGTGCGGTGATGGCGATCCCCGAGGTGCAGGTCGTGCAGCATGTTCTGGGTCAGTTCGATTACCGGCTACGTATCCGCGCCCGCGACATTGCGGATTTTGAACGGATCCTGCGTCGCCGCATCATGACCCTGCCCGGAGTGGGGCAGGTCGAGGCGAACGTCATGCTTTCCGAAGAGCGTCGGCCGGGCCCGCTATAGACTGCGACCGAGGTTCATCGCTGAGAGCCCTAAAGGTTTTAGCGAAGCAATCAGCCTGCTTCCATCGACTCGAATGCACTCCCTGACTTCGGGAGGGTGTTTCTGGGAAAGCTTGGATGAGCCGGGATTTTTTGCGGGCAAGTCAATCAAGCCTGCCGGATTTCTGCGCCAGCTTCAAACAGAACTGGCGCAGAGAAGCGGTCGAATCACGGGCCGATGATGCGGCAGTCTTGTTGGCGAGCGGCAAGGCGGCCACAGGCCAGTTCTGCGGTGTCTTTTGTCATGCCAACAAAATTCGCCTCAAAGCCGCGTTTGGTACTGGCGACGCGGCTTAACGCGCTGCCAAGCGAGCTGTTTTCCTGCAAGGCCGTACGCAGCAAGGTCTGCTCGGCCTCACCCTGCGAGCGGAACAGGCCAAGCGAGATCCCCCACCGCTTTCCCTCGGAATTGCCGCTGCGCGATACGATTTCGGTCGCTTGCGGAGCATTATCCTCTTCGGGTTCCAGCGAGGCTAGGATAATGGTCTCCGACCGCTGAGCGGGGGCCGGGGTCTCCAGCAGCGCAATGCTTTCTGGTTGCGGCTCAGATGTCTGTACGAACAGAGAAGGAGAGCCCGCAGGCTGTTCGGCAGGCATCAGGCTTGCCGATTGACCGTCACGCGGTGCACGAACGGGGCGGTTGGCCTCGATCGGTTCACTGATGGGTTCCTGTGCATCGCCTTCCTCCGGTCGCGCTTCGGGACGTGCCGCGCGGGCAAGGACCTCGGGATCGACAGCGGCGTTTGCCACCGCTCCGGTGCCGGGCTTGCGCGCCGGTCGTGCGCTGGCGCGAAGTGTGCTGCCAGTGCTGGGCGCTGGGGCCGGAGCCGCTGCTTGCGCGCGTGAGACGGCGGCAGAGATGGCTGCCGGAGTAACCACGGCTACGGTTGAGGCCCGTGCGACCGGACGGTCCGAAACCGAGAGAGAGGCGCTGGCCTGCGCCTGGCGCGGCTCGACCCGTGCGACCTGCACGGTGCGGCGCACCTTTTTCTCGGCGACGAACTCTGGCGGCGCGGGCCTGACCTCACGCACACGGGTTGGGGCCTTTCCGAAACCGGCGTCGAGCAATTGCGCCATCACCGCATTGCGATGTGCGGTCGAGGTGCCGCCCAGAACGGTGGCAACCAGCCGTTTGGAGCCACGTTTTGCCGAAGCGGTCAGGTTGAAGCCTGCTGCCCGGGTATATC
This sequence comes from Paracoccus sp. J56, assembly GCF_019633685.1. Lineage (NCBI taxonomy): Bacteria > Pseudomonadati > Pseudomonadota > Alphaproteobacteria > Rhodobacterales > Paracoccaceae > Paracoccus > Paracoccus sp. J56. The sequence goes on from NZ_JAFL01000008.1 coordinate 149,191, forward strand.
CCGTTTTGATGCCGTCCGCGCCTTCATAACCGTCAAGAAAGCGCCGGTTCGTGCTTGAAACGGTGGCAATCCCCGCATCCGCCGAACGGCGCGAGAAGATCGAATAATATTGCGGGAAGTCATAGAACAGCCGCCGGCCAAGAATGGTCATGTCGCGGGCGGTCGAATAATGCCCCTCGGCCGTAAGGCCATTGGCATTGCGGAAATTGGTATTGCGCATGCCCAAGGCGCGGGCGGTCTGGGTCATCTGGCGGGCGAATTTCTCTTCCGATCCGGCGAGACCTTCGCCGATCACCGTGGCTGCGTCATTGGCTGATTTCACTGCCGCGGCGCGGATCAGGTAACGCAACTCAATACGTTGACCGGGCTTCAGCCCCAGACGGGATGGCGGTTGCGAAGCGGCGTGGCTCGACACCAGGAACTTACTGTCCAGACGCACCTGCCCGCGTTCAATCGCGGCAAAGGCCAGATACAGCGTCATCATCTTGGTCAGCGAGGCCGGGTGCAGCCGCGTATCAGCGTTCTGCGCGTAAATCTCTTGCCCGGACCTTGCATCCATGACGAAGGCCGCGAATGGGGCTCCGGCTACCGCCATGGGGAGCGCCCATGCGAATAGGATCATAAGTCCCAAGCGGACGTTTCTGGCGAATCTGCTCACTATCCCGGTCTCTTCTGCCTCTGAGGGTCCGTTCATTATGCAGACCCTTCGTTAATGAAATGATAATAGCATGGCTTGCCGGGTTCGGAAACTGCAAGTTTGCGACCTTATGGCGCAATATGCCGAACCCCGCTCAACCTTTGTGCAGCCCTTTGGGCGGCGGGGCTTATCAAGCCGAGGCAAAGCCTTTATATTCAGTGGCACAACCATCCGTAATTCTTTTGCAAGCGTCGTGACCAATCCGCATATGACCAATCGACCCGGGGACCGCGAAGAGGTCGAGCTGGGGGTTAAGACCCGCCCCCGCACGCAACGGCCTCCGATGTACAAGGTGCTGCTGTTGAACGACGATTTCACACCGATGGAATTCGTCGTTCATGTGCTGGAGCGGCTTTTCAACATGAGTCATGCTCAGGCGATCGAGATCATGCTGACGGTCCATCGCAAGGGGGTGGCCGTCGTCGGCGTATTCTCGCACGAGATTGCCGAAACCAAGGTGGCGCAGGTCATGGAACTGGCCCGCCGCCAGCAGCATCCGCTGCAATGCACTATGGAAAAAGAGTAGAAATTTGGCTGGATCGAGGCTGGAACTCGCATTTGGTGGCACGCCACCTGAGGGACGTTTATTGCTGATTGGCGCCGGGGCTGCGACGGATCTTGCGCCGTTTGAACCGGATCGCCTGCAGATCGTGCAGGGTTTTTACCCGGATCATCGCGCGCTTGTGGCGCAGGGGTATGAGGTCGTGACCGAAGCTTCGGGCGATTTCGACGGGGCGGTCGTCTTTCTGCCCCGGGCCCGGGCCGAGGCGCGGGCGCGTATTGCCGAGGCGGTCTCATGGCTGGCGCCCGGTGCCTCGCTGTGGATCGACGGACAAAAAACAGACGGTATCGACGCTGTGATGAAAGAGATGCGCGGCCTTGCTCCTGTCGATGAGGTGCATTCGCGTGCGCATGGCAAGATATTTCGCGTGATCTTACCCGCCCCGGGCTGGCTGCCCGACGGGTGGGCGGCGGCCGATCACGAGGCCGCACCCGGTATGGTCACACGGCCCGGGGTCTTTTCGGCCGACGGTCCCGATCCTGCCTCTCAGGCGCTTTTGGCACATCTGCCCGAAAAGTTGCCGACCCGCATCGTCGATCTTGGCGCGGGTTGGGGCTGGCTTGCCGCCGGCATCCTTACCCATCCCGGCGTCGAGGTGCTGCATCTGGTCGAGGCGGATGCCACGGCGCTGGCTTGCGCGCGTCGCAATGTCTGTGATCCGCGGGCACAGTTTCACTGGGCCGATGCGCTGGATTTCCGCCTGCCCGAACCGGTGAACGGGGTGATCATGAACCCTCCCTTCCACGAAGGGCGCGCCGCCGATCCCAAGCTTGGCGCTGGCTTCATCCGCGCTGCGGCGGGGCTTTTGACCGGGGCGGGGCGGTTGTGGATGGTTGCGAACCGCCATCTGCCCTATGAGCAGGTGCTGAGGGAATGCTTTGCTGATGTTTCGGAACTCGGGGGCGATTCCCGGTTCAAGATACTGACTGCGACGGGCGCGCGCCGCCCGGGCAGCAAGCGCCCCCAACCGAAAGGCAGGAAAAGATGAACGTGTCCATTCAGGGCAAGACCGCGATCGTCACCGGCGCTGCGCGGGGCATCGGTCTGGCCATCGCCCGCCATTTCGAGGAAGTGGGGGCCAATGTCATGTTCGCCGACAGCGACGAGGCCGCGCTGATGAGCGAACTTGGCGAACAGGCCGAGGGTGAAGGCCCGGTTCGTGCCTTTGCCGGGGACCTGGGCCAAAAACTGACGCTTGCCAATCTGGTCTCGGCCACCATCGACGCATTTGACCGGGTGGATATCCTCGTTAACGCGCATCGCATGGTACAGGGCTGCGACCCGCTGACGGTGAACGAGGAGCAGCTGGCCGACATGTTGCGCCAGAACATGATTTCGGGGCTGCGCCTGTCGCAGATGGTCGCAAAGCGCATGATGGCGCAGGCCGAGGACGCAGATGACGACGTGTTGCAGCATGGCGCGATCGTCAATCTGACCTCACTGGCGGCCGACTGGCCGCAGCCGCAGATGCTGGCCTATTCGATTGCCAGCGCGGCACAGGCACAGGCGACGCGTTCGCTCGCCTCGGCACTGGCGCCCAAGCGGATTCGCGTGAATGGCGTCGCCTTTGCCAGCATCATGTCGAACAACGTACAGCTAAAGCTGCGCGAAGATCCCGGTCTGCGCGACCGTATGATTGCCGCCACGCCTCTGGGCCGGATCGCCGGAGCAGATGAGCTGGCCGCGACGGTGACCTTTCTGGCGAGCGAGGCCTCCAGCTTTGTCACCGGCCAGATCCTGCGCGTCGATGGTGGTCGCAGTCTGGGCGATCCGCTGGCGCCGGGGGTCTATTAAGACTTCTTTTCCTCGGGGTAAGCGGCTTTGCAGGCATCGACCGCAGCGCGGGCCGAGGGCATCAGCGCCTGCTTGCGCTGCAACAGGTTGTCGCGCTTGCGCGTCTCGGATGCGGGGTCGATGGGGACCCGATAACGTTCGGTATCCACAACATCGCGCAGACAGGGGCGATAGCCCAGACGGCGATTGCCATCTTTGTCGATCCAGACATGGCGGCATTCGTCCCATTCGGTGCGGGTCACCGTGCGTTCCTGCCAGGCATAACCGCGTGCCAGATTGCCCTCGACCTCGGTCAGCAGATTCGAGACGGTGCGATACTCGCGGGTATTGCGGCTGATGCACTGTTCTTGCGGTGTGCCGCAGGCCGCTACCATCAGGACGGGCATCAGGGCAAGCAGGATGTTGCGGGTCATGGCCGTGCGCTCTAGTTGTTTGCAGCGAAAGCATAAGCCCGCCGCCGGGGCGGGGCAATTCACGAATGCGGAGGCGCGCCCATGGAAATGCAGGATCAGCGACAACAGGCTGCGGTCTGGTTCCGTGAGTTGCGCGACCGCATCGTCGCCGCCTTTGAAGGGCTTGAGGACCGGGGGCCCGGCACCTCTTCGCCTGGCCGGTTCGAGGCCCGGGAAACCCGGCGTGGCGAGGGTGGCGGCGGCGGGCTGATGTCGGTCATGCGCGGCGGTCGCGTCTTTGAAAAGGTCGGCGTCAACTGGTCCGCTGTGCATGGCGAGTTGTCGTTGCCGGCCCAGCAGGCCATGGCTGCGCGGGGTGTGCCGGGGATCGAGGACGATCCCCGCTTCTGGGCCTCGGGCATCAGTCTGGTGGCGCATATGCAGAACCCCCATGCGCCCGCGGTGCATATGAATACGCGCATGTTCTGGACACCCGGGGCGTGGTGGTTCGGCGGCGGTGCCGATTTGAATCCCTGTCTGGAATATGCTGAGGATACGGCGCATTTCCATGGTAGGTTACGCGCCGCCTGTGCGGCCCATGGGGCGGACTACTATGACCGTTTCAAGGCATGGGCGGATGAGTATTTCTTTGTCCCGCATCGCGGTCGGGCACGGGGCGTTGGCGGCATCTTTTATGATGATCTGAACAGCGGCGACTGGCAGGCTGATTTTGCCTTTACCAAAGCAGTGGGCGAGGCTTTTCTGCCCGCCTTCCTGCCGCTGGCGGAAAAGCGCATGGGTCAAAGCTGGGGCGAGGCTGAAAAGGATGCGCAGCTGATCCATCGCGGCCTGTATGCGGAATACAATCTCGTTTATGACCGCGGGACCAAATTCGGTCTTGCGACCGGCCACGATCCCGAAGCGGTGCTGATGAGCCTGCCGCCCCTGGCGAAATGGGTCTGATGCCGGACTGGCCAGACCTTTACCTGATGCGTCATGGTCAGACGGTCTGGAACGCTGAGGGGCGGATGCAGGGTCATCTTGATTCGCCCCTGACCAAACTGGGAGAGGCGCAGGCCCGCCGGCAGGCGTGGCTGGTCAGCCCGCTGCGCGGCATGGCGCGTTATGCCAGCCCCGCCGGGCGCGCGCAGCAAACTGCACGGATCGTCTTTGGCGATCAGGACTTTATCAGCGACAGCAGATTGCTGGAAATCGACATCGGCGCATTCACTGGCCTGACGTGGAGCAAGCTTTGCGCCGAACACCCGGATATCTGCGGGCGCGGTGGGCTTGACTGGTACGATCGCGCGCCGGGTGGCGAGCATTTTTCGGGGTTAGAGGCGCGTGTGCGGGCTTTCCTAAGCGATCTGCCCGGCCCGGCGATGATTGTCACCCATGGCATTACCTTGCGGATGCTGCGGCTGGTGGCGATGGGTCTGCCGCTGGCGCGACTGGCCGAAATGCCGGTGTTGCAGGGCGCACTGCATTTGGTCAGTCGCGGTCAGCATCGGATGTTTTTTTAAAGCCAGCTCTTCAGGCTTTGGGTGGCAAAGGTCGGGCAGGGTTGCCGACCACCGTCGCGCCCGGTGCGACATCATGGGTCACAACAGCGCCCGCGCCGACGATGGCTCCGTCGCCAACGGTGATGCCAGGCAGAATGATCGCCCCCCCACCGACCCAGACGTCATCGCCGATGGTAATGGGCTTGCCCCATTCCATTCCGGTCGCACGGCGTTGGCGGTCGCGCGGCCGATCCTCGGTCAGCAGCTGTACTCCGGTCCCGAACTGGCAGCGGGCGCCGATGCGGATTTCGCAGATATCCATGAAAAAACAGCCGTAATTGACAAAGCAATCCGGCCCGAAATGGATGTGTTTTCCGTAATCGACGTGGAAGGGCGTGCGGATTACCGCCCCGTTCCAGGTGCCCAGAAGCTGCGTCAGCGTCCGGGCACGGGTTTTGTCGCCTATGATCGTGGCGTTATAGTCGCGCATCAGCCCCTGTGCGGCCTTGCGCATCGCCACCAACTCGCCGTCCCCCGGATTATAGGGCCGGCCGGCCAGCATGTCCTCGCGCGCGGTCAAATGAAACCAAGCTCCAGACGGGCTTCTTCGGACATCATGTCCATGCCCCATTGCGGCTGGAAGGTCATCTCGACATCGACCTGTTTGACGCCGGGCAGGGCCTCGATCGCATCGGCGACCCAGCCGGGCATCTCGCCCGCCACGGGACAGCCGGGGGCGGTCAGGGTCATGACAATGCGCACGACATTGTCGTCGCTGATCTGGATGGTATAGATCAGGCCAAGGTCAAAGATATTGACCGGAATTTCAGGGTCATAGACCGTCCTGCATGCCTCGACCACGCTGTCATATAGCGGGTGTCCGGTCGTAGACGGCGCGATCAGCGGATCGCCTTCCTTGAGGTTTTCGATGCTCATGTGGCGCGTCCTGTAAAATCTTGGCAATTATATAAGACTTACGCCAACCATGGTCCAGAGCCGCTCAGAACCGGAAATTCAGCCGTCGCGCGACGCCGATGCTGACCGAGGGTTGGCTGCGCGTCTCGACCAGAGGGGAATCGCCTGCATCGCCAAGCAGACGGCCATAGCTCAGCCTGCCCATGACAGCCGTATCGGGCATGAACTCGTAACGCGCCTCAAGGCTGACGCGGGCGATATAGGCGCCGCCATCCGGGTCATAGACGGTTTTGCCGCTGGAGGCCGATTCGGCCGCAGTCACGCCGAAATAGGTCGAGGTAAATTCGCTGTTGCCAAGCCCAAGCTCAGCCCCGGTCCAAAGCGTCAGCTTGTCGCTGGCCTTGATACGATATTTCGTCCCGAGTTCGCCAACCACCCCGTGGTGGCCACCGAAACCTTTGCGGATCGCGCCATAGCTGGTGAACTCGCCCGCGCGCCAGGACAGTTTCACGCCGATTTCACCGGCATGGCCGATATCGTCCATGCCGCGCAGATCGTCATAGTCACTGGCGTCGCGCTTGCCGACATAGTTCAACGACGGTGAGATCGAGACCCCGTCCTCCCGGTCGCCATCACTGTCGGCATTGCGCAGGATCAGCCAGGGCGAGGCGTCAAGATTGTCCGAGCCCATGAATTCGGGGCTGTATTTCACGCCCAGACCGGCATCGAACGACAGCCCTTGCCCCAATCCCAGCGATTGTGCCGCGGCGGGCGAGGTCAGGGCAGTGGCGGCAAGAAGCGCGAGCGAAGCAATCCGGTACATGACGAATCCTCGTAGAACTGGCCGGACCCTGCGTCGAAACACGGGACCGGGCAAGCAGACTCTGGCGGCGGGTGCCACATTAATCCGGCACTGTTGCGCTTAGGACCGCTCGGCTGCTTCCAGACGTTCCAGCGCCTCCATCCACAGCGATTCGGCGCGCTGCATGGCCTCGGTTGCCTCGGCATGTTTGCGGCCCCAGGTCTCGGCCTTTTGGGCATCGTCATAGGTGGCGGGATCGGCCATGATCGCATCCAGCTTTTCCAGCATCGCGGTCAGCTTTTCCACCCGCTCTTCGGCACGGCGGGCCTCGGCGCGCAGCTCAAGGATCTTTTCGCGCGAGGGGCGTTTGGGTGCTGGTCTGGCGGCCGATTTGCCCTCGGGCTTTTCGTCGCCGGAAATCAGCATCTTGCGGTAATCGTCCAGATCGCCCTGCCACGGGCTGACGCCGCCCTGATCGACCAGCCACAACCGGTCGGCGACCAGATTAAGCAGATGCATATCATGGCTGACCAGCACGACCGCGCCGGTATAATCGTTCAGCGCCTCGGTCAGTGCTTCGCGGCTTTCGATATCCAGATGGTTCGTCGGCTCGTCGAGAATCAGCAGATGCGGCGCGTCGATGGTGGCAAGCAACAGGGACAGCCGCGCCTTTTGTCCGCCAGAGAGCTGGCCGACGCGGGTTTCGGCCTGCGCCTCCATCAGACCAAAGCCTGCAAGCCGCGCGCGCAGTTTTGCCGGTGCCTCATCCGGGCGCAGCCGACGGACATGGTCAAGCGGGGTCTCGTCCAGCTCCAGCTCATCGACCTGATGCTGGGCGAAATAGCCGATGCGCAGCTTGCCCGAACGGGCGATCCGCCCCTCCATCGGCTCAAGCCGCTCGGCGAGCAGTTTTGACAGCGTCGATTTCCCCTGGCCGTTTCGGCCAAGCAGCGCGATGCGGTCGTCCTGATCAATACGCAGGTTCAGGCGGCGCAGCACCGCGCGCCCGTCATAGCCGACCGAAACCCCGTCGAGAGAGATGATCGGGGGCTGCAACTGGTCAGGCTGCGGAAAGCTGAAGCGGTGGAATTTTGCCTCTTCCGGGGCGCTGATCGGCTCCATCCGCTCAAGCATCTTGACGCGGGCCTGTGCCTGACGGGCCTTGGTGGCCTTGGCGCGGAAGCGATCGACAAAGCTTTGCAGATGGGCGCGACGGGCCTCCTGCTTCTTGGCCTCGGCGGCCTGCAATGCGCGCTTTTCGGCCCGGGTGCGGGCAAAGACATCATAGCCGCCGGAATATAGCACCAGCTTGCGATCTTCGAGATGCAGGATATGGCCGACGGCACGGTTTAACAGGTCGCGGTCGTGGCTGATGACGATGACCGTATGGGGGTAGCGCGCGAGATAGCTTTCCAGCCATAGCGCACCTTCCAGGTCCAGATAGTTGGTCGGTTCGTCGAGCAGCAGCAGATCCGGTTGCGAAAACAGCACGCCCGCCAGCGCGACACGCATCCGCCAGCCGCCGGAATAGTCGCTGGTTGGCCGCGCCTGATCCTCGGTTGAAAAGCCAAGGCCGCGCAGGATGGTCGAGGCGCGGGCCTCGGCTGACCAGGCGTCGATATCGGCCAGCCGGGTCTGGATTTCGGCGATGCGATGAGGGTCGGTCGCGCTTTCGGCCTCGGCCATCAGCCGGGCGCGTTCGGTATCGGCGGCAAGGACGGTATCAAGAACCGAAGTTGCGGTCCCCGGTGCCTCTTGCGCGACACCTCCGACACGGGCGCGGGGTGGCAGGGTGATTGCACCGCCGTCCAGCGACAGCTCGCCCCTGATCAGCCGGAACAGCGTCGTCTTGCCAGCGCCGTTCGGGCCGACAAGGCCGACCTTGTGCCCATCGGGGATAGTGGCCGATGCGTGCTCAAAGAGCGGTCGTCCGGCGATGGAAAACGAGATGTCATCAATACGCAGCATAAGGCCTCGCATGGCGCAAGCCGCCGTCCGCGTCAATGCCGCCCCCGGCTTTTCAAGCGCCGCCTGCCATGGTAACGGGGCGCGGATTTCCGGGCCATAGCGGCCGGAACAAGATAAAGGGACGACCAACATGGCCATCGAACGCACGCTTTCGATCATCAAACCCGACGCCACCAAACGTAACCTGACCGGCAAGATCAACGCCAAGTTCGAAGACGCAGGTCTGCGCATCGTCGCGCAGAAGCGCATCAAACTGTCGCCCGAACAGGCCGGCCAGTTCTACATCGTCCACAAGGACCGCCCCTTCTATGGCGAACTGGTCGAGTTCATGGCCTCGGGCCCGGTCGTGGTGCAGGTGCTTGAGGGCGAAAACGCCATCGCCAAAAACCGCGAAGTGATGGGTGCGACCAACCCGGCCAACGCCGACGAAGGCACCATCCGTAAAGAGTTCGCCCTGTCGGTGGGTGAGAACTCGGTCCACGGTTCGGACGCGCCGGAAACCGCAAAAGAAGAAATCGCCTTCTTCTTCTCGGGTCTCGAACTGGTCGGCTAAGTCCGGCTGCGAGTTTTGCGATTTCAGAAAGGCCGCCCGGTTGGGCGGCCTTTTTCATGCCTATTGGCGTTTTGCGGTCAGATCGAATGAGATGTTGACACCAAATCCCACGGTGCTTTCGTCGCCATAGCTGGTGCCGATGCCGAAATCGCGGCGATCGACTTGCAGGCTGCCCTTGGCCTGCGCCTCATCGCCGTTGACCGTCAGTTCAAAGGGCAGGTCGGTTTCCACTGCGTGCCCGGCGATGGTCAACCGGCCGCGGGCGATATGGGAAGGACCTGCGGAGGTGGCGGGCAGGATATCGGCCTCGAAAACCGCGTTCGGATGGGCGGCGGCGTTCAGAAAGTCCGGCCCTTTGGCCGTATCGCTGACCGCACCGAGCGTGAGCGAGGCGATATCGACATTGACCACCACCCGGCCGGTCTGGCTTTCAGGGTCATAGTCAATCACGGCCTGCCACTGGTCGAACCGGCCCGAAACTGTGCTGCCGGCTTGTGTAGCCTCAATGTTCAGCGTTCCCTGTTGTACCGCCCAGCCCGAGGTTGCGGCCGCCTGCGGAGCGCTGGCAGGAATGTTTTCCCCATCTTTGGTGGGCGCTGCTGCTATTGTCAGCGCCGCGCCAGCCCAGATTGCGATCCCCGCCAGCGCCGCAAGAAGATGCGGCAGCACGCCTGAAGTCGCTGTCGGAGGTTCTGGCGCGCGCTCGGGGTTGCCGGCCATGCGGCTTAGCGTGCCGTCGCGGTCAATGATGACATGCTTTAGCGCCCCAAGGATGTGCAGCAGGATCAGCCCGCCCAGCAGCAGCCAGCCCAGCTTGTGAAAGGCGGCAAAACGTTCGGCCAGTGCGGCGTCCTCGGGAACCATGGGCAGGCGCTGCCCCAATGGCCAAAGGATGCGGGCAAAGCCGCCCGGCGCCGCCGAATGCAGCAGCCAGCCAGAGATCGGCATAATGATCATGCCGATCCACAACCCCCAGTGCACGGTCTCGGCGACAAAACCTTCAAGCCTCCGCCCGGGGTGCAACGGGAGGGGTTTTTTCTGGGTCAGCGTCCACAGGATGCGCAGGACGGCAAGGGTCAGGGCCGTCACACCCACGGTCTTATGGACGGAATAGGTCTGAAATATCGCCTGAAGCTGCGCTTCGCCCCCTTTGGGCAGGCTGCCCGCGTAAAGTCCCAGGGCGATTGCAGCAAGGATCAGAGCGGCAACCGTCCAGTGGAAAAAGCGGGCGACCCAGCCATAGGCGCGGGCGGTATTGCTGGCATTCATCAATTTTCTCCCATCGCTTCGCGCCAATGGCGCCGGCAAAGCGAGACATAGGTTTCATTACCGCCAATCTGAACCTGCGCGCCATCACGTAACACGCGACCTTGATCGTCGTGGCGTACGACCATGGTGGCCTTGCGTCCGCAATGGCAGATGGTACGCACCTCGCGCAGATCGTCAGCCAGCGCCAGAAGTGCCGCCGAGCCGGGGAAAAGCTGGCCGCGGAAATCCACCCGCAGGCCGTAGCACATCACCGGCTGGCCCAGATCGTCGGCGATGCGGGCAAGTTGCCAGACCTGTGACTCGGTCAGGAACTGCGCCTCATCGACAAAGATGCAGGCGGCGTCGCGGCCTTCGGTCTGGATCAGCGCAAACAGATCTGCCTCGGGGGTGAAGCTCAACGCATTTTCGGCGATGCCGATGCGGCTGGCGATGCAGCCCGGACCGGCGCGGTTGTCGATCGCCGCGGTCAAAAGCAGCGTCTGCATCCCGCGTTCGCGGTAGTTGTAGGACGCTTGCAGCAAAAGCGTACTCTTGCCCGCGTTCATGGTGGAATAGTGGAAATACAGTTTGGCCATGGGCGCAGATAGACGCGCGGGCAGGGGGTGGACAAGCCGCTACAATATGCAGGCGGCCTGTCCCAGGGGCCGGTCAGGCCCGTTGAGCGGCTTTCGGCGCGCGCGAGGGCCGACGCGCGGGACGTTTGCGTGCCGCGCCAGCACCCTGAGGGCGTCCGGCCGGGCCGCCCCGTTCGCGAATCTTGGCGGCCTCAAAGGGCTCTTCACCACCCACAATGGCGATTTTGGCCTTCATTGCCCTTTCGATGGCCCGCAGTTCTCCGATCTCGGCAGGAGAGCAGAAGGCGATGGCGCGCCCGTCACGTCCGGCGCGGGCAGTGCGGCCGATGCGGTGCACATAGTTTTCAGGCACGTTCGGCAGGTCATAGTTATAGACATGCGCCACCTCGGGGATATCGAGGCCGCGTGCCGCCACATCGGTCGCCACCAGAACCTTGGTGTCACCGGCACGGAAGCTGGCCAAGGCGCGCTCGCGCTGACCCTGGCTTTTGTTGCCGTGGATGGCTGCGACCTTAAAGCCCCATTTCTCAAGCAGTTTCGACAGCTTTTCCGACCCGTGCTTGGTGCGGCCAAAGACAATGGCCAGCTCGTCGCGGTGCTTTGACAGATATTCTGCCAGCAGCGTCGCCTTGTCGCCCTGATTGACGAAATGCACGCCCTGTTCAATCTTTTCAGCGGCCTGACCGGGCGGGTTCACGGCAACGCGCACGGGATCGGTCAGATAGCTGTCGGCCAGCTCTTCCATCAGCTTAGGCATGGTGGCCGAGAAAAGCAGCGTCTGACGTTCGCGCGGCAGCATCTTGGCGATGCGACGCAGCGCGTGGATAAAGCCGATGTCCAGCATCTGGTCGGCCTCGTCCAGCACCAGATATCTGGTCTGCGACAGGTCAATGGCACCGCGGTCGATAAGGTCGATCAGGCGGCCCGGCGTTGCAATCAGCACATCGACGCCGCGTTCAAGGCGCTGGACCTGAACGTTGATCGAGGCGCCGCCCACGACGCGGTACTGCCGGATCGGGGTGCCGATGGCATAGTTGTCGATATTCTCGGCAATCTGCGTCGCAAGCTCACGCGTGGGCGCAAGGATCAGGGCGCGGCAGGTGCGCGGTTCGGGTTTGCGGCCGATGTTCAGCAGCCGGGTCAGCATCGGCAGGCCGAAAGCCGCCGTCTTGCCGGTGCCGGTCTGGGCAAGGCCCAAAAGGTCGCGACCCTCGACGATCGCAGGAATGGATTTTTCCTGAATGGGCGAAGGGTTTTCGATCCCCAGTCCCGACAGGTTGATCGCCACACGCGGATCGATCCCCATCCGGGTGAAGGGGGTGTCGATCTCGGGGATGGCGCGGCGGATGAACTTTTCTTCCGGCTCGCTTTGATGGCGGCGATGAGAGGCACCGGGTTTACCACCACGGAAATGCGGTTTGCCGGCGCGCGGGCCACGGGGGTTGGCCGGACGGTTCGTACGGAAGGATTCGTTAGTCATAACGTCTTTCAGCCAGGTCGCCCGCGTATCGGCGCGCATGGCAGGGGCCACGCAGATTGCGTGACAGGTTGCGAGGGGCGGGCGCGATACGGCAAAGCCCGCAAGCCTCCCCGCGTGAATGGGAAACCGGAGGATATGTTGCCGACCTGGCGCATAAGGCGCCGGCTGCTCACGCGGCAGCGGGCGGCAACGTTTCGCAAATGAGGGCTGACCCCACGAAAGTCAAGCGCGATCAGCCGAATCCATCCAGATCGTCACCGGACCGTCGTTGATCAGCGACACCTGCATATCCGCGCCGAATGAGCCTGTTTCAACCGGCAGACCAAGCGTACGCAGCGTCTCGGCAAAGCGCAGATACAGCGCCTCGCCCCGTTCGGGGACCTCGGCAGAGGAAAACCCGGGGCGGTTTCCGGTGCGGGTGTCCGCGGCAAGGGTGAACTGGCTGACGACCAGAACCGAGCCTCCGATATCCTGAACCGAGCGGTTCATCTTGCCGGCCTCGTCGCGAAAGATGCGCAGCCTGGCGATTCGCGAGGCCAGCTTTTCGGCGGCGTCATCCGGATCTCCGCGCATGGCGCAGACAAGGACCAACAGTCCATGGCCGATGCGGCCGATGGCTTCGCCCCCGACCTTTACCTCGGCTTCAAGCACGCGCTGGATCAGGGCGCGCATCTTAGCTGTCCAGCATGATGCCCAGAACGACGAGCATCAGTCCCAGAACCGAGGCGGCAAGCGCCGCCATGTTGACGGCTACGACCTTGCGCATGGCGGCCCGCATCTCGGCATCGTCCGTGATCCGCGCCTTGGCCCGTGCGGCGGTTATGATACACCATGCCAGCGCGATCAGCCCGACCACGGTCAATGCGGTTCCGCTCCAGATCAGCCCGTCCCAGATCGTCATGTTTTCGCCTCCGTCTGCCGGCGATGGCGTAGCGGCGATTGCACCCGCCCGCAAGACCGCCTAGACCCGCGCCAAAACCTCAAGGAGCGGAACATGCAGGACGACAACGCCTATGGCATCGCCGCCGGCGAACTGCGCCAGTTCATCGAGCAGTACGAGCAGCTCGAGGCGGAAAAGAAGGACGTGACCGAACAGCAAAAAGAGTTGATGGCCGAGGCCAAGGCCCGCGGTTACGACACCAAGGTGATGCGTAAGGTGATCGCGCTGCGCAAACGCGACAAGGACGACATCGCCGAAGAGGAAGCGATCCTGGAGATGTACAAAGCCGCGCTTGGCATGGTCTGAGCGCAGAGGGCAGGGCGCCGGATCTCCGGCGCCTTTTTCATTATGGCGTGATGAATTCGATACCGGGCAGGGCCGCGATTTCAGCGATGTCCTGATCATACGCGGCGGTGATGCGGTCCACCATCTCTTGCGTCCAGCCGGGCAGGCTCACCTCGACATGAATCTGATCGGGCAGGGCATGTTTTTCAAGCGCGGCGCTAAAGATGCGGCGGCGGCTTTCAACGGTCAGATCGGTTTCCTGAGCCAGTGCTTCTTTGACCATCCGGATGCCGTCAGCGTGCATGATATCGCCCAGGATCTGCAACCCGGCCCGCAGCGGCACATCTGCCGGCATGGTCGAAATACAGCGCACCACCTCGGGCCAGATCAGCGACGTATCCTCGTGGCACCAGACGACCAGTCGCCGCCCGCCAAGCTCGGCCTGAATGCGCTGAATGGCCGGAGCCCAACGCATCGCCTCGGGATCGATTCCATTCATCAGATCTGCGTAGGTGCTGCCTGGTTCCCGCGACAGGACAAAGGGAATCAGCGTCGCCGGGTTCTTGATTGCAATAAAGAATTCGACCTCGGCACTGGGGAACAGATTGGCCAGCGCCATCATCTTTTCCCCCGCTGATACATAAAGTCCCTGCGGGGAAAGCGCCCGGATCGCCTTGCCTAGAAAATGGGCGGTACTGAAGATGATCCGCTCTGGCTCATCTGATTCAAGCAAAGCATCCAGCATCACCTGTTCCATTTCAGGTGTCGCCGCCTGACCACGCAGCGAGAACAGGACATCCCTGAATACTTCACGATGCCTGTTCGGAGTTACCGGTTCGATTCCGTTGCGCAAAAGCCAATCACGGTTTTGTGAAAGTGTCTTGATCATGCGGTCGTGGTCTGTGCCGTGAACCCCGCAATGAAACGCGATCTGCATCTGCCTGGAACTCCTCAATCGTTTCGGAGCACAGTAGCCCCCAAAACTGCTGTGGAAAACCTCTGGTCGCAGGTTTCAGCCAGAGGATGAGAGCTTCCTGTAGCGCGGCGCGGTTTTCATGTGTGGTTAACGAAATACGCATCGCGTTCAATCTGAACTCATTGGTTTTACCCGCCGTCAATCTTTCCGGTTGTGCGTCATGCATTGAACAATGCGGGATTTTAGCAATACTATTTTAAACCATCCGCCTTGCTGCAATTTGTTCGAGAAGCTTTTCAGGAAGAACATCGCACGATGGAAATACTGCAAGATGTCGAGGAGATGCTCGAGGCCCGCTCAGCGCAAGTCGTCTGGGAATACTATGTCGCGCGCTTGACCGACCTGGGCTTTCCCAATGTCTTGTATTACGGGACGCGGATCCTCGACAGCACGTCCCGGCGGATGATCGACGACAGTGTCCTGCTGTCCAGTTATGACGGGTCCTTGCTGGAAGAACTGGTCGACCTTGGGCTGTTTGACAGTATGCCCATGTATCTATGGCTGGTTGAAAACCCGGGCTGCGATAGCTGGGACTGGATCCATCGGCGGCGGCTTGAGGGCTTGCTCAGCCCCCGGGAAGAGCGCGCGCTGGATCTTTTTGCGCGGCATGGCCATGTCGCAGGTTATGGCCTTGGTCTGGGCGATGGGGTCAAGCGCCGTCGCGGGGGCGTTCTTCTCAGCGGAAAGCCGGGGATGTCGCAGCATGAGCTGGATCAGCTCTGGACCCAGCGGGGCAGGCTGATCCAGGCGCTGACCGGGCTTGTCCATCTGCGCTTGTCGACGCTGCCTTATGCAGAACCCCAGGATGTCCTGACATTGCGCCAACGCGAGGTGCTTGAATGCATCTCGAGCGGGCGGACCACACAAGAAATCGCCGACTTGCTGGAGGTCGCCCCGGCCACGGTCGAAAAGCATTTGCGTCTGACACGCAAGGCGCTGGGTGCAAGAACAACTGCTCAGGCAGTTCTGCTGGCGATGCGGCGCAGGCAGATATTTTCAGAACGGCGCGAGCCCTGCATGACAAAAGGCAACGAAAAGGCAAAGGCCAGCAATGATGAGCCGGGCCAGTTACACCCGTGGAGCCTTTCCTCTCGCCTGCCGCCCATGCGGCTGACCCGGGCACCCAGCCGGGGTAACTAGAGGGGAAGGGGCGGGCTAAGAGATAGAAAAACGCCGGCCACAAGGGCCGGCGTTCCTTTTGGGTCTGGAAGGGGTGGGATCAGGCGCCAGCGCGGGTCTTGGCGACCTCGGCGGCGAAATCCTCTTCTTTCTTCTCGATGCCTTCGCCGACCACGACGCGGGCAAAACCGGTCACTTCCAGTCCGGCCTCTTTAGCGGCTTCAGCAACGGTCACGTCGGGGTTGATGACGAATTTCTGGCCGAGGAGGGTCACTTCCTCAAAGAATTTCTTCATCCGGCCTTCGATCATTTTCTCGATCACCGCTTCGGGCTTGCCCGATTCGCGAGCTTGCTCGGACAGGACGGCCTTTTCACGCTCGACCAGCGAGGCGTCCAGATCGGCCTCGGACAGCGAGGCCGGGTTGGTCGCCGCGATGTGCATCGCGATCTGTTTGCCGACTTCCTGCGCCTTGGCCTTGTCGCCTTTCAGCGCGACCAGCACGCCGATTTTACCCATGCCTTCGGCAGCAGCGTTATGAACATAGGACACGATGGTGTCGCCTTCCAGAACGTGCAGCCGGCGCAGGGTCATGTTCTCGCCGATGCGGGCGATGGCATCGGTCAGAACCTCTTCGACCGGGCGACCGTTCAGATGCGTGGCTTTCAACACCTCGACATCGGTCGCAGTGTCCAGAGCGACGTTGGCGATTTCGCGTACGAGTTGCTGGAACTCGGCGTTTTTGGCAACAAAGTCGGTTTCCGAGTTCAGCTCAACAGCGACACCGCGGCCGTCGCGAACGGCAACGCCAACCAGACCTTCGGCAGCGACGCGGCCCGATTTCTTGGCGGCTTTGGCCAGACCTTTGGTGCGCAGCCAGTCGACAGCGGCTTCCATGTCGCCATTGGTTTCGGTCAGCGCCTTCTTGGCGTCCATCATGCCCGCGCCGGTCGTTTCGCGCAGCTCTTTCACCATCGCAGCGGTGATAGCCATCGGGATGTCTCCTTGCTTTTTCAATGCGTCAGGCGGGGCTTATCCCCGCCTGATGAATGTTCCGTGAACCCCTTTCGGGGATTTCCGGCGGCCTGCCGCCGGGCGGGCCGATCAGGCTTCGGCAGCTTCCTCGGTGCTTTCGCCGGCCAGATCTTCTTCGATCGAGGCCTCCAGAGCGCCAAGGTCCACGCCCGCCGCACCCATCTGGGCGGTCATGCCGTCGAGAGCCGCGCGGCTCACCAGATCGCAGTACAGAGCGATAGCGCGCGAAGCGTCGTCGTTACCCGGGATGATATAGTCCACGCCAACGGGCGAGCAGTTGGTATCGACAACGGCAACGACCGGGATGCCCAGCTTTTTCGCTTCGGCGATGGCCAGGTCTTCCTTGTTCACGTCGATGACGAACAGCAGATCGGGCAGGCCGCCCATTTCGCGAATGCCGCCCAGCGAGGCTTGCAGCTTGGCCTGCTCGCGCTCCATCTGCAGACGCTCTTTCTTGGTCAGGCCTTCGGCGCCCGAGGACAGCGTCTCGTCCAGAGCTTTCAGGCGCTGGATCGACTGCGAGACGGTCTTCCAGTTGGTCAGGGTGCCGCCCAGCCAGCGGTGGTTCATATAGTATTGCGCCGATTTTTCGGCAGCTTCGGCAACGGCTTTCTGGGCCTGCCGCTTGGTCCCGACAAAGAGAACCCGGCCGCCTTTGGCGACGGTGTCGCGCACGACCTGCAGCGCCGCGTCCAGCATCGGGACGGTCTGGGTCAGGTCGATGATGTGAATACCGTTACGGTCCCCATAGATATAGGGGGCCATGCGGGGGTTCCACCGCTGAGTTTGGTGGCCGTAGTGAACGCCAGCTTCCAGCAGCTGACGCATGGAGAAATCGGGCAGCGCCATGTCCATGTCCTTTCCGGTTTGCGCCTTGGCGGGGTATCAAGGGTTTCCCCAACCGGTGGACCGCCAGGGGATGTCTCCCCCTGAGGCCCGACCCCGCCTGTGAAGTGCGCGCGAGATAGTCTGTTTGCGTTGCAAATGCAAGCCCCACGTGATGAGAAGACGGCGGGATGGATCAGAAAATCGGCGCTCGACCGAGCTTGTTAACCGAAAATTGGGATTTGCATGCGATATGTTTGCTGGTCAGAAATATGAGGGCTGTTGTGAACACGACTTTGCTGGACTGCGTTTGCGGCTGCGGAACGTTGGGTGATGTTTGTTACGAATAGTCTGGACTCGGCAGCTTTGGGTGTGAGCATGTGTGGAGGGTAGAGCGGCAGGTGAAGCGGGCGCGCGGGTTATAAAGACATGATATAGACAGGCATGCTTGCACCCGTGCTCGTCTGGCGCTATCTCGTCAGGCAGGATGCCGGTTTAGCTCAGCAGGTAGAGCAGCTGATTTGTAATCAGAAGGTCGCGGGTTCGATTCCTGCAACCGGCACCATAAAATCAATGGGTTGCGTGGAAATGTTGATGCCTCGGGAAAATGTTTCCCACAATCGATTCCCACAGTCATGTTCTGCCCCCGTTCCGTTCCATCGCTGCCCGTGACAGCTTCTTTCGATTGCCGCGCTTGCGATAATAGGCAGACGGTCTGCGCAGACTGGTTGGTGATCGCCTGAATTTCGGCGTCCGTGCATCCAGCCTCGGCCAGCCTGATGATTGATAGCTTGCGCTGTAGCGGGACACAAATTTTTGCAGTGTTTGACACGGATTTTGGCAGCAAATCAAATGGTGTTGCAGCGACCACAACCGCCGCAGCCGCCAGGGGGAGTCCGGTAGAACAGGAAAAATTTTCTCTGCCAAAGCTGACCCGCCGCCACAGTGTTTGATCTGCGGCGCGGTTATCCGATGTCCTGACCATTGATGCCCCCTTATCCCAAGATAACGCCTATATTTGTGGCATGATCGAGGGCAAGAATGGCTCCAGCGGATACACCAAGCCAGCGCCGTTTGTGGCATATATCGCCAATGATGCGCTCGCTGACATACGGACAGCCCAAGCAGAAAAAATTGCTTCAAGACGACCAGGCAAAGGCGGTATTACGGATATGCGAACAGAAAGAAGAGTTCTCTGCTTTGGTTGCAGATGGTGGAAAGGAGGTGTCGGAAGCCCTCCAGTCTTTGGCCGACATGCGCCTCTTCTGCTTGGCTGAAGTTGCAGGCGCGCGCGAAAAGCAGGAAGCAGCGCCTAGTTGATATTGGGCGGTACTCGGGTCCTGAACAGTCAGATGATCCGCAAGGGCGGCGGCCGTGCGGTTCCGCAAGCCAATCTGAATAGCCGCGGAGCCAGCCAAAGGAATCGCTTGAAAGTTCTACAAATGGTGGGCACGGATCTTCTGATGTTTAACTCGTTGTAATGTTATCAGAATACCGAACTCTCAAGTGCAACGCCGAACATTCGGCTAGGGCGTGTTGACAAAAGGGATTCACCGGGCGCGGTGATCGTGATTCAAGCTGGTATCTGCAATGGAGACCAGCGTGGCACGAAACCTGATGTCGAACGACGAGTGGGCGTTCTTTGAACGCTTCATCCTGGCTGTCCGTTCTCCGAACGGCCGCAAGCCCACGAACCATCGGCTTGTTCTGGATGGGATTTTCTGGATCGCCCGAACGGGGTCGCCCTGGCGCGACCTGCCGGAAGAGTTCGGCAAATGGTCGTCTGTCTATCGGCAGTTCCGGCGCTGGACGTTGGCGGGGCTGTGGGAACAGATCCTGGAGGCGCTGAACGAGAGCCGGATCGTGCCGGATGCGCTGCA
>NZ_JAFL01000009.1:0-160716 GCF_019633685.1 Paracoccus sp. J56
CTAGAGTTCGGCACATAGATTTTGCTGTGTTTTCTGGGAGAAGCGTTTGACGGATGCGAGGATTTCGTCGGCAGATTTGACCCATCGATAGGGCTTGGGGTTTTCGTTGTGCGCGTCTATGAAGGCGGCGATATCGGCCTCCAGGTCTGCGGTGGAGCGGTGGACACCCCGTTGCAGTTGCTTGCGCGTCAGTTCCGCGAACCAGCGCTCCACCTGGTTGATCCAACTCGCCGAGGTGGGTGTGAAATGCACATGCCAATGCGGGCGCCGGGCGAGCCAGGCCTTGATTTTGGATGTCTTGTGGGTGGCGTAGTTGTCCATCACCAGATGCACATCCTGTCCTTGCGGCAAGGTTGCATCGATCCGCTTCAGGAAGTCTCGGAACTCGGTCGCCCGGTGCCGCTTGTAGCATTTGCCGATCACCGCCCCTGTGGCGATATCGAGTGCTGCAAGCAGCGAGGTCGTGCCGTGGCGGATATAGATAGCTATGGGTTCTCCGCTCGGCGACACCCGGCGCCATCGGCAACACCGGCTGTTCCCGATCCAGCGCCTGAATCTGGGATTTTTCGTCCACGCACAGCACGATGGCCCGGTTCGGCGGGGCCATGTAAAGGGCGACGATATCCTGCACCTTGTCGACGAACAGCGGATCGGTGGAAAGCTTGAAGGTCTCACTGCAATGTGGCTGCAGGCCGAAGGCGGCCCAGATCCGGCGGATCGTGGTGTGCGACAGGCCCGTCACCGCGGCCATCGAGCGGATCGACCACTGGGTGGCGTCCTTCGGCGTGGTGTTCAGCGTCCGTTCGATGATCTCGGCCACCTGGTCGTCCGATACCGTGCGGGGCCGGCCGGACGATATTCGTCGGTCAATCCCTCGATCCGGTCCCTGACGAACCGTCTGCGCCACTTGCCGACGGTATGCTCATGCACTCCGGGCCGCGCGCCGACCTCCTTGCTTTGCAGCCCTTCCGCGCAGAGCAGAACCATCCGGCACCGGGCCGACAGCGACCGCGTGGCCTGGTGACGCCGGACATGCGCCTCGAGAAAGTCGCGTTCATCGGCACTCAGAACCACCTCGCCCGCCACTCGGCCAACCATATCATCCCTCCGAAATCGGAGGGGTCAATGATATGAACTACAGTTCCAGATGACTAGGAGTTGCTTACCTTGTCGGGCTTGCTGCTTGCCCCGGCTGCAGAGCCGGGGGGGTATGTGCCGACCGAGAAAGCCGCGTACTGAAAGTACATTCAGCTGCGGATCAAATAACACCAAACAGGTACCTCCCGGCACGGCACAGACTACACCGCACCGGGAGTACAATTTAACCGGCGGTCGCCGTTTCCTTCTTGGAATCGGTATGGATCAGCAAAGGTTTGGCTGCCGAGTTTTCCACCGCCTCTTCATTGACCACGACCTCTTCCACGCTGTTCATGCCCGGCAGATCGAACATGGTATCAAGCAGGATATCTTCCATGATCGAACGCAGGCCGCGTGCCCCCGTCTTGCGCTTGATGGCGCGGCGGGCGATGGCGACAAGGGCATCATCGGTGAAGGTCAGCTTCACGCCCTCAAGCTCAAAGAGCCGCTGATAC
This sequence comes from Paracoccus sp. J56, assembly GCF_019633685.1. NCBI lineage: Bacteria > Pseudomonadati > Pseudomonadota > Alphaproteobacteria > Rhodobacterales > Paracoccaceae > Paracoccus > Paracoccus sp. J56. Next base: position 1,593 of record NZ_JAFL01000009.1, read on the forward strand.
TGCTTGACCAGCGCGTTCTTGGGCTGGGTCAGGATGGTGATCAGCGCCTGTTCGTCCAGATCGCCCAGGGTAGCGATGACCGGAAGGCGACCGACAAATTCCGGGATCAGGCCGAATTTCAGCAGGTCCTCGGGCTCAAGCTGCTTGAAAAGCTCGCCCACACCCTTATCGTCATTTTCCTTGACAGAGGCGCCAAAGCCCATCGCAGTGCCTTTGTTACGCTGTGCGATGATCCGGTCCAGCCCGGCAAAAGCACCGCCGCAGATGAACAGGATGTTTGTCGTATCCACCTGCAGGAACTCTTGCTGCGGATGCTTGCGACCGCCTTGTGGAGGCACGCTGGCGACCGTACCTTCCATGATTTTCAGCAGCGCCTGCTGCACCCCCTCACCCGAAACATCGCGGGTGATCGAGGGGTTGTCAGATTTGCGGGTGATCTTGTCGACCTCGTCAATGTAGACGATGCCGCGCTGCGCCCGCTCGACGTTGTATTCGCTGGCCTGCAGAAGCTTCAGAATGATGTTTTCCACATCCTCGCCAACATAGCCTGCCTCGGTCAACGTGGTCGCATCAGCCATGGTGAATGGCACGTCCAGAATGCGGGCCAGGGTTTGCGCAAGCAGCGTCTTGCCACAGCCCGTGGGGCCAATCAGCAGGATGTTCGACTTTGCCAGCTCAATATCATTCTTTGAGCTGTGGTTCAGCCGCTTGTAATGGTTGTGCACCGCGACCGAGAGCACGCGCTTGGCATGTTCCTGGCCAATCACATAATCATCCAGAACATTACAGATCTCGCGCGGGGTCGGCACGCCGTCCCCGGATTTCAACGCCGAGCTCTTGGTTTCTTCGCGGATGATGTCCATGCAAAGTTCGACGCATTCATCACAGATGAATACGGTCGGACCGGCAATCAGCTTGCGCACCTCATGCTGGCTCTTGCCGCAGAAGCTGCAGTAGAGCGTATTCTTGCTGTCGCCACCGGTCGGATTGGCCATCAGTTGATCCTCGTATTGCACCGGAGGCCCGGCAAAAGCACCGGACGACCGCCTGTTTTGCACGTGGCCAGGCCACGCCATGCGTTGCCCATCATGTTACGAGCCACCCAAGCCCGTCACAATCCCCAAAACGCTCGTCCGACAGCTTCTCGCGGCCGGGATCACTTGCTGGGGTCGGCCTTGCCGCGCGGTTCCAGGATCTCATCAATGAGACCCCATTCCTTTGCTTCCTCGGGCGACATGAAGCGGTCACGCTCCAACGCCTCTTCGACTTCGCTCAGCTCGCGGCCCGTGTGTTTAACATAGATCTCGTTCAGGCGGCGCTTGAGTTTTTCGGTTTCACGCGCATGGATCAGGATATCAGTCGCCTGTCCCTGGAATCCTCCCGAAGGCTGGTGGACCATGACGCGGCTGTTGGGCAGCGAGAAGCGCATCCCCGGCTGGCCCGCACAGAGCAGAAGCGACCCCATCGAGGCCGCCTGCCCGACCACCAGGGTCGAAACGCGCGGCTTGATATATTGCATTGTATCATAAATCGACAGGCCCGCAGTCACCACACCTCCGGGGCTGTTGATATACATGCTGATGTCCTTGGTCGGGTTTTCCGCCTCAAGGAACAGCAACTGCGCTGAGATCAGCGTCGCCATGCCGTCATGCACCTGGCCCGAGAGAAAGATGATCCTTTCCTTCAGCAGGCGCGAGAAGATGTCATAGGCACGTTCGCCGCGGCTGGTCTGCTCTACGACCATCGGGACGAGCGTGTTCATGTAGAATTCTGCCGGATTTTGCATGTCTTTCCTTGCCTTGTGTCCCTGCCTGGCCTGCCCATCTTGCGACTCGTCGCGGGACCGTCCCGCCGTCCGGTCGTTCCTAGTCGCAAAAGGTTGACAGAGTCTTAGTAACGACAGCCCGAAAGGACAAGAGAGCGATAAAATTTGCTCCCCTCCGCCAGCGCCGGTAATCTGGCGTCCGAGCGACGGAGAAACGCATGAAACTGATCGTTGGCCTGGGCAATCCGGGCACGAAATATGCCGCGAACCGGCACAATGTGGGCTTCATGGCGGTCGATCGCATCGCCGCAGATCACGGTTTTTCGCCCTGGCGCGACCGTTTTCAGGGCCAGATCTCTGAAGGCCGGCTGGGAGGATTGCGTATCACCCTGCTCAAACCCGCGACATTTATGAATCTGTCCGGCCAGTCGGTCGGAGAGACAATGCGCTATCTGAAAATCGCCCCCGAAGACGTCATCGTGCTGCATGATGAGCTGGATCTCGCACCCGGCAAGGTACGGCTAAAGACCGGCGGAGGCCACGCCGGACATAACGGGCTGCGATCGCTTCACCAGCATATCGGCGAGGCTTATCGCCGGCTGCGCATCGGAATCGGTCACCCCGGCCACAAGGACCGCGTCGCGGGCTATGTCCTGTCGGATTTTGCCAAGGCCGAAGAGGCGGGGCTTGAGGATCTGTTGCGCGGCATTTCAGACGGGGCAGATGCACTGGCCAAGGGCGATGACGCGCGGTTCATGAACGCAGTTGCGGCAAGGGTCGCACCACCCCGGAACAGTGGCAGCAAGCCCGTGCGGGGTCCTGAACCGGGAAAGTCTGCGCGAAAGGCTGCGGATGATCCACCTGCCAATGACCCACCCAGCCTGGCAGATCGGCTGCGCGCGCTTACTGAACGGTTTCGTTGAATGGCGTGGCGTGACGCTTTTGCTGAACAGGCGCGGGCTTGCCGTTCTCTCGGCTCCCCCCTGACCGCGCAGGTTTGCGAAGCACTGGCCGAAATTCTTGCGCATGATCATGGCGCGTTAGCGGAACGGATACGGAATTGGCCGGGGGATCCCAGCTATCGTTCTGATTCCGTGCCGCTGCGGCTGTGCGGGGCGCTGCATGCGCTTGTGCTGACCGGACAGACCCAAGGTCTGGCCGGTGCCTATAAACGTTCTGACGAAAGCGTCTTGCGCAAAGAGATATCAAAGGTAATTCAACGCCATGAACAGCATATTCTAGAATGGATCGAGCATGCGCCGCAAACAAATGAGGTTGCCCGCTCGGCGGTATTGATCGCGGGTAGCTGGTTTCTGGCTGCGCTGCTGCCGGATTGCCGCTTTGATCTGCTGGAACTTGGCGCCAGTGCTGGAATCAACCTGAACTTTCCATTTTATAGTATTGAAATAAAAAATAATAATTTTCTTTATGAATATTCCGATACTGTCTGCCTCTCACCTGAGTGGCGCGGCAAACAGCCTTTGCGCGCAAAGCTGCTGATCGGATCGGCGCGTGGCGTGGATCTGCATCCGCTTGATCCCACTCGCGACGGGTTGCGGCTGCTTGCCTATATCTGGGCCGACCAGCACGAACGGCTTCAGCGCATGCGGGCAGCCCTGGCCGTGGCCAAGCGGCATCCCGTGCGCGTTGACCGCGACGATGCCGGTCACTGGCTTTCCAGGCAGTTGGCTGAACCCTGCCCCCATGGACGGCTTGTGTATCATACCGTGGCAGCGCAGTATTTCCCAACCTCGACCCGCGATCAGGTTGAGGCAGCGCTTGATATTGCTGGCGCCGATACCAGCGCCGATCGCCCATTGGCGCATCTGTCGATGGAATCTGACGGAGGCGAAGGCGCAGCCCTGACCCTGCGGTTGTGGACAGGCGGTGAGATGCGCAGATGGAGCCTTGGGCGGGCCGATTTCCATGCCCGCTGGATCGACTGGCAGCCTGAGGAGATATGACAATGGACGCGCCGATTAACATCCTGGGCACACCGCTTGAGTCCTGCTCGACCGCGCCATTGACCGGCTTTTTCCGCGATGGCTGTTGCAATACAGGTCCCGAGGATGTTGGCCGCCATACGGTCTGCGTCATCGTCACTGCCGAATTCCTTGCCCTTTCAAAATACCTTGGCAATGACCTTAGCACCCCGCGACCCGAATTCCGATTTCCCGGACTAAAGCCCGGTGACCGCTGGTGCCTGTGTGCCGCACGCTTTTTGCAGGCGGCCGAAGAGTTTGCCGCACCCAAAGTGGTGCTTGAGGCAACCCATTCTCGCACGCTGGAGATTGTGCCGCTGGCGCTATTGCAGGCTCACGCCTGGGACCCCGGGGACAGACCCGGGACCTAGCGCCCGATCCCGGCCAGGTAGTGCCGCACTGCCGCGACCACATGGCGGAAGCGGTCGCCGCCGAGATGCTTGCCACCATACCAGCGCGTCACAATCACCACATGGTCGGTCAGATCGGCGCGTTCCAGCATTTGCAGGATGATCTGGCTGGCCCCTGCCTCACCGTCATCGTCCCGTACCGCCTCGCCCGACAAAATCGCCGCCCAGGTGTTGTGGGTGGCCTTGGCAAAACGCTTGTTGCGGCGCAGCTCGGCAAGCAGTTCCCCGGCCTCATCACGGCTGCGCGCCGGACCACCCGATACCGCGTAGCGGGATCCGCGGTCCGAGATGATCTTGTCAAACACCCTTAACGTCATCTGCGGCGCCGGACGTAAAGCTCCAGCCGGTGCCGGACGATCTCATAGCCCATCTCGGCGGCGATCTCGGCCTGCAGGCGTTCGATACGCTCGTTGACGAACTCCATGACCTCGCCGGTTTCGACATCAATCATGTGGTCGTGGTGATTGCCGTCGGCAGGCTCGAACCGGGCGGGCTCACCCTCGAATTCAAGCTTCTGGATCACCCCCTGGGTCTCGAGTGCCGCAAGCGTGCGATAGACCGTCGCAAGCGACACCCCTGCCCCCGCAGCCATGGCGCGCTGATGCAGTTGGGTCGCGTCGGGGTGATCCTCGGCATCAGCCAACACCCGCAACAGTGCGGCCCGCTGGCGGGTAATGCGCACGCCGACCCGGCGCAGCGCGTCCTCAAAGGCTTGGGCGCGGCTCTCGATCTCCATGCCGCTTTCTGGCGCAGATGCGAATAAATTGCAACTGGCTTGACAGTTGAGAATCGTTCGCAGATAAGGGCATCAGCACAGGATTGAGATCATCATGAATCGCAGAAGCTTTCTGACAACGAGTCTGGCGGGGCTGGCGGCCCCGGCCATCATCCCGCACGCAGCCTGGGCGCAGAACGGCAAGCTCAAGGTGGCGACCACTTTCACCATCATTGCCGATATGGCGCGCAATGTGGCTGGTGACCGGGCCAAGGTGGTGTCAATCACCAAGCCAGGGGCCGAGATCCACAATTATGAACCGACGCCCAGCGATCTGATCGGCGTACGTGACGCCGGGCTGATCCTGCGCAATGGCATGAACCTTGAGCTGTGGTTTGAACAGTTCCTGAGAAACCTTGGCGACCTGCCCTCGGCTACCGTGACCGAGGGGATCGAGCCGATGCCGATTTCGGGCGGGCATTATGACGGCAAGCCCAACCCACATGCCTGGATGGCCCTGGATACTGCACTGACCTATATCGATAATATCGCCGCTGCACTGTCCAAGGCCGATCCCGGGGGCGAGGCGACCTACCGCGCCAATGCCGAAAACTATAAGGCTGAGATCGCCCGCACCATTGGCCCGCTGCGCGACGCCGTCCGTGCTTTGCCTGCTGAAAAGCGCTGGCTGGTCACATCTGAGGGGGCGTTCTCATATCTCGCCCGCGATTTCCACCTTAACGAACTGTTCCTGTGGCCGATCAACGCCGACGCGCAGGGCACACCCCAACAGGTGCGCCGGGTCGTGGATGCCATTCGCGAGCATGATATTCCGGTGGTATTCTCGGAAAGCACCGTCTCGGATCGTCCGGCGCGGCAGATCGCCTCTGAAACCGGGGCGCGCTATGGCGGCGTCCTTTACGTCGACAGCCTCTCTGACCCCGACGGACCGGTCCCGACCTATCTGGACTTGCTGCAGGTTACGTCAGAGACCATTCTCAAGGGGCTTTCGGATGAGTGACACCCCCGGCATCGAGGTCGCCGGCCTGACTGTGACCTATCGCAACGGGTTTACCGCTTTGCGTGATGCAAACTTTACCGTCCCGCAAGCCTCGGTCACCGCGTTGGTTGGCGTGAATGGCGCGGGAAAATCCACCCTCTTCAAGGCATTGATGGGGTTTGTTCCAGCGGCGGCCGGCAAGGTGCGCGTCCTTGGCATGGCCGTGCCGCAGGCGCTGCGCCAGAACCTGATCGCCTATGTTCCGCAAGCGGAAGAGGTTGACTGGACCTTTCCGGTTCTGGTCGAGGATGTGGTGATGATGGGCCGCTACGGCCATATGGGGTTTCTGCGTCGCGCGCGCCCCGAGGACCGCCGCGCCGTCGATGAGGCGCTGTCGCGCGTGAACATGCAGGATTTCCGCCATCGCCAGATCGGAGAGCTGTCGGGTGGGCAGAAAAAGCGTGTATTTCTGGCCCGAGCGCTGGCACAGGGCGCGCGGGTTATCCTGCTTGATGAACCCTTTACCGGCGTGGATGTAAAAACCGAATCCGCGATCATCGAGCTGTTGCAACAGATGCGGGATGAGGGCCGGGTCATGCTGGTTTCGACCCATGACCTGGGCTCGGTCCCCGAATATTGCGACCGTGTGGTGCTGGTGAAAAACACCGTTCTGGCCCATGGTCCAACGGACGAGGTTTTCACCCCCGAGAACCTGCGCCTGACCTTTGGCGGTGTGCTGCGGCACTTTGTTCTGGGGGCAAGGCATCTGCATGACGACGACGACCCGCGCGGCCTGACGGTTCTGTCCGATGATGAGCGGCCGCTGGTCTTTTACGACGACAAACAGCGCAGCACCCGCGAGGAGGCCGCGCCGAAATGATCCGCACATTACTGGTGCCCTTTGAATACAGCTATATGACCGATGCGATCTGGGTGTCGGCTCTGGTCGGTGGGGTTTGCGCCTTTCTTTCGGCCTATCTGATGCTCAAGGGCTGGTCGCTGATCGGCGACGCGCTGAGCCATTCGATCGTGCCGGGTGTTGCGGGGGCCTATATGCTGGGCCTGCCCTTTGCACTGGGGGCTTTTCTGTCCGGGGGGCTTGCCGCGCTGACCATGTTATTTCTGAATAAGCGCAGCGGCTTGCGCGAGGATGCAATCATCGGACTGATCTTTACCAGCTTCTTTGGGCTGGGCCTGTTCATGGTGTCGCTGAACCCGATGTCCGTCAGCGTACAAACCATCACCATGGGCAATATCCTTGCGATCACGCCCGAAGATACGCTGCAGCTGGCGCTGATCGGCGGCATCTCTCTGATCATTCTCGCGGCGAAATGGCGGGATCTGATGGTGGTCTTTTTCGACGAAAGCCATGCCCGGACCATTGGGCTGAACCCACAGGCGTTGAAGGTACTGTTCTTTACCCTTCTGTCGGCCTGCACGGTTGCGGCCATGCAGACGGTCGGAGCGTTTCTGGTCGTCGCGCTGGTCGTGACGCCCGGGGCTACCGCCTATCTGCTGACCGACCGTTTTCCCAGGCTGATCCTGACCTCGGTGGCAATCGGCTCTCTGACTTCGGCCATTGGTGCCTATGTGTCGTTCTTTCTGGACGGCGCGACCGGAGGGGTGATCGTCTGTCTGCAAACCCTCATCTTTCTGATCGCCTTCCTGTTTGCGCCGAAGCACGGCTATTTCGCCGCCCGCCGCCGTGCGCGAGAGGCGCTTGAGCCGACGCCGGAGGGCGCATGATGGATTGGCTGACTTTGCCCTTTACCTTTCCCTTCATGCGCGATGCGGCACTGATCGGGTTGATGATCGCCCTGCCCGCCGGTCTTTTATCCTGTTTTCTGGTGCTCAAAGGCTGGTCGCTGATGGGCGATGCGGTCAGTCATGCGGTGCTGCCGGGTGTAGTGCTGGCCTATATCGCGGGCCTGCCGCTGATCCTTGGCGCATTCGTTGCCGGGCTTGGCTGCGCCATGCTGTCGGGCTGGTTGCAGGGCAACAGCCGGGTCAAAGCCGACACGGTACTGGGCGTCGTCATGTCGGGCATGTTCGGGCTGGGGGTGGTGCTTTTCACCGCGATCCAGACCGATCTGCATCTGGATCACATCCTGTTTGGCAACATGCTGGGCGTTGGTCCCGAGGATCTGAGGCTGGCCGGGATCATCTCGGCCATGGTCGGGCTGGGGCTGATCCTGAAATGGCGCGACCTTGCGCTGCTGGCTTTTGACCCGGTGCAGGCGCGGGTTTCAGGACTGGCGCTTAACCTGCTGAACTATGGGCTGCTTGCCATGATTTCGGCCACGGTGGTTGCGATGCTCAGCTCGGTCGGGATCATTCTGGCCGTGGCGCTGTTGATCGCCCCCGGGGCGATTGCCTTTCTGGTCACGCGACGGCTTGCCGCCATGCTGGTTACCTCGGTTGGGGTCGCCGCATTCGGGGCGGTCGCCGGGGTCTGGATCAGCTTCTGGCTGAACAGCGCCCCGGCCCCGACCATCGTTCTGGTGCTGACGGTGCTTTTCGTGCTGGCCTTTGCGTGGCGCAACCTTGCCACACGCCGGGCGCAGGCGGCCGGTTAGACCGTCCGCCCGCCATCGACCTCAAGGATGACGCCGGTGATGAAATCGGCCTCATCCGAAGAGAGGTAAAGCGCGGCATTCGCGATATCGCGCGGCTGCGACAGCCGACCAAGCGGAATGGTCGACAGAAAGCGCGCCCGGTTCTCGGGCGTGTCTTCGCAGCCCATGAAAAGCTCAAGCATCCCCGTCTCGCCCATCACCGGGGCAATGGCGTTCACGCGGATACCTTCGGGCGCCAGTTCCACCGCCATGCTGCGGGTCAGCGTGTTCACCGCCCCTTTTGACGAATTGTACCAGGTCAGACCCGGACGCGGCCGGATGCCAGCGGTGGAACTGACATTGATCATCACGCCCTGCCCGCGCTTGCGCCAATGCGGCAACACCGCATGGGTCATATGAAAAATCGACAGCACATTGATGTCATAAATCTTGCGGAAAGCCGCCTCGTCCGTGTCCAGCAACGCGCCGTTCGGCGTCGTCCAGCCCGCATTGTTCACCACGATATCAAGGCTGCCGAACTCATCCAGGGTCTTGTCCACCGCTGCCTTGACCTGATCGCCCCGGCTGACGTCACAGGTAAGCGCAAGCCCGCTGATGGCCGAGGCGACCGCGCTTGCCGTCTGCGCGTTGACGTCCAGAATCGCGACCCGCGCCCCTTCTCGGGCAAATGTCTCGGCAATACCCTTGCCAAAACCCGAGCCTGCGCCCGTCACCAATGCCGTCTTGCCTGCAAGCCTCATGTCCCTTCCTCCCTCACTATGTAAAACGATGGACTACGGTTTTCAGGCGCGAGAATTCGTACAGGGCAGCAAAGCCCTTTTCGCGCCCGTGACCGGATTTGCGCACGCCGCCAAAGGGCAGTTCGATCCCGCCCCCGGCCCCGTAGCTGTTGATGAACACCTGCCCGCAGCGCATTGCCCGGGCCATGCGGGCCTGCCGGTCGCCGTCTTTTGTCCAGATACCGGCGACAAGCCCGTATTCGGTGCCATTGGCGATGGCGATGGCCTCTGCCTCGCTGTCAAAGGGGATGGCGGCCAGAACCGGGCCAAATATCTCTTCCTGCGCGATCGGGCTGGTCGGATCGACCGGGCCGAACAGCGCCGGAGCAACATAGAACCCCGCCGCCGGCGCGTCCTGTGCGATCCGCCCCCTTGCGATCAAAGGTGCGTCGGCCTCGTCAATATAACGCTCGACCCGCGCCTTTTGCCGGGCCGAGATCAGGGGGCCAAGCAGCGCCCCCTCGGCCGGGCTGGCCTCGACCGTCGCGAAGCGTTCGGCAAGCATGGTGGTCAGCCGTTCCCATATCCCGCGCTGGATCAGCACCCGCGACCCGGCGGAGCAGGTCTGGCCGCCGTTCTGGACAATCGCATTGACGATGACCGGCGCCGCTGCCACAAGATCGGCATCGTCAAAGACAATCTGCGGTGACTTTCCGCCAAGTTCCAGCGTGCAGGGAATGTGGTTGCGGGCGGCGGCGATATGGATCGCCTGTCCAACCTCGGGCGAACCGGTGAAGCTGATGAAATCGACGCCCGGATGTTCCGAAAGCGCCTGCCCCGCCACCACGCCGCGCCCGGTGACGATATTGATCGCGCCGGGCGGAAAGCCGCTCTCAGCTGCAAGTTCGCCTATGCGCAGGATCGTCAGACAGGCGTCCTCGGCAGGTTTTGTCACTGTCGCATTACCCATTGCCAGCGCCGCACCGACCGAGCGGCCAAAGATCTGCACCGGATAGTTCCAGGGAATGATATGGGCGGTCACGCCATGCGGTTCGCGCATGGACATGGCGTCGTAGCCGTTCAGGAACGGGATGACCTCTCCATGCAGCTTGTCCGCTGCGCCGCCGTAATATTCGAAATAACGCGCAAGTGCGGTCATATCGGCACGGGACTGAGCAACAGGCTTGCCGTTGTCGCGGGTCTCAAGCTGGGCAAGCGCCTCGGCCTCGTCCTCGATGCGCAGGGCCAGACGCAGCATCAGCCGTCCCCGCTCGGCGGCGGTCAATCGACCCCAGTCGCCCTCAAGGGCCGTCCGGGCAGCACGGACAGCCGCATCGACATCCTCGGGACCGGATTCGGCAATCATCGCAAAGGGCTGACCATCAATCGGCGAAATCATCGGCATTACAGCGCCCGAGGTGGCGGGCAACCACTCACCTCCGATCAGGTTTCTTGCGGGCGGCAGGACCGGGCCATGCGGCATATTTCACCTCCTGTCGGCGGGATTCGTCCGCTGTCAGCGTGACCGCCCCCAAGGCAGGACGCAAGACTGGCAAATGAGAATCGGCAGGTTAATCTGGGCGCAAAGAACAGCCCCGAGGTTTGCCATGACCAGACATCTCAGCGCCCATCCCGACGATCCCCATTACGTCAGCCGGTTAGGCTGGCTGCGTGCCTCGGTTCTGGGGGCAAACGATGGCATCGTCTCGGTCGGGGCGCTGATTACCGGCGTCGCTGCGGCCGATCCGGGGCGCGAGGCGATTCTGATCGCAGGCCTTGCCGGTCTGGTTGCGGGCGCAATGTCGATGGCGATGGGCGAATATGTCTCGGTCAGCTCGCAATCGGATACCGAGCGCGCCGATATCGCCCGCGAAGCCACCGCCCTGCGCGAAATGCCCGAAGAAGAACTGCACGAGCTGGCCGCGATCTACGAGGCGCGCGGTATGGCCCCGGGCACCGCCTTGCAGGCCGCGCGCGAGGTGAGCGCGCATGACGCGCTAGGTGCCCATGTGCGCGATGAGCTGGGGCTTAGCGAGGCCTCGAACGCCAACCCGTTGCAGGCGGCGCTGGCCTCGGCCGTGACGTTCAGCGCCGCGGCGGCGGTGCCGCTGATCGCAGCGATTCTGGCCCCCGGCGGCGCGGTTATCATCAGCGTTCTGGTCGCCGTCGTACTGGCACTGGCGGCGCTTGGTGCACTTGGCGCCTGGGCGGGGGGCGCTCCTCCCGGTCGGGCGGTGCTGCGCGTCACGCTGGGCGGGCTTTTTGCACTGGGGATCACCGCCGTGATCGGCAAGATATTCGGCGTCGCGGTCTAGCCTTCGCGCTCATGACCCGTGCTTGCAGCGATCAGCGCCCATGCATAATCGCTGGCCGCATAAACTGTCACCAGCATTCTCGGGACCTGATCCCGGATGAAGGTCATGTCCTTGTCCGGCATGACCGCCGTTGCTGCGACCATACGGCCTTCCTGGCCCACAGCGGGTTCTCCGGATCCTTCGTGCAGGTCCTGCAGTTCTCGCAGACTTTCCGGCTTTCAGAGGGGTTGCGCGTGACCGGAAAGATCATCGGCCGCTGCCTGTAATCAGGTCATCAGGGTTGCACCCACCCCCGCTGCCGCCCTATCTCGGGTCAGGCCAAGGAGAGATCATGGAAAAACGCACCCTTCCCGAGCGACCCGGCTGGCGTGACGAAGCCGAAAAGCTGGGCTTTACCTTTGCCGATATGGGCGGAGAGCCTTACTGGGACGAGACGAGCGCCTATCGCTTTACCCTGCGCGAGATCGAAGAGGATATCGAGGCCCCGGCGACCGAACTGCACGCACTGTGCCGCGAGGCGGTGGACCGCGCCGTGCAGGACGAATTCTGGCTGACCCGTCTTGATATTCCGCGCCAGCACTGGGACCTGATCGCAGCAAGCTGGGCACGCAGCGAGCCCGAGCTTTATGGCCGTATGGATCTGGCCTATGATGGAAAAGGTCCCGCAAAACTGCTGGAATATAACGCCGACACGCCGACCTCGCTTTACGAATCCGCAAGCTTTCAGTGGCTATGGTTCGAACAGCAGCAGGCGGCGGGCGTGCTGGATCCTGATGCCGACCAGTTCAACAGCATCCATGAGGCCATCGTTGCGCGCTGGACCCAGATCTGCGCCGATGGCGAGGATGTCCATTTCGCAGCCGATCCCGACAACCCCGAGGACTATGCGACAGTCGAGACGCTTGCCTGGGCTGCGCGCGAGGCGGGGCTTGGCGCCCATTTCACGCCGCTGGCACAGATCGGCGTGACAGACGAAGGGCAGTTTGCCGACGACCAGTCGTGCGTCATCGGCACGCTTTTCAAGCTTTATCCGTGGGAGGACATGCTGCGCGATGAATTTGCCACGCATCTGCAAAGCTCGGGCACACGTTTCATCGAGCCGCCGTGGAAGGCGATCCTGTCAAACAAGGGCCTCTTGCCGCTGCTGTGGCAGATGTTCCCCGGACATCCGAACCTGCTGCCCGCGTTCTTTCTGGCCGATGTGCAGGAGGCGCTGTCTGGTGGTACGCCTGCACCCGAGGTCGCCGATGCCTTTGGCGCGGCCCGTGACCTGCTGTCGCAGGGCTATGTCACCAAGCCGATCTTTTCGCGCGAGGGTGCCGGGGTAGTGCTGCATGAAAACGGGTCAGAGCTTGCCCGCACCCCGGATGACAGTTATTCGCATCATCCGATGATCGTTCAGGGGCTGGCCCGCCTGCCCGATTTCGGCGGTTTTCATCCTGTACTGGGTGCATGGATCGTTGGCGAAAGCTGCTGCGGCCTTGGCCTGCGCGAAGATCGCTCGCTCATCACCCACAACCTTTCCCGCTTCAAGCCGCATTTTATCGAGGGCTGACCCATGACCGAACGCCTTACCCGCAAACGCTCGCGCCACGTCGCGCTGGTTCTCGCCGGGACCGCGACCCTTGCCCTTGCCGCCTGTGAGGATGACCGTATGGACGCGCAAAGCTTTCCCGATCTGGAAAGCTGCATCGCCGCCAGCAAACAGGAAACCCTGTGGTTCACCGAAGAGGACTGCCGCAAGAACTTTGCGGCAGCCGAGCAAGAGTTTCTGGAAACCGCGCCACGCTACGAGTCCAAAGAGCTGTGCGAACAGCAGCACGGCGCCGGAAATTGCGGCAATGATCCTGTGGCGCAAAGCTCGGGCGGTGGCTTCTCGTTCATGCCGCTGCTGGTCGGTTACATGATGGGTTCGATGATGTCGCGCGGTGGCGGGATCTTTTCCCAGCCCATGGTCAAGACCGCCGACGGGCGCTTTTCGACACCCAAGGGCGACCAGAGTTTCGCCAGCAACCGTGGTGCAGGCAAGGTCCCCTCTTCGACCTTTCAACGCGCGCCCTCGACCATCGGTAAACCGCCGATGACCGCAGCACAGGTCAGCCAGCGGGGCGGCTTTGGCGCCTCGGCAACTGCCCGCTCGGGTCCGCGCAGCAGTTTTGGCGGCTGATCGGAACAGATAAGTTAACGCTAACATACACCCTTGCGATCCGACGCGGAAAAGCGCAACCTGCGCGCAGATTTCCGCAAGAACGAGGCCCGTCATGACCCCCGCAGAACAGTCCCGGAAAACCCGCGCGCTTTGTGAACTCGCTCCGGTGATCCCGGTTCTGGTGGTGGGCGATGCCTCGCGCGCCGAAGGGTTGGCAACCGCGCTGGTCACGGGTGGGCTGCCGGTACTTGAGGTGACGCTGCGCACCCCGGCCGCACTGGACGTGATCCGTGCCATGGCCAAGGTTCCGGGGGGCCATGTCGGCGCAGGGACCGTCCTGACCCCTGATGACGCCAAACGTGCCAAGGATGCAGGCGCAAGCTTTGCCGTTTCGCCCGGCCTGACCGAAACGCTTGCACGGGCCTGCGAGGACATCGGCCTGCCGCTTTTGCCGGGCGCCGTCACCGCCTCTGAGGTGATGCGGGCGATGGAGCTTGGCTATTCGATGCTGAAATTCTTTCCCGCCGAGGCTGCTGGCGGGGCCAAATCGCTGAAATCCTTGGCTGGTCCTCTGCCGCAGGTCAGCTTCTGCCCGACCGGCGGGGTCACGATGCAGAATGCGCCGGACTATCTGGATCTGCCGAATGTTGTTTGCGTTGGTGGCAGCTGGATTGCGCCCGACGCCGATGTCGCGGCAGGCAACTGGGGTGCAATCGAAACGCGTGCCCAAGACGCAGCCGCGTTAAAATGACCGCTACGCCCGACCTTGCCCATCCCGATGTGATGCGCCGAGCCTGGCGCAATGTAGCGGTTTTGCTGCTTGCGCAGGCACTGCTTGGCGCACAGATGTCGATGATTTTCATCGTCGGGGGGCTGGCGGGCCAGATGCTGAGCCCCAACCCCTGTATCGCCACCCTGCCACTGTCGATGATGGTCCTGGGGTCGGCCCTGTCGGCACGGCCCTTGTCCGGTTTCATGCGGCGGCACGGGCGACGGGCCGGGTTCCTGCTGGCCTGCGGCGCGGCGGCCTTGGGCGCAGCGATTGCAGCCTATGCGCTGGCTACCGGGTATTTCTGGCTTTTCACCGCCAGCGCGCTGCTGACCGGGGTTTATATGGCGGCACAGGGTTTTTTCCGTTTTGCCGCCACAGATTGCGCCCCGCCCGAGTTTCAGTCCAAGGCCATCTCATGGGTGCTGGCCGGCGGGCTTGCCGCAGCCTTCACCGGTCCGGCGCTGGTACGGATGACCGCCGATCTGACGGCCATTCCCTTTCTTGCCACTTACGGAGCAATCATCGGGCTGAACCTGCTGGGGCCGGTGCTGTTCGCTTTTCTTGATATTCCAACCACTCCGCGAGCTGTCGGAAGACATGCCGAAGGCCGCTCGGTCGCCGAGCTGATCCGCGTGCCTCAGATCGCCGTGGCGATGATCTGCGGCATGGTCTCTTATGCGCTGATGAATCTGGTGATGACTTCGGCCCCCTTGGCTGTGGTCGGCTGTGGCTTTGCCACCACCGATGCGGCGAATATCGTTTCAGGCCATGTGCTTGCGATGTTCGCGCCGTCATTTTTCACCGGCAATCTGATCGCGCGTTTCGGCGCCACCCGCATCGTCATGGTCGGCCTTGCGATTCTGGCCGGAGCTGGCGCAGTGGCCCTGTCGGGGGTCGAGTTGCCACATTTCTATCTGGCGATGATCCTTTTGGGGCTTGGCTGGAACTTTGGCTATATTGGCGCAACCGCCATGCTGACCCGCGCCCATCGGCCCGAAGAACGTGAGCGGGTGCAGGGGCTGAACGACGCCGTAGTGTTCTTTGGCGTGTTCCTGGCCTCTTTGTCTTCGGGCGGGTTGATGAACTGCATGGGCGGCTCGGCCCAAGCCGGATGGAGCGCGGTAAACCTTGCCATGCTGCCGTTTCTGGTACTGGCCGGTGGCGCACTTTTGTGGCTGATGCTGAGGCCGCGAGATCTGGCGCGGTAAAAGGGGGCTCTGCCCCCGCGCCTGCGGCGCTCCCCCGGGATATTTGGGCACGAAAGAAGCCGGGCGCGCGCCTAGAAAAGGGTCTTTTGATCCTTTGGCGCGGGCGGCCTGCGGCTGGTTTTGGAGGGCGGCGTGTCAGGTCGGGCCGTCATGCGACCATCCTGAAACTGGACCTCAAAGCGCGCGGTCTGCGTAGCCTCGGTCGCGGTGGTGATGAGGCCGTTCGGGCCCCGTATCACTGCAAAGCCGCGCCGCAGAGTCTCCTGATAGCCAAGCGTCTGGCGCAGCCTGTCCAGCCGGTCCAGCGCGTCACGGCGTTGCGAAATAGCGCGGACACGGACTGCGGTGAGGCGAGTGGTGAGCTGGTCGAGCGCAGCACGGTCACGGGCCAGTTGGCGGGTGCTGTCAGCAAGACCGCGCGCGCGGCCGCGTTCGAGTCGCTGCGCAAGGTCGATCAGGCGTTCGGATCTGTGCTGGCGCAGGCGCTGCAGGCCCTGCGGCAGGCGTGCAGACTGAGTTTGCAGTGCCTCGCGGCGATTGCGCATCATCGTCCGCAACATCGACAGGGACAGCGGCAGGGCGTTCAACTGGTCGCGGCGGGAGCGTACGAAACCGCGCAGGCCCGGCTCTAGCCGTTCGGCAAAAAGGTCGAAGCGTTGGCGCGCCGGATCAGTCAGGGCCTGTGGCCGGCCAAGCGCGCGGCCAAGATCGGAAAGCCGCTGACGCAGGCTTTGGCTACGGGCCTGGGCGGCGCGCATCATCCGCACCTGCAACTCGGTCAGCCGCGCGGCGAGTTCGGCCCGAACCGGCACCGCCATTTCGGCGGCAGCGGTCGGGGTGGGCGCCCGGCGGTCGGCGGCAAAGTCGATCAGGGTCGTATCGGTTTCATGCCCGACAGCCGAAATCAGCGGGATCTGACTGTCTGCCGCGGCCCGGACCACAACCTCTTCGTTAAAGCCCCAAAGGTCCTCAAGGCTGCCGCCACCGCGCGCAACGATAATAAGATCGGGGCGCGGGACAGGCCCGTCCTTAGGCAGCGCGTTAAAGCCGTGGATCGCTGCCGAAACTTGCGGCGCGCAGGCCTCTCCCTGTACTGCGACCGGCCAGATCAGCACCCGGGTTGGGAAACGGTCGCGCAGCCGATGCAGGATGTCGCGGATCACCGCCCCGGATGGCGAGGTCACGACGCCAATTACCCCTGGCAGTGCAGGCAGCGGACGTTTGCGCGCGTCGTCGAAAAGCCCCTCGGCAGCCAGTGCCTTGCGACGCTTTTCCAGCATCATCATCAGCGCACCAAGGCCGGCTGGTTCGATTTCCTCAACGATCAGCTGATATTTCGACTGACCGGGAAAAGTGGTGAGACGGCCGGTGGCGATAACCTCAAGCCCTTCTTCGGGCCGGGTCGAAAGGCGTGCAACCTGCCCTTTCCAGCTCACGGCGGCAAGCACCGACCGATCATCCTTGAGATCGAAATAAAGATGACCCGAGGAAGGGCGCGAGACGCGGCCGATCTCTCCACGAACGCGGACGCGGCCGAATTCGCCCTCGAGCACACGTTTGACCGCACCCGAAATCTCGGACACGGTGAACTCATGGGCGTTACTGGGGGCGGTGTCTTCAAAAAGCTCCATGTCCCGGTTGTGGCGCGGGCTGGTCGCAGGATCAAGGGGATTGATCCGGCGCGGGCCAGTTCCTAGAAGGCGCGGGACCAATGGCAAGGGGGCCTTTTGCGCATGAATATCCTGATCCTCGGCAGCGGCGGGCGCGAACATGCGCTGGCATGGGCGATCCGCCAGAACCCAAAATGCGACCGCCTGTTCGTAGCGCCGGGCAATGCCGGGATGGAGCCTCTGGTTCGACTGGCGGAGCTCGACATTCTCTCTGGTCCCGCTGTGATCGGTTTTTGTGAGGAAAATGCCATCGATCTGGTGGTGGTCGGCCCCGAGGCGCCGTTGGCAGCCGGGGTAGCTGATGATCTGCGCGGGGCGGGCATTCTGGTCTTTGGCCCGTCGCGGGCCGCCGCGATGCTTGAGGCATCAAAAAGCTTTACTAAAGAGGTTTGCGACGCCTGCGGCGCACCGACCGCCGCATGGGCACGGTTCGACGCCGCCGAGCCCGCCCGCGCCTATATCCATGAAAAGGGCGCGCCCATTGTCATCAAGGCCGACGGGCTGGCGGCTGGTAAGGGCGTGACCGTTGCCATGACCGAAGCCGAGGCCATCGCCGCCGTGGATGATGCCTTTGGCGGTGCCTTTGGCGAGGCCGGGGCCGAGGTGGTGATCGAAGAGTTCATGGAGGGCGAGGAAGCCAGCTTTTTTATCCTTTGCGACGGCACCGACTGCCTGCCGATCGGCACTGCTCAGGACCACAAACGTGTTGGCGAGGGCGATACCGGCCCGAATACCGGCGGCATGGGGGCATATTCCCCCGCCCCTGTCCTGACCCCCGCCATTCAGGAACAGGTCATGGACGAAATCGTGCGCCCGACCGTGGCCGAGATGGCGCGGCGCGGCACTCCGTTCCAGGGGGTGCTTTACGCCGGGCTGATGATCCAGAACGGGCGGGCGCGGCTGGTCGAATATAACGTCCGCTTTGGCGACCCGGAATGTCAGGTACTGATGTTGCGGTTGGGCGCGCAGGCGTTGGACCTGATCCTTGCCTGCGCCGAAGGGCGCCTTTCTGACATGACCGTGAACTGGGCTGACGATCATGCCCTGACCGTGGTTCTGGCGGCGAACGGCTATCCCGGCACCTATGAAAAGGGCAGCGCGATCCGGGGCCTTGATACCCTGCCACAGGACAGTTTCCGCATGGTATTCCACGCCGGAACTGCCCGGAAAGATGGCCAGATCGTAGCGAGTGGAGGCCGGGTTCTGGCCGCGACAGGACGCGGCGCAACACTGGCCGAGGCGCATGAGCGTGCCTATGAGCTGGCCCGCGCGATTGACTGGCCCGAGGGGTTTTATCGCCGCGATATCGGTTGGCGCGCACTGTAAAGATCAATCGGCCACCCTGCACCCCGCCCGGTCATGTCCGGGCGGGGTGTCCCCGCCGTCACGCCGAGGACAGGGAAAAGGCGGTAAAAAGCGCCGCCACGACAATTTTGATCTTTTCAACCCGGCGAGACGGGTCTTATATTCCGCGCCATGACTCGGACAAAGCAGATCATTGCCACGGCCCCCGACGCGCGAAACGGCGCGCGCTTTGCCGTGAACCTCCGCGGTCTCCTTCTTCTTACGCTGCGCTGAGCGGGTCTCCGGGCCGCCGCTCAGTCAGGTTCGTGCCCGGACCCTGTGAGCATGAAGAAGGATTCCCGAAATGACCGATCCGAACCGCGTATTGATCTTTGACACCACCCTGCGCGATGGCGAACAGTCGCCCGGCGCGACGATGAGCCATACCGAAAAACTGGACATCGCCGAGATGCTGGACGAGATGGGCGTCGATATCATCGAGGCCGGTTTCCCGATCGCCTCGGAGGGCGATTTCACCGCCGTATCCGAAATCGCCAAACGTTCGCGCAACTCTGCGATCTGCGGTCTGGCCCGCGCGCAGTTCCCCGACATCGACCGCTGCTGGGAGGCGGTGAAACATGCCAGACGGCCGCGCATTCATACCTTTATCGGTACCTCTCCCCTGCATCGCGCCATACCCAATCTGGACATGGACCAGATGGCCGAGCGTATCCAGCAGACGGTGACCCATGCCCGCAATCTTTGCGACGACGTGCAATGGTCGCCCATGGACGCAACCCGGACCGAGCATGACTATCTGTGCCGGGTGGTCGAGATCGCGATCAGATGCGGTGCCCGCACCATCAACATCCCCGACACCGTTGGCTATACCGCGCCGCAGGAATCGGCCAAGCTGATCCGTATGCTGATCGAGCGGGTGCCGGGCGCGGATGAGGTGATCTTCTCGACCCACTGCCACAACGACCTGGGCATGGCGACGGCGAACTCGCTGGCCGCGGTCGAGGGAGGCGCGCGTCAGATCGAATGCACGATCAACGGTTTGGGCGAACGTGCCGGCAACACGGCCCTGGAAGAAGTTGTGATGGCGCTGAAGGTGCGCCATGACATCATGCCCTTCACGACCGGCATCGACACCACCAAGATCATGGCGCTGTCGCGGCGGGTGTCGCAGGCCTCGGGCTTTGTCGTCCAGCCGAACAAGGCGGTGGTCGGCAAGAACGCCTTCCTGCATGAATCCGGCATCCATCAGGACGGCGTGCTGAAAAACGTCGAAACGTTTGAGATCATGAAACCCACCGATATCGGTCTGAATGAGGCCAATATCGCCATGGGCAAGCACTCGGGTCGCGCTGCCCTGCGCGCCAAGCTGCGCGAGCTGGGCTATGAGTTGGGTGACAACCAGCTGAAGGACGTCTTTGTCCGCTTCAAGGCATTGGCCGACCGCAAGAAAGAGGTCTATGACGACGACCTGGTTGCGTTGGTGCAGGACGCAGCAACGAATACCGAGGACGATTACCTGCAGGTCAAGCATCTGCGCGTCGTCTGCGGCTCGGACGGGCAGTCGGCCGATCTGGTCATGCTGGTCGGTGGCGAGGAAAAGACCGTTCATTCCTCGGGCGACGGGCCGGTCGATGCTTGCTTCAAGGCCGTCAAATCAATCTGGCCGCATAATGCGCATCTGCAACTCTATCAGGTCCATGCCGTGACCGAGGGCACGGACGCTCAGGCCACCGTGACCGTGCGGATGGAGGAAGAGGGGCGCATCGCCACCGGGCAAGCCTCGGACACCGACACGATCCTTGCCAGCGTCAAGGCCTATGTCGGTGCGCTGAACCGCCTGAAAGCCCGCCGCGACATGATCGGTCAGGGCGGAGACGCAAAACAGGTCAGCATGTATTCGCACTGACCTGTTGCTGGAAATACGAAAAGAGGGGCGGCTTTCAGGCCGCCCCTTTGCGTTCCACAAAACTCAGATCGACACCTTGCAGAAACGGAAAATCATCGGCCAGTGCTTGCTGGAACTCTTCGGGGTCAAGCGGGGTAAACCATTTCGGGAAATGGGCGACAATAGTCGCAACCGAGTCACCTTCGTCCCAGCGCGTCTGCACATATCCCAGCCCGTCGACATCGGTCAGCGCAAGGAAATGCCGCGGCAGCTGGAAATGGTTAAAGGCATAAATGCACCGTCCCGGCCCCCGCATCCGCACCGCAGCCCCTGCCCCCAGGAATGACTGGTGGGTGCGCCAGAAACTGACCGGATTGCCTTCGTAGCTGCCATAGGCAAGTCCCTTGGGATAGCTCAGGGCGAAGGCAGGGACATCGTCAAATCTGCGGGCATGATGCCGGATACGCGCGACATGGTGGCGGCTGAAGGCATCGTCGTCATCGACCCGAAACTGGATAACCGGGCGTCCCGCCGCATCCGCTGCCGCAATCAGCGGCTCGCGCAGGGCATTGAGCGTATCCCGCTCATCCGAGATGATCAGCCGGATCTGCGGCACCCCGGCACAAAGATCACGCAGCCGGTCCAACGCATACTGCGGCAGCTCGGGAGAGGTCAGAATCCAAAAGCTGAAATCCGTGTCAGTCTGAGCCTTGATCGACGGCAGGCAGAGCCGTTCGAAAGCGATAAAGCGCCGCTCAAGCCTTTCGGGGGCGTAAAGTCGGGAAAAACGGCGCTCAAGCAGTCCGGGTTCCTTTCCCTTTTTCCCGGCAGTCTCGGCCCAGTCACAGCGGCCAAGAAAGGAAAAGCGGCAGATCCCCACGATATCGTCCCGCAAAATCCTGCCCCTTTTCTGTCGGTCGTATCCGCGCGGAGCCTAACAACCTGCACGGTCGGGTCAAGCCGCACCGAGCGGATTGCGGATTGCCGCCCAACGCCTCATATGCAACGCAATTTTCGGGTTCCCCCGCGCGGGGTCAGGGCCTATATCTCCGACACCTTCGCCGGGGCGACTCGGCGGGGCAATCGGGCAATGACCGTCTGTATGGGACGGCAAGAACGGCCGTCATGGCAGGGACGGCAGAAGGGGTAAGCTGACATGGCCTTTGGCGGCTTGTTTTCCACCGATATCGCGATTGACCTCGGGACCGCAAACACCCTTGTCTATGTGAAGGGCAAGGGGATCATTCTGAACGAACCCTCGGTCGTCGCCTATCACGTCAAGGACGGCAAAAAGCAGGTCCTGGCAGTGGGCGAGGATGCCAAGCTGATGCTCGGCCGTACGCCCGGCAGCATCGAGGCCATCCGCCCGATGCGTGAAGGTGTCATCGCCGATTTCGACAGCGCCGAAGAAATGATCAAGCATTTCATCAAGAAGGTCTTCCGGCGCACGACCTTTTCCAAGCCCAAGATCATCGTCTGTGTGCCCCATGGCGCCACCCCGGTTGAAAAGCGCGCTATCCGCCAGTCGGTCCTTTCTGCTGGCGCCCGGCGCGCCGGGCTGATTGCCGAGCCAATCGCGGCAGCCATCGGCGCAGGGATGCCGATCACCGAGCCGACTGGCAGCATGGTCGTGGATATCGGCGGCGGAACAACCGAGGTTGCAGTGCTGTCCCTTGGCGACGTCGTCTATGCCCGCTCGGTCCGCATCGGCGGCGACCGCATGGATGATGCGCTGATCAACTACCTGCGCCGCAATCACAACCTGCTGATCGGTGAATCGACCGCTGAACGGGTCAAGACCCAGATCGGCACCGCACGCATGCCCGATGACGGACGCGGTGCCACGATCATGGTGCGCGGCCGCGACCTGCTCAACGGTATCCCAAAGGAAATGGAAATCACCCAGGCCATGGTCGCCGAGGCGCTGGCCGAGCCGGTGCAGCAGATCTGCGAGGCGGTGATGATCGCACTCGAAGCGACACCGCCCGATCTGGCCGCCGATATCGTCGACCGGGGCGTGATGCTGACCGGTGGCGGCGCCATGCTGGGCGAACTGGATCTGGCGCTGCGCGAGCAGACCGGGCTGATGATCAGCCTTGCAGACCAGCCGATGAGCTGCGTGGCTCTGGGAACCGGCAAGGCGCTGGAATACGAAAAGCAACTGCGCCACGTCATCGATTACGATAGCTGATCAGGATCAGGCCCATGGCGCGCAAGGGCCCAGATTACGCGGCTCCGGTCCGCCGCATCCTGGTTTCGCTGCTGGTGCTTGTGCTGCTGGGGCTGTTTCTGTTCTGGCAGATCGACAGCCCGCGCGCCGAGCGGATGCGCGCGGCCTTTATCGACCGCTTTGTCCCCAGCTTTGACTGGGTCATAGCCCCGGTGACCAAGCTGTCGCGCATGGTCGCGGGTTTCCAGTCCTATGCCCGGCTTTACGAGCAGAACCAGGAATTGCGCCGCGAGCTGCAAAAAATGGCCGCCTGGAAAGAGGCGGCCGTCCAGCTTGAACAGGAAAACGCCAAGCTGCTGGCCCAAAACAACGTGCGCATTGACCCTGCCCTGACCTCGGTTTCGGGGGTGGTTCTGACCGACAGCGGCACGGCCTTTCGGCAATCGGTGCTGCTGAATGTCGGTCAGCGCGACGGGATCGTCGATGGCTGGGCAACCATGGACGGGCTGGGGCTGGTCGGGCGCATCTCGGGCGTTGGTCAGACCACCAGCCGGGTCATTCTGCTGACCGATCCATCAAGCCGTATCCCGGTGACGATCCAGCCTTCGGGTCAGCATGCGTTGATGGTCGGGGACAATACCACCCTGCCCGCGCTTGATTTCATCGAAAGCCCCGAAAACCTGCGCCCCGGCGACCGGGTGGTCAGCTCGGGCGACGGGGGAGTGTTCCCGCCAGGCCTGCCGGTCGGTCAGGTGGCGCTGGCAAATGACGGGCGGCTGCGGGTGCGTCTGGCTGCCGACTATGGCCGGCTGGAATTCCTGCGCGTCTTGCGCAGCCATCCGGCCGAGCAGATCGCCGATTCAGGGTTGCTGATCCCCCCGCCTCCGGCTGATTTCATCGGGCCGCGGATGCCCTCGGTCGCCGATATGCCGCCTGACACGGAACCCGGCGCAGCGGCCGAAACCGGGGCCGGAGATGACTGAGCACGCCCGCCGCCTGCGGATATTCGGTCAGGTGCTGTTCATCCTGCTGTTTCTTGCCATTCTGTTCTGGCGGCTTTTACCGCTGTCACCGGGCAGTATTGGCTGGCCCGGCCCCGATCTTGCGCTTTGCCTGACGGTTTTCTGGGTACTGCGTCGTCCCGAACAGGTGCCGGTCCTGACCATCGCCGCCCTTTTTCTGATCGAGGACATCCTGCTGATGCGCCCCCTTGGTCTGAATGCGGCGCTGGTCGTGATCGCAACCGAGGCCGCACGAAAGCGCGAGCAGCGTTGGCGAGAGCTGCCGTTCATGATTGAATGGCTGCGTGTGAGCATGCTTCTGGCGCTGATGATGTTATCTTATCGTATCCTGCTGGCGGTATTTTTCTTGCCCCTGCCCCCATTGGGGCAGGTGATCTTGCAGTATATCGCCACGGTCGGTTCTTATCCCATTATCGCGGGGCTGGTTGGCTATACGTTTGGTCTGTCGCGCACCCGCGCCGAACGCGATCAGAGGCTTCGCTGAGCCATGCGCAAATCAGAACGCGAAGTCGTCGAAAGCAGCCGTCTGATCACCCGCAGGGTGTTGATGCTTGGGGTAATCCAGGCAGGGATCGTCTCGGCGCTGGGGCTTAAGCTGCGCTCGATGCAGATCGAACATGCCGATGAATATCGCATGCTCTCAGACGGCAACTCGATCAAGATCCGCCTGTTGCCGCCGGCGCGCGGACTGATCCTTGACCGCAACGGCACCATCATCGCCGGGAATGAGCAAAACTATCGCGTCACCCTGACACGTGAAGAGGCGGGCGACATCTCGGCCGTTATTGCCCGGCTGCGGCGCATCATTCCGATGTCGGACCGCCAGGCGGCAGATATCCTTGAAGAAATCCGCAAACGCAGTGCCGTGACCCCGGTCCTTGTCGCTGACCGGCTAAGCTGGGACGAGTTTTCCTCGATCGCGCTGAACGCGCCTGCGCTGCCAGGGGTCACGCCCGAATCCGGCCTGTCGCGCAGCTATCCGCGCGCCGGGGATTTCGCACATGTGCTGGGCTATGTCGGCCCGGTTTCGGACTATGACCTTTCAAAGATCGAAAACCCTGATCCAGTCCTGCGCCTGCCCGAGTTTCAGCTTGGCAAGGTCGGGCTTGAAGCCAAGATGGAAGAGGCTCTGCGCGGCAAGGCCGGTGCCCGCCGGGTCGAGGTGAACAGCGCCGGGCGCGAAATGCGCGAACTGTCCCGGCAAGAGGGACAGCAGGGCGCGACAGTCCAGACCACCCTGGACGCCGAACTGCAGAACTTTACCAGCCAAAGGCTTGGCAGCGAAAGTGCCGCCGCTGTGGTGCTGGATGTCACGAACGGCGATATCGTCGCGATCTGTTCATCGCCGACCTTTGACCCGAACAAATTCGTGCGCGGCATCTCGGCCCCCGATTACCGGGCATTGATGGAGCATGACCACCGCCCGCTGGCCGACAAAACCGTGCAGGGTGTCTATCCGCCCGGCTCGACCTTCAAGATGGTGACGATGCTCGCCGGACTAGAGGCAGGGGTGATCACCCCCGGTACGCGCTTTTATTGCCCGGGCTATGTTCAGGTCGCCGGGCGACGTTTCCACTGCTGGAGCCGGGGCGGCCATGGTATGATCGACGCCGTTCACAGCCTCGAACATTCCTGCGACGTTTACTATTACGAACTGGCACAGCGCGTAGGCATCGACCGTATCGCCGCGATGGCACGCAAGCTTGGGATCGGGGTCCGTCACGATCTGCCCATGTCCGCCATCGCAGAGGGCATCGCCCCCGACCGGGCATGGAAACGGGCGCGCTATGATCAGGAATGGCAGATCGGCGACTCGCTTAACGCCTCGATCGGTCAGGGTTATGTGCTGGCCTCTCCGCTGCAGCTTGCGGTGATGACGGCGCGGGTTGCGACAGGCCGGGCTGTCGCGCCGCGCCTTGTCCGCGCCATTGATGGTCAGGCCGAGGCGGTGCCGGACTGGCCGGAACTCGACATCAACCCGCTGCATCTGCGCACGGCCCGCGCAGGTATGGATGCGGTGATGAACAGCAGCCGCGGTACCGCAAGGCGCGCCCGTATTCTTGCTGCGGAGTGGCGGATGGCGGGCAAGACCGGCACCAGCCAGGTACGTAACATCACCGCCGCCGAGCGCGCGCGGGGCGTGATCTCGAACGACCAGTTGCCGTGGAACCGACGCGACCACGCCCTGTTCGTCTGCTTCGCCCCTTACGAGATGCCGCGCTATGCCGTTTCCGTCGTGGTCGAACACGGCGGCGGCGGTTCAGCTGTGGCCGCCCCCATCGCCCGCGACATTCTGCTGTTCGCACTTGCTGGGGGGCTGCCCCCCCTGACCGCCTATCCCGAGGCCGAACGCGCCAAGGTCCAGGAGATCTGGTCGCGTATGAGCCTGACCCCCTCGGCCCGCAAGGGCGAGGGCCGTGCGAGGGCCTGAGCCATGGGCTATCTGAATTATCACGTTGTTCAGGTACCGACCGGCTGGCGCAAGATCCTGCATCTGAACTGGCCGCTGGTCTTTCTGATCACCGCCGTCAGCTGTATCGGCTTTCTGATGCTCTATTCCGTCTCGGGCGGCGATATCGACCGCTGGGCCGGCCCACAGATGGAGCGTTTTGCCATCGGCATGGTCGCGATGTTCGCGCTGTCCTTTGTGCCGATCTGGTTCTGGCGCTCGATCTCGGTCGTTTCTTACGTGATCTGTGTGCTGCTGCTGATCCTCGTCGAGCTGATGGGGCATGTCGGTATGGGGGCACAACGCTGGCTGGTGCTGGGTCCCATCCGCATCCAGCCCTCTGAGCTGACCAAGGTTGCCTTTGTGCTGACGCTTGCCGCCTATTACGACTGGCTGCCAGTTGAAAAGGTCTCGCGCCCGCTTTGGGTGCTGATCCCGGTGATCCTTATCCTGCTGCCGACCGGGCTGGTGTTGATGCAGCCCGACCTTGGCACCTCGATCATGCTGATCGCGGGCGGCGGTATTGTCATGTTCGCGGCCGGCGTCAGCCTGTGGTATTTCGGGGCAGTCATCGCCATCGTCGTGGCGGGTGTCACCGCCGTGATGGAAAGCCGCGGCACCGACTGGCAGTTGCTGCATGAATATCAGTTCAAGCGTATCGACACCTTTCTTGATCCCGGGTCAGACCCCCTTGGGGCGGGCTATAACATCGCCCAGGCGCAGATCGCGCTTGGGTCTGGCGGGTGGTCTGGGCGGGGCTTTATGCAGGGCACTCAGTCTCGGCTGAACTTTCTGCCCGAAAAGCACACGGACTTTATCTTTACCTCACTGGCCGAAGAGTTCGGCTTTGTCGGTGCCTTCAGCCTGCTGATGCTATATGTGCTGATCCTTGGCTTTTGCATGTATTCGGCGCTGACCAACCGCGACCGCTTTGCCAGCCTGTTGACCATCGGCATCGCCGGAACGTTCTTTTTGTATTTCTCGATCAACATGGCGACGGTGATGGGGATGCTGCCCGCCAAAGGCTCGCCGCTGCCGCTGGTCAGCTATGGCGGCACCTCGCTGATGATCCTGCTCATGGCCTTTGGGATCGTGCAATCGGCCCATGTCCACCGTCCCCGGAGCTGAGAAGATGAAGGTTTTCTTTGCTGCGCCTGCACATTATTGGCAGCTTTGGGCGCTACATCTTCGCGCCTCATGCCCCGAGATGGAGCTTGCGCGCGAGGGCGACCCCGCCGGTTTTGATGCGCTGATCTATGCCCCCGGTTACCCCGAAGGCGGCCAGGCGCTGGATTTTCGCCCCTTTACCCGCGCCCGGCTGGTGCAAAGTCTTTGGGCGGGCGTCGAGCGGATCGTTGCAAATTCGACCCTGACGCAGCCCCTGTGCCGGATGGTGGATCCGGGGCTGGCCGAAGGCATGGCGGATTATTGCACCGGCTGGGCGTTGCGGGCGCATCTGGGCATGGACCACTACGCACAGGACGGTGTCTGGCGTCATGACCAGACCCCGCCCCTTGCCCGTGATCGCAACGTTGTGGTGCTGGGGATGGGAGAGCTGGGCCGCGCGGTCGCAACCGCACTGGCGGGGTTGGGCTTTCGGGTGACCGGCTGGTCGCAATCTGGCCGTCCGCATCCCGGGATCGAGGTTCTGGCCGGTCCCGCCCTGCCCAAGGTGCTGGCCCGGGCGGAAATCCTTGTCAGCCTGTTGCCCGACACGACCGGGACCCGCGATCTTTTGAATGCCGCGCGACTCGCGCTATTGCCCCGAGGCGCGACGATTATCAACGCCGGGCGCGGCACCCTGATTGATGAGGCCGCGTTGATCTCTGCCTTGGATCAGGGGCAGGTCGGCCATGCGGTTCTGGATGTCTTTCGTACCGAACCTTTGCCGCCCGAACATCCCTTTTGGGCACATCCTGGAATCACGGTCACACCACATGTCGCGGCCGAGACGCGTCCCGCGACCGCCTCGCCGGTGGTGGCCGAAAACCTGCGGCGCGCCATGCGGGGCGCGCCGCTTTTGCATGTCGTGGATCGGGCGCGTGGCTACTAAGATACCCGCCCGTGCGGGTTTGTCCGCCCCGATGCGCCATGCTATCTGGCACAAATGCCCGGACTCCTGTCGTTTTGCGCAGCTTGCGCAGGTAAGAGAGCGGGCAGATAACGAGAACGGATGAAAGCGGCCTCGTGCCGATGGAGCGATTTGCATGACGATCACCCCTGTTCTGCTGGCCGGAGGCTCGGGCACCCGGCTCTGGCCCGTCTCACGCAAAAGTTTTCCCAAGCAGTTCGCACCGCTGGTGGGCGAAGAAAGCCTGTTTCAGGCCTCGGCGCGCCGCCTGTCGGGGCCGCGCTACGCTGCCCCTCTGGTGATGACCAACGCCGATTTCCGTTTCATCGTCGCTGAACAGCTGGATCAGATCGGAGTCACTCCGGCGGCTATCCTGATCGAACCCGCGGGCAAGAACACCGCCCCCGCGATCCTTGCCGCCGCGCTGGCCGCAGTCGAAAACGACCCTGATGCAATCCTGCTGGTCGCGCCCTCGGACCATGTCGTCCCCGATGCCGAGGCCTTTGGCCGCGCCGTCGATCTGGGCCTGCCCGCTGCCCGCACAGGGCGCATCGTGACCTTTGGCATCGCGCCGGCCCGTCCCGAGACCGGCTACGGCTATATGGAGGCCGAGGGTGAGGGCGAAGGCCCGCTGCTTTTGCGCCGCTTTGTAGAAAAACCCGATGCCGAGAATGCGGCGCGGATGATCGCTCAGGGCAATTATCTGTGGAACGCCGGCATCTTTCTGTTTGCCGCGCAAACCATGATCGAGGCGTTCCGCGCACATGCTCCCGAATATCTGGAACCCGTACAGGCGGCGCTGAACGAGGCACAGACTGACCTTGGCTTTCTGCGTCTGGCACCCGAGCCCTGGGACAGGCTGCCGGATCTTTCGGTCGACTATGCCGTGTTGGAAAAGGCCGACAACCTTTCGGTGGTACGCTATTCGGGCCATTGGTCCGACCTTGGCGGCTGGGATGCCGTCTGGCACGAAACCCAACGCGATGACCCCGCCGAGCGCGGCGCGGTGACCGACGCCCATTCGACCGCCATCGACTGTGACAACGTTCTTTTGCGGGCGCAGGACGAAGGGATGGAGGTCGTGGGTATCGGCCTTAAGGACGTGATGGTCGTGGCCACCCGAGACGCGGTTCTGGTCGCCGGGATGGACCGCGCGCAAGAGGTGCGTCGCGCCGTTTCGGCGCTAAAGGACAAGGGCGCGCGTCAGGCCGAACAGTTCCAGCGCGACCATCGCCCGTGGGGCTGGTTCGAGACGCTGGCGCTGGCAGACCGCTTTCAGGTCAAGCGCATCGTCGTGAACCCCGGCGCATCCCTGTCGCTGCAATCGCATTTCCACCGGTCCGAACACTGGATCGTCGTTTCGGGCACGGCACGGGTCACGGTCGATGACACCGTTACCCTGCTGACTGAAAACCAGTCGATCTACGTGCCCCTTGGCGCCGTGCACCGGCTCGAAAACCCCGGCAAGGTGCCAATGGTGCTGATCGAGGTTCAGACCGGCGCCTATCTGGGTGAAGATGATATCGTCCGCTACGAGGATATCTATTCACGCGACTGATCCCGGCTCGCGGTATCGTGTGTATCCCGGCGGCTTGCGGCACCGGTGCCAGCCGTCTAACCATGGCCAGCGATGAGGTGGATGATGAAATCGCTGATCCCGGCCGTGCTGATACAGGCCCTTGCCGCATTTGGGGCCGGGGCTGATGAGCTGACGGTGCAGTTGCGCGGCACGTCCCCCAGCACCTCTGCTGGCTTTCTGCTGGCCGAGGCACGGGGGTATTACGCCGATGAGGGGCTGACCGTCCGGCTGCTGCCAGCCGATGACGCGCCGCCCTTTGAAAGTATCGCCCGGGGCTATGCCGATCTGGCGGTGGAATGGATGCCTGTCGCGCTGGTTGCCCGCGAAAACGGCCTGCCGCTGGTTAATGTCGGCCAGATCTTTGCCCGCCCGGCCCTGCGCCTGACCTGCCTTGCCGAGACAGGCGTGACCAGCGCAGCTGATCTGGGCGGCAAAACCATCGGCAGCTGGTTTCACGGCACGGAATATGCATTGCAGGCGTGGCTGAACCGGCTGAACCTGATCCCCGATGACAGCCTGTCGGGGGTAAGCCTGCTTTCTCAGTGGCCTGGGAATGAGATGCTGAGCCACAAGCAGGCCGCCTGTATCAGCACGCTTAGTGACGATCCGGTGCCGGGCGACGGGCTGGCCGAGCTTGACCCGCAGGCGCAAGGCGCAGCAGTGCTTGAGGACGGGCTTTACGTCCTTTCATCCGCACTTACCAACGAAGATGCCGAGGAACGGCTGGCCGCCTTCCTGCGTGCCAGTATGAAGGGCTGGCGCGAGGCAACCTCTGCGCCCGATGAAAGCGCCCGCCTGCTGCTTGGCCCTGATCCCGACCCTGACGCGCTTAGGCGTCACGCGGAAATGCTGCGCCGGATGGGTGCGCGCCTGTCCGCAGACGGAGCTTTGGACGAGGCAGAGTATCGTCGCACGGTTGCTGCGCTGCGTGCGGGTGGTGCGCGGGCCGTGCTGCGTCACGATCCGCAAGATGCATATACGACCCGGATCAGTGCCCGCGCCAACCGGCCCGAACCTGCGCCACCTGCCCCCACCCCAGCCGCCAGCGGCGCAGCCGAGGCCGCCCCGCAACAGCAGTGAACCACGGGCGCGGCGGTCCTAGACCGCCACACCCAATGCGCGTTTTACATTTGCGGTCCAGCCAAGCAGACGCTTGTCCCCCTCGATGATCGCAGGACGTTTCATGAGTGAAGGCTTGGCAGAAAGCATCTGCAGCGGGGTGCCGGCACGCTCGGCCTCGGACATGCCGCGCCAGGTCAGGCTGGCACGGTTCACCAGTTTTTCACCAAACTCGGCAATCATCTTTTTCCATTCGTCATCGGACAGCGGCGCTTTCGAGACATCGCGGAAATCAACCTGCCAACCGGCGGCCTCCAGCTCGGCCTGTGCCTTTTGGCAGGTCGAGCAATGGGCAAGCCCATACATGCTGAGTTGTCCTGCCATCAGACCCGCCCTCCGATCCGCGTATCGGCCAGGAAAAGGACATGTTTCATCAATCTGCTCCTTCTGTTCGGATATTCGCGGGCGTGGGCGTCAATGCCCGCCGTCATGCAGCCGGGCGCGGATACGCCGCATGGCAATCCAGACAAGCAGGATCACGACCGGCGTCAGCCCCGCGCTCAGCAGCGCCTTGTCCACATGCAGCGCCTTGGCGACGGGGGTCAGAACATAGCCCATCAGGCCAACAGCATAATAGCTGATGGCCACAACTGACAGCCCCTCGACCGTATGTTGCAGCCGCAATTGCAGATCGGCGCGGCGATCCATGCGCTGCATCAGCTCCTGGTTCTGGGCCCCGCGCCAGACATCAACACGGGTGCGCAGCAATTCGGCGGCTCGTTCGCTGCGGTCCAGCATCGCCGCCAGCCGGTTTTCAGCTGACTTGGCCGTCCGCATGGCGGGCAGATAGCGACGGGCCATGAACTCGCTCAGCATCTGACCACCTAAAAAGCGTGTCTCGCGCAGCGAGGCAACGCGGTCCATGACGATCGCCTCGTAGGCCGCGTTGGCTCCGAAACGGAACGCATGCTGGGTCGCCGCGCTTTCCAGCCGGGACGAGACCGACAACAGGTCGTGCAACACCGTTTCGGCGGGGCGGCTATCATCGCTCATCCCCTGCACGATCGCGTTAAGCTGAGGGTCCAGCGCGTTAAGCTGTTCGGTCAGGTCACGCGCCCGGCCAAGGCCCAGCATCGACATGGCACGGTAGGTCTCAAGCTCAAGTAGGCGCTGGACGATACGACCGATGCGACCCGATTGCGTGCCCGGTTTGACAAAGACCGCAAAGCGCATCCACCCTGCCGGATCAATGCGGAAATCACCAGCAACGACCGCCGCCTCTTCCAGCACCCAGACCGAGGCCAGGCTGTCGGCTGCGAACCATTCCGAAAGGCGTGGCAGCACATCGGCCGGATTCTCGGGCAGAAAGTCGACCTGAATCATCACCGCAGCGATACGCTTACCCGGCGCGTGGTGCTGCCAGTCGCGTGGAAAAATCTCACCCGCCGAAGGGTCAAAGGGCCGGGGTGGCAGGCCCGGCGCAAAGGCGGCATAGGTCACGAATTCGGTATGGCTTTCCCAGCGCAGCTGATGCCGGCCCAGCTGCGCGGCATAATGGCCAGCACTGGTATCAGGGCGCGGCGCGCCGTGGCGGGCGCAAAGCTCGGCCAGATGCGCGACATCGTGCGACCGGTCGCGGTTGGCCGCATCCTGCGGCTCTTTGATCGCCAGATAGACCGCTGTGCAGGGCGCCTTAAGCCGCGGCGAGGGCCGGGCGTGCAGTTCATTGACCAGGGCGTAACGCTGGGGGTGTTCGTCTTCGTCATCCATCAGCGCATGATTAGCCGGCCTTCTGCGTCCCGCAACAGGAAAGCGAGCGGTTTCACCGCTTTGGCAGAACAGCCGTGCCATGGCTGCACCCATCAGGATTTCGTGAAGGCTGCGCGCATTGCCGCAAGCCCGCGCGCAAGGCAAAATGGCACAAACTCGGGATCAAGGGACAGGAACGCATGGCTCGCTGGTTAGGACGTATCGTCGCGCTTGTGCTCTTGCTGGGGATTGCCGCCTGTGCGCCCAGCAAGTTCAAGACATATTCGGGACCTCCGGTCACGCAAATCGTGGTCAACAAGGGCGCGCGGCAGATGCAGCTTTTAAGCGGCAACACGGTGCTCAAATCTTACCGGATCGGTCTTGGCAATGAGCCGATTGGCCATAAGCAGTATGAGGGCGACGGCAAAACCCCCGAGGGGCTGTACTATATCGACCGCCGTAACCCCGACAGCCGCTATTACCTCTCGGTCGGGATCTCGTATCCGAATACAGAAGACGCCGCCCGCGCCGCGGCGCTGGGGCGCAGCGCAGGCAGCGACATCTTTATCCACGGTCAGGGCCCCGAAGGACGCGTCCTTTCCAAGCAGCGCCTTGACTGGACCGCAGGCTGCATCGCCGTCACCGACGACGAGATCGAGGACATCTATGCCATGGTCCGCGACGGCACTCCGATCCTGATCACGCCCTAAGTGCTGATCGTTCCGCCGGTGGTCGAAGCGGGCCGCTGCCATACGCGCAGGGCGCGTATGGCAGACCTGTGCAAAAGGGTATATATTCTTTGGCTGCGCAAGGGATTAACAGGAGGCGTAAATTGTTGATCCCAACGTGCCCGGTCCAATGTACCTGCCCCCTCTCATCCACGATGCACTGATCGATTCGGCCGAGACAGAGGGTTATGTTCCGGGCGCAATCGAGACCGTCATGCGCTTTGATCTGCATTCGCGCTGGTGCGCCGGGGTGATAGCCGAGTGTTGCGTCACGCGCTCCCGCGCTATCGCCACGCGCT
Organism: Paracoccus sp. J56; assembly: GCF_019633685.1. NCBI lineage: Bacteria > Pseudomonadati > Pseudomonadota > Alphaproteobacteria > Rhodobacterales > Paracoccaceae > Paracoccus > Paracoccus sp. J56. The sequence goes on from NZ_JAFL01000009.1 coordinate 35,190, forward strand.
GCGTGCTGTTACTGCCGCGCAGGGGACGCCGCATCCGCAAGCTGGCGCTGCATCCCGTCCTGCCCGCCGATGTGGTGAAATCCATGCTGGGCGCCCATTGACGCCATAGGGTAGCGGACAAATGGAAAAGGGCGGGTCAATGACCCGCCCTTTCCAATTGGATATGACCTCTTTCTGCGCTCACTCGACGAGTGGCAGAAGCTGGTCGATGGATTTTTTGGCATCGCCATAGAACATGCGGGTGTTCTCTTTATAGAACAGAGGGTTCTCGATGCCCGAATAGCCGGTACCCTGACCGCGCTTGCTGACAAAGACCTGCTTGGCCTTCCAGACCTCCAGAACCGGCATACCGGCGATGGGGCTGTTGGGATCCTCTTGTGCCGCAGGGTTCACGATGTCGTTCGAGCCGATCACGATCACCACGTCGGTCGAGGGGAAGTCCTCGTTGATCTCGTCCATCTCAAGCACGATGTCATAGGGGACCTTGGCCTCGGCCAGCAGCACGTTCATATGTCCCGGCAAACGCCCCGCAACCGGGTGGATGGCAAAGCGTACGTTCTTGCCCCTGGCGCGCAGCTTGCGGGTCAGCTCACTGACCGATTGCTGGGCCTGAGCAACTGCCATGCCGTAGCCCGGAACAATGATGATCTCATCAGCATCGTTCAGAGCTGCTGCGACACCGTCAGCATCAATGGCGACCTGCTCGCCCTCGATCTCCATCGCCGGCCCCGTTTCGCCGCCAAAGCCGCCCAGGATCACGCTGACAAAGTTGCGGTTCATCGCCTTGCACATGATGTAGCTCAGGATCGCACCCGACGAGCCGACCAGAGCACCGACCACGATCAAAAGGTCATTGCCCAGCGTAAAGCCGATCGCCGCCGCCGCCCAGCCCGAGTAGCTGTTCAGCATCGAAACCACCACCGGCATATCCGCCCCGCCGATGCCCATGATCAGATGGTAGCCGATGAAAAGCGCAAAGATCGTGATCAGCAGCAGCCACAGAACCGGTGCGCCGGCGGTGCAGTAAAGGATTACCGCCAGCAGCGACAAAAGCGCCGCACCCGCATTCAGCGCATGACCGCCCGGCAGTTTTTTCGGCTTGCCGTCGATCTTGCCCGCCAGCTTGCCAAAGGCAACGACCGAGCCGGTAAAGGTCACCGCGCCGATAAAGACGCCAAGCGCGACCTCGACCTTGAGCATGGCGATCTCGGCTGGGGTCTTATGGGCCAGCACCGCGGCAAAGCCATGAAACTGCGCCGCCGCATCAGCAGCACGGGCACGCAGGACGCGGCCCAGCTCGAACTGGGCGTTAAAGCCGATCAGCACTGCGGCAAGACCGACGAGGCTGTGCATGGCGGCGACAAGCTGCGGCATCTCGGTCATCTGCACGCGCTTGGCGACAACCCAACCACCAGCACCGCCGATGGCCAGCATGACAAGCGTCAGCCCCCAGTTGCCATAGCCCGGCCCCACCAGCGTGGCGACCACCGCCAGCGCCATGGCGGCAATGCCGTACCAGACCGCGCGCTTGGCGCTTTCCTGGCCCGAAAGCCCGCCCAGGGACAAGATGAACAGGACAGCCGCGACCACATAGGCAGCGGTGGTGAATCCGTATTCCATACGCCCCTCTCCCTTACGACTTCTGGAACATGGCAAGCATCCGGCGCGTAACCAGGAAGCCGCCAAAGATATTGACCCCGGCCATCAGCACCGAAAGCGCAGCAAGCAGCACCACCAGCCAACCACCCGAGCCGATCTGCAACAGCGCACCGACGATGATGATCGAAGAAATGGCGTTGGTGATCGCCATCAACGGCGTGTGCAGCGAATGGCTGACGTTCCAGATCACCTGGAAGCCGACAAAGACCGACAGCACGAAAACGATGAAGTGCGAAAGGAAGCTTGCCGGGGCAAAAACACCGACCAGCAGCATCAGTACCGCGCCGACAACCAGCATGGTCACCTGCGAGCGGGTCTGCGCGCGGAAGTCCGCCAGCTCTTTTTCGCGTTTCTCTTCGGGCGTCAGTTCCCTGGCCTTTTCGCGCGGCTTGGCCGCTGCGATCGCCTGCACCTTGGGGGGCGGCGGAGGCCAGGTCACGTCCCCGTCAAAGGTGACGGTGGCGCCCCGGATCACGTCATCCTCCATGTTCTGGACGATGATACCATCCTTGCCCGGCGTCAGGTCCGTCAGCATGTGACGGATGTTGTTGCCGTAAAGCTCGGACGCCTGCGCGCCCATGCGCGACGGGAAATCGGTATAGCCGATGATGATGACGCCGTTTTCGGTGACGACACGCTCATCGGGTACGGTCAGGTCGCAGTTGCCGCCACGTTCGGCAGCAAGGTCGATGATGACCGAGCCGTTCTTCATCGCGGCGACCATGTCCCCGGTCCACAGCTTGGGTGCGTCGCGGCCCGGGATCAGCGCCGTGGTGATGACGATGTCCATATCGGGCGCAAGTTCGCGGAACTTCTCAAGCTGTTTCTCGCGGAACTCGGGCGAGGAAGGCGCGGCATAACCACCGGTCACAGCACCGTCCTGGGTCTGGTCCTGAAAGTCCAGATAGACGAATTCCGCGCCCATGGATTCGATCTGTTCGGCCACTTCGGGACGGACGTCGAACGCATAGACCTGCGCGCCAAGGCTGACTGCCGCGCCAATGGCGGCAAGACCCGCGACACCGGCACCGACGACCAGAACCTTGGCCGGAGGAACCTTGCCCGCTGCCGTCACCTGACCGGTGAAGAAGCGGCCAAAGTTGTTCGCCGCCTCGATCACCGCGCGGTAGCCGGCGATATTGGCCATCGAGGACAGCGCATCCATCTTTTGCGCGCGCGAGATGCGCGGCACCATATCCATGGCGATGGCTGTGACGCCCTGTTCGCGCGCCAGTTCCAAAAGATCCGGGTTCTGTGCGGGCCAGAAATGCGAGATCAGCGTCTGACTGCGCCGCATTTGCCGCAGCTCGCCCTCGCTCGGGGTGCGGACCTTGACCACCACATCGACCGCGCCGATCAGCGCCGCCGCATTGGGCTGGACGGTGACGCCCGCCGCCTCATAGGCCGCATCGGAAAAGCCCGCGCGTACGCCAGCCCCCGATTCGACATGGACCTCATGGCCCAGCTTCTGCAGATGGACCGCAGAAGAAGGCGTGACAGAAACCCGCGCCTCCCCCTCGTAACTCTCCTTCAAAGCGCCGATCTTCACCAGGCGATCTCCCCTGTTAGCGACTTTCAGCGTCCCCCATAGCAGAGCGCAATAATCTTTCACAAGGGCGTGACGTTCGGTGCTTTCCCGAAATATTACGCCGCGTCACAGTCGCAATCCCAACTATTACGCCGCCCGGCCACGGCAATTTCACTACATGGGGCCACCAATCGGGCCCGGAAATACCCGCGCATAAGGTATGAAAAAAGCCACCCTGGCACCCTGCCTGGCCCAAAACCAATGCAGAAATGCCAGAGCGGCGGCCAGATTGTCAGGCGCGATCAGGCTGCGCGGCTTTTCTGTTCGGCCTTGGCCTGCAAGCGCCGGGCGTGCAGAACCGGCTCGGTATAGCCCGAGGGCTGAACCCGACCGAGGAAGACCAGATCGCAGGCCGCCTGAAAGGCCACCCCGTCATAGCCCGGCGCCATTGGCACATAGGCCGGGTCACCTTCGTTCTGACGGTCCACCACAACGGCCATCTTGCGGAAAGTGTCCATGACCTGGCTGTCGCTGACCAGCCCGTGATGCAGCCAGTTCGCCAGCGACTGGGCCGAAATCCGCAGCGTGGCGCGGTCCTCCATCAGGCCGACATCGTTGATATCCGGAACCTTCGAGCAGCCGACGCCCTGATCGATCCAGCGCACGACATAGCCGAGGATACCCTGACAGTTGTTCTCCAGCTCGCGGGTGATCTCGGCCTCGCTGTAGTTGCGGCCACCGGCCAGCGGGATGGTCAGCAGATCCTCCAGCCGGGCGGGACGGCGCGCCGCAGCGATCTGTGCCTGACGGGCAAAAACGTCGACCTTGTGATAATGGGTCGCGTGCAGAGTCGCGGCGGTCGGGCTGGGCACCCATGCGGTGTTCGCGCCAGCCATCGGATGGGCGATCTTTTGTTCCAGCATGTCGGCCATCCGGTCGGGGATCGCCCACATGCCTTTGCCGATCTGCGCTTTGCCCGAAAGGCCGCAGGCCAGACCGATGTCGACGTTGCGATCCTCATAGGCCGAGATCCAGGGTTGCGATTTCATCTCACCCTTGGCCAGCATTGCGCCCGCCTCGATCGAGGTGTGAATCTCATCCCCGGTACGATCAAGGAAACCCGTGTTGATGAAGGCCACGCGGTGCCTGGCAGCACGGATGCATTCCTTGAGATTGGCCGAGGTGCGACGCTCTTCGTCCATGATGCCCAGCTTGACGGTATGGCGCGGCAGGCCAAGCGTGTCCTCGACGAAATCAAAAATCTCGCAGGCAAAGGCGACCTCTTCGGGGCCGTGCATCTTGGGTTTGACCACATAGATCGACTGGGTGACCGAGTTCCTGACCCCTTCCTTGCGGTCAAGATCGCGTTTCGCGCAAAGCGCGGTTACCATCGCGTCAAGCAGGCCCTCGTAGACCTCATTTCCTTCACGGTCGAGCACGGCGGGCGTGGTCATCAGATGGCCAACGTTACGCACCAGCATCAGCGCCCTGCCCTTATGCGTCACGCGTGAGCCGTCGGGCGCCGTAAAGCTGACATCCGGGTTCAGGCGGCGGATGAAGGTCTTACCGCCTTTTTCAACCTCTTCGGTCAGGGTGCCGTCCATGAGGCCAAGCCAGTTGGAATAGGCCAGCGCCTTGTCCTCACCATCGACGCAGGCGACCGAATCTTCGCAATCCATAATCGCCGACAGCGCCGATTCAATCACGATATCCGAGATACCAGCCCGGTCCTGCCTGCCAACCGGAGTCGAGGGATCGATCACGATACGGATAAACAGGCCGTTGTTTTTCAGGAAAACATCCGAAGGCTGCGCCGCATCGCCGTTGTGGCCTGCAAATTTCGCACTATCGCGCAGTGCCGGAACCAGCGCGCCGTCCCTGACCGAAAGCGCGTCGATATCGTTCCACGAACCCGAGGCAAGCGGCGCTGCCTCATCAAGGAAATTGCGCCCCCAGGCGATCACACGGCCACCACGTTCGGCGTCATAGCCTTTGCCCCGGGGCAGATCGCCAAGCGCGTCGGTGCCGTAAAGCGCATCATAAAGGCTGCCCCAGCGGGCATTAGCAGCGTTCAGCGCATAGCGCGCATTGGTGATCGGCACCACGAGCTGCGGCCCGGCGACATTGGCAAATTCCGGGTCGGTGACGGATGTCTCAATCTGGAAATCCTCTCCTTCGGGAACCAGATAGCCGATCTCGGTCAGGAAATCGCGATAGGCTCCGGCATCGACCGGTTTGCCACGATTAGAGGCATGCCAGCTGTCGATTTGCGATTGCAGCGCATCACGCTTTTCCAAAAGTGCGCGGTTACGCGGACCAAATTCATGGAGCAGGGTCGAAAGCCCTTCCCAGAACCGGCGCGGCTCAACCCCGCTGCCGGGCAGCGCACGCTCGTTGATGAAGGCAGCAAGCGTCTCGTCTACCCGCAATCCTGCTTTTTCCACGCGACCCATGGCACTTCCCCTTACTACTATCATGTCCGGCTGGTTTGGTGCACCGTGGTATGCGAAACGCCCCGCTTATTCAACCGGGGCGACTTTTAATAAATCGAAAACTCTGTGTTTCGCAAAAATTGAAAATCCGCCGCCCGGGAGTCCGGACGGCGGAGCATATCTGTCAACCTGCGATCAGTTCGCGGGCGGAGTGGTGGTTTCCGTACCAGCAGCCGGCGGCGTGGTCGGGGCCGGTTCCTCGACGCTGATCGCGTCATCAAGGGCCTGACCGGCGTCCTGCATCGCCTCGCTTGCGGCGTCGGCGGCGCTTTCAGCAGCGTCCTGCGCGGCAGCCGCAGCGTCGCTGGCGGCATTAGTGGCATCCTCGACCGCCTCATTCACAGCGGAGCCGACCGCATCAGCGGCATTGCCGGCAGCAGCGGCTGCGTCATTGGCTGCATCAGCCGCAGCGTCAGCAGCGTTGCCGGCGGCTTCTGCCGCATCGTTAGCCGCATCGGCGGCGGCATCCGTGACCGGCTCGGTGGCGGCGGGTTCAGTGGCGGCGGGCTCGGTCGCGGCCGGCTCTTCCATCGTCGTGGCCGGTTCGGTCGTGGTGCCAGTCGCAGCCGGTTCGGTGGTGCTGCTGTCAGCCGGTTCCGTGGTCGTGACGGCCGGATCCTCGCCGGTGGTGGCGGGCTGGTCACGGTTCATGAAATACTGCAGCGCAAAATAGGCGATCGCCAGCGCCAGCAGGATGCCGATGATCAGCGGCAGCGGCGAGGCCCGGCGCTCTACCGGCTCGACATAGGTTTCGGGCGCTGCGGCCGGACTTTGCGGGTCAATGCCTTCGGTCCGCTTCGGGTCGTTAGGATCGTAATTGGCCATTGCGGGCTCCTCGCTCTTCTGGTTTTTCATCTGGCTGGGCGATAGGGGGCGCGGCCCCGGCTTGCGACCCGGCTGTCCTGCGACTAACACTTGTGTTCCGCGCAAGTTCCCTGCCTTGCCAATTTTTTTCACCTGCCCATCAAGGTGTTCTCATGACCGTCACGCAATATCTTGCCGACTGGCGCCCCTATCCCTTCGAGATTGCCGAGACCCGGCTGGAGTTCGATCTGGCCCCAAAGGGTACCCGTGTCCGATCCCAGATCGACTTTCGCCGCAAGGGCCCGGGTGATCTGGTGCTGGACGGCGCGGGGCTGAGGACGCAATCGCTGGCGATTGACGGCAAGCCGCTGGACCTGTCCCTGATCAGCAAGGATGACGAGCGTCTGGTTGTCCCGGCCTCTGCCCTGCCCGACAGCTTTACCTTTGCAGCCGAGGTCGAGATTGACCCCGAGATGAACACCGCTCTTGAGGGGCTTTATCTTTCCGGGGGCATGTTCTGCACGCAATGCGAGGCCGAAGGTTTCCGCCACATCACCTGGTATCCCGACCGACCCGATGTGATGGCGCCCTTTCGCGTCACCATCCGCTCGGACAAGCCGGTGCTGCTGTCGAATGGCAACCCGGTCTCGCGCGGGCAAGGCGAGGCGGTCTGGCACGACCCGTGGCCTAAGCCTGCCTATCTGTTTGCGCTGGTCGCGGGTGATCTGGTCGCCATTCCCGACAGTTTCACCACCATGTCGGGTCGTAAGGTCGAACTGAATGTCTGGGTGCGGCCGGGCGATCAGGACCGTGCGGGCTATGCCATGGAATCGCTTATCCGGTCGATGAAATGGGACGAAGAGACTTACGGTCGCGAATATGATCTGGACGTGTTCAACCTTGTCGCAGTCGATGACTTCAACATGGGCGCAATGGAGAACAAGGGGCTGAACATCTTTAACTCCAAGCTCGTCCTTGCCAGTGCGGAAACCGCGACTGATGGCGATTACGAGCGTATCGAGGGCGTGATCGGCCATGAATATTTCCACAACTGGACCGGCAATCGCATCACCTGCCGCGACTGGTTCCAGCTGTGCCTGAAAGAGGGTCTGACGGTCTTTCGCGATCAGCAGTTCACCAGCGATATGCGCTCGGCGGCGGTCAAACGCATTCATGACGTGCAGACCCTGCGGGCACGCCAGTTCCGCGAGGATGCGGGGCCGCTGGCCCATCCGCCGCGCCCGGACAATTATCAGGAAATCAACAACTTCTACACCGCCACCGTCTATGAAAAGGGCGCCGAGGTCATCGGTATGCTCAAGCGGCTGGTGGGCGAGGACGGCTATCGCAAGGCGCTGGACCTTTATTTCATCCGCCACGACGGTCAGGCCTGCACGATCGAGGACTGGATCAAGGTCTTTGAAGATGCGACCGGCCGCGACCTTACCCAGTTCAAACGCTGGTATACCGACGCAGGCACGCCGCGCCTGACCCTGTCCGAGGACTGGCAGGACGGCCGCCTGACCCTGCATTTCCGGCAAGAAACCGCGCCGACCCCCGGCCAGCCACAAAAGCCGCCACGTGTCATCCCCATCGCGCTTGGCCTTATCGGCCCGAATGGCGATGAGGTGCTGCCGACCACGGTGCTGGAAATGACCGAGGCCAGTCAGAGCTTTACCTTCGACGGGCTCGGGGCGCGGCCGGTGGTCTCGCTTTTGCGCGGTTTTTCCGCCCCGGTGACTGTGGCCCGAGAGATCACCGCAGATGAGCAGGCGCTCTTGCTAGCCCATGACACCGACCCTTATGCGCGCTGGCAGGCGGGACATGATCTGGCGCTGGACGCCCTGATCTTTCGCGCCACTTCCGGGACCGGCGGGGCCGAGTTCGGACAGGCAATCGGCGGCCTTCTGACCGATGCTGCGGCCGACCCCGCCTTTGCCGCCCTGTGCCTGTCGCTGCCGGGCGAGGAAGAGATCGCGACCACCATTGCCGCCCGCGGCGGGGTACCAGATCCCGACGCAATCCGCACCGCACGCGAGGCTCTGGCCCAAGACATCGCCACCGCCCATGAGGCAGAGCTGGCGCGGCTTTATGATGCGATGGAGACCCCGGGCCCCTATCGCCCCGATGCCGAGGGCGCGGGGCGGCGCAGCCTGCGACTGGCCTGCCTTGGCCTTTTGACGCGCATTGACGGCGCGGCGCGGGCGCAAGTACTATTCAACAGTGCCTCAAACATGACCGAGCGGCAGGGCGCGCTGGAGTGCCTGATCGCTGCGGGCAAAGATACCGAGGCTCTGGCCGCCTTTGCGCAAGAGTTTGGTTCCAACCGGCTGGTCATGGACAAATGGTTCATGGTCCAGCCCCTGCGTGCCGCCCCCGATCAGGCGGTTGCGCGGGCACGCGATCTGGCAGAACGGGCAGATTTCGACTGGAAAAACCCCAACCGCTTCCGCGCGCTGATCAGCGGATTTTGCGCGAACCATGCGGCTTTCCACGCCGCCGATGGTTCGGGCTATGCCTTCACCGTAGACTGGCTGATGCGGCTTGATCCGGTGAACCCCCAGACGACTGCGCGCATGTGCTCGGCCTTCGAGACCTGGACGCGCTATGACGCTGACCGTCAGGCCCATGCCAAGGCGGCGCTTGGTCGTCTTGCCGCCATGAAAGGGCTGTCGCGCAATACATCCGAGATGGTTACGCGCATCCTTGCCGGTGGCGCCTGAGCATGCGCAAACCACTCTTGCGGGGATCCCGGAGGCACGGCAATACTGCCTTTATGGATGCCCGCGAGGACATGAAACTGCGTCTTGATCCGCTGATAGCCGAGCGGGCGCCATGGCTTTTTTCGGGTCGCCGGCACCATGCGCTGGCCCGGCAGGTACTGATGTGGCTGCTGCGCTATCCGCGCACGCTGGATCTGGCGGCCGAATACCGCGACCTGCCCACCGACGAGATCATGCGCCGCCTCGCCAGCCTGATCCTGCGCGATCTGCGGGTCGAGGGGCTTGAGCATATCCCGGCCACGGGACCGGCGCTGATCGTCTCGAACCACCCCACGGGGATTGCTGACGGCATCGTGCTGAATGCGGTGATTTCGGCGGTCAGGGACGATCTGTTCGTCTACGCCAACCACGACATCCTGCGCATCCTGCCGCAATTTGACAGCCTGATCGCACCAGTCGAATGGCGGGTCGAAAAACGCTCACATGCCAAGACCCGCATGACCATGGATTACACCCGCACCGCACTTGAGCGGGGACGGATCGGGCTGATTTTTCCCTCGGGGAGGCTGGCCAAGCGTCAGGGCCTCAGCCTGCATGAGCGCCCGTGGATGGCCAGCGCAGCTATGATCGCGCGCAAGTTCGACGCCCCTATCATCCCGCTGAAGATACGGGCACGGAACTCGGCTCTCTTTTATCTGCTGGACGCGATCCATCCGACCCTGCGCGACGTGACGCTGTTCAACGAGGTGCTGAACAAGGCAAGCCAGCCCTTCCGCGTCACGATCGGTGAATCTATCCCCGCCTCGGCCCTGCCCACCCGCAGCGAGGACGGGATAGCCATGCTGCGCGAGACAGTGCTGAACCTGCCGCAGCCGGGGCCGAATGCAGTCCGCATGTCCCATATCCGCGGCCTTTCACAGCGCCGCCGCGCCGTGGCCCGTCCCCGGGCAATCGAATAAGGAAAAACGCCAGCCCGAGCGGACTGGCGTTTCACATCTTTTGTCAAAGCCAGGGATTAGATCACCATATCGTCGCGGTGGATCAGCGCCGCGCGGCCAGGATAGCCAAGGATGCCTTCAATCTCGTCACTGCGGTGCCCGGCGATGGCGCGCGCCTCGGTCGAGGCATAGCGCACCAGCCCGACTGCCAGCCGCGCCCCGCGACCGTCCAGAACGACCACCGGATCGCCGCGCCCAAAGCGCCCCGAGACAGCAGTCACCCCGGCAGGCAGCAGCGATTTTCCCTGCCCCAGCGCCCGCGCCGCGCCGTCATCAACGGTGATCTCGCCTTTGGGCTTCATCGCCGCAATCCAGCGTTTGCGGGCAGCCTGTGGGTCGGTATCGGGCAGGAACCATGTCGTCCGGGTCCCGTTCGCCACCGCCGACAGCGGCTTGAGTACCGAGCCTTCGGCAATCGCCATGGCACAACCCCCGGCAACGGCGGTACGCGCCGCCATCAGCTTGGTCTTCATGCCGCCTTTGCTGACGCCGGAAATCGGGTCTCCGGCCATTGCCTCGATCTCGGGCGTGATCTGGCTGATCACCGGCAGGTGGTGCGCGTCCGGGTCAGTCTTGGGATTGGCGGTATAAAGCCCGTCCACATCCGAAAGCAGCAACAGCTGATCAGCACCGCAGGTGACTGCGATCTGCGCCGCCAGCCGGTCGTTATCGCCAAAGCGGATTTCGTCGGTGGCAACCGTGTCGTTCTCGTTCACGATTGGCACCACGCCCAGCCCCAGCAGCGTCTGCATCGTGGCCCGGCTGTTAAGATATCGCCGCCGGTCGGTCGTGTCGTCCAGCGTCACCAGCAGCTGCGCGGTTTTGACCCCATGCGGCGCCAACGCCTCTTCATAGGCGCGGGCCAGTTTGATCTGACCGACCGCGGCGGCGGCCTGCGACTGTTCGACCCGCAGCGGCCCGGCAGGCAGGCCAAGCACCTGCCGTCCCAGTGCGATTGCGCCAGAGGAAACCAGCACCACATCGGTCCCCCGCGCCCGCGCCTCGGCCACGTCATCGCAAAGCGCGCGCAGCCAAGACTGACGCAGACCATCTGCGTCCACCAGAAGCGCCGAGCCTATCTTGATCACCAGCCGCTGCGCGCGGACAAGTTGCGGCGTCATGGCTGCCACGGCTTGTCTTCCTCATCCCCGGCGGGTTTGCGCGACGGCGCTATCCCGGACCAAAGCGCCCGCAAGACATCGGTCACGCCTTCGCGTGAAACGCCGGACATCAGCATCACCGGCCCGCCGATCTCAGCTTCCAGTGCCGCCTTGCGCTCGGCGAGGCTGTCGGGATCCAGCGCATCAATCTTGTTCAGCGCGGTCACCCGGGGCTTTTCAGCCAGCGCAGGAGAATAGGCGGCAAGCTCGGTCAGGATGATACGAGCATCCTGCGCGACATCCTCGGCCGTGCCATCGACAAGATGCAAAAGCACGCGCGAACGTTCGACATGACCAAGGAACTGGTCACCAAGCCCCCTGCCCTCGGATGCACCTTCGATCAGGCCCGGGATATCGGCCATGACGAATTCATGCCCGTCAACGCCGACCACACCAAGGTTTGGGTGCAGCGTCGTAAACGGATAATCCGCGATCTTGGGCCGCGCGTTCGACACAGCGGCAAGGAAAGTCGATTTCCCCGCATTGGGCAGTCCCAGCAGCCCGGCATCGGCAATAAGCTTAAGCCGCAGCCACAGCGTCCGCTCGATCCCCGGCTGGCCGGGATTGGCGTGGCGAGGCGCGCGGTTGGTCGAGCTTTTGAAATGCAGGTTGCCAAAGCCGCCATTGCCACCCTTGGCAAGCAGCACACGCTGGCCGGGCGCGGTCAGGTCGGCGATCACCGTCTCCTGATCCTCCTCCAGGATCTCGGTCCCGACCGGCACGCGCAGCACAATATCATCGCCCGAGGCCCCTGTGCGCTGCGCACCCATGCCATGACCGCCCGACTTGGCAAAGAAATGCTGCTGAAAGCGAAAGTCGATCAGGGTGTTCAGCCCCTCGACCGCCTCGGCCCAGACATCGCCACCATTGCCGCCGTCGCCACCATCTGGCCCGCCGTATTCGATGAATTTCTCACGGCGAAAGGAAACGCAGCCCGCGCCTCCGCCGCCCGAGCGGACATAGACCTTGGCGAGATCGAGGAATTTCACGGGCGTCATCCTTGCGGAAAATATCAGGCAGAGGGTGGGATACGCGCTTGACGCAACTGGTTCAAGGGCAGCGTGACTTTTGCTTCGCGCCAAGGCTAGATGGGCGCGACCAATGATTGGAGTCCCCATGCCGATCCTGACCTATGCCACGCTTATCGCCGCCATTGCACTTGAGGTCGTGGGCACCACCTGCCTGCAACACAGCCAGCAGTTCACCCGCCCCCTGCCGACGATATTGATGGGGATCTGCTATGCGGGCTCATTCTATTTTCTGTCGCTGGTCCTGCGCGCCATGCCACTGGGCATCGCCTATGCGATCTGGAGCGGGCTCGGCATCGTCCTTGTCTCAATGATTGGTCTGGTCATCTTTGGGCAGAAACTGGATCTGCCGGCGGTGATCGGGCTGTCCATGATCGTTGCCGGTGTCGTCATCGTGAACCTGTTCTCGGCCAGCGTGACACATTGAATCTGTTCCGCCCTTAACTTTTTGGCAATCGGATATAGATAATGTGGGGCAAGGAGGGCCGCGATGATCCACTTTGACAACAGCTATGCCCGACTGCCCGAGGGGTTCTTTACCCGCACCCGGCCAACCCCGGTGCGCGATCCCAGGCTGATCGCGCTGAACCGGCCGCTCGCAGAGCGTCTTGGGCTTGACGCCGAGTGGCTGGCAAGCCCCGCAGGCATCGCCATACTTGCCGGAAACGACCTGCCCAAAGGGGCCGAGCCGATTGCCCAGGCCTATGCCGGCCATCAGTTCGGCGGTTTCGTGCCCCAGCTTGGTGACGGGCGCGCAGTCCTTCTGGGCGAGGTTGTGGCCCCCGATGGCGCGCGCTTTGACATCCAGCTCAAGGGGGCGGGGCCGACGCCCTTTTCGCGGCGCGGTGACGGGCGGGCGTGGCTAGGCCCTGTCCTGCGGGAATATCTGGTCAGCGAATTCATGGCCGCCGTCGGTATCCCGACAACGCGGGCGCTTGCCGCCGTCACAACGGGTGAGACAGTAATCCGCGAAACCCTGCTACCCGGCGCAGTGCTGACCCGCATCGCCTCTAGCCATATCCGCGTCGGCACATTTGAATTCTACGCTGCACGCGGGGATCGTGAGCGGTTGGAGCTGCTGACCAAACATGTCATCGCCCGCCATTATCCGCAGGCCGCAAACGCCGGCGACTTGCTTGAGCTTGTGGTTCGACGGCAGGCGGCCACCATCGCCGGCTGGATGGCGCTTGGCTTTATCCATGGGGTGATGAACACCGACAATATGTCGGTTTCAGGCGAGACGATCGATTATGGTCCCTGTGCCTTTATGGATGGCTATCATCCGAACAAGGTCTTTAGCTCGATCGACGCCTATGGACGCTATGCCTGGAGCGAGCAGCCAAAGATTGCGGTCTGGAACCTTGCCCAACTGGCCAGTTGCCTTGTGCCATTGATGGGCAACGATGATGCTTCCATCGCCGAGGCGACACGCATCGTCCACAGTTTTCCGGAAATATATCAGGCCGAATGGCTTGCGCGCTTTGCGGCCAAGCTTGGCATTTCGACCCCGCGAGCCGGGGATCGGGTGCTGATCGAGGGGCTTTTGACCCTGATGGCCGCTGATGAGGCCGACTTCACCCGGGTCTTTGCAGGCCTGTCGGATGGCAGCGCACGGGCGGAGTTTGCAGACCCAACGTCTTTTGACGCATGGGCCAAGGATTGGCACGCGCGCATACGTAATCTGGCCGACGCCCCCCAGATCATGGGCCGGGCCAACCCGCGCCGCATTCCGCGCAACCACCGCATCGAAGAGGTGATTGCCTCCGCACGCGAAGGCGATTACGCGCCCTTCCACGCGCTTGAGGCAGCACTTTGCGCACCATATGAGGATCGGCCGGACTGGGGTGATTACGCCCAGGCCCCGCGCCCCGAAGAGATCGTTCACCGCACCTTCTGCGGCACCTGACCAGCAGCGAAAGGCCCATGCCCAGAAGTTCTGACCACATAAGACTCGCCAGCTATAACCTGCACAAATGCCGCGGCATGACCGGCCCGCATGCCCCCGAACGTAATCTGCGCGTTATCGAAGAGCTGCAGGCCGACGTCATCGCCCTGCAAGAGGTGGATTTCCGTTTTGGCGCCCGCCCCGAGGCCCTGCCCCGGGCACTGATCGAAAAAACGACGGGGATGGTGCCGGCCCCTTTTATCGGCACGGGTGAGAATTCACTGGGCTGGCACGGACAGACCATCCTGTTGCGCCCCGAGTTGCGCGACAAGGCCGAGATCCGCCGCCTGCCCCTGCCCGGGATCGAGCCACGAGGCGCGCTGGTGCTGCGCCTGCCGGGGCTGACGGTGGTCGCGGTTCATCTGGGGCTGATCCGCTCATCCCGGCGGGCGCAGCTGTCACGCATCATCGCTCAGGCCCGTCGCATCGGCCATGACCGCATGGTTCTGACCGGAGATTTTAACGAATGGCACGATTCGCGCGGGCTTGAGGCGCTTGAGGCGCTGCGCATCGTCACCCCGGGTCCCAGCTGGCCTGCACCCTTTCCGCGTCTGCGCTATGATCGCTTTGCCGTCTCGCGCAGTATCGAGGTGCTTGACTGCGGCGTTCTTGACAATGAGACCGCGCGGCAGGCCTCGGACCACCTGCCGGTCTGGGCCGATCTGGCCATCAATGTCCACGAAGAGGTGCCGCGCGGCTATCATCCGGCCCGGATCACCTCTCGCATTCCGGGCGAGGATGGTGTCGCAGGCGCAGAATGATGCTTTCCCGCCCGATCCCTGTGGGCTAAACAACGCCCAAACTCGTCAGGAAGAGGGACGCAGACATGACGGCCATCATCGACATTTTCGCGCGCGAGATTCTGGACAGCCGGGGTAACCCGACAGTCGAGGTCGATGTCACGCTGGAAGACGGCACCATGGGCCGGGCAGCGGTGCCCTCGGGCGCCTCGACCGGTGCTCATGAAGCGGTTGAAAAACGCGACGGCGACAAGTCCCGCTATATGGGCAAAGGCGTGCTCGAGGCCGTGGCCGCCGTCAATGGCGAGATCGCCGAGAACCTGACCGGCGAGGATGCAACCGAACAGGTTGCCATCGACCGCATGATGATTGAACTCGACGGCACCCCGAACAAGGGGCGGCTTGGCGCGAATGCGATCCTTGGCGTATCGCTGGCGGTAGCCAAGGCCGCGGCCGAAGCAAGCGCCCAGCCGCTTTACCGCTATGTCGGCGGCACCAATGCCCGCATCCTGCCCGTCCCGATGATGAATATCATTAATGGCGGCGAACATGCCGACAACCCGATCGACATTCAGGAATTCATGATCATGCCGGTCGCGGCAGAGAACATCCGCGACGCTGTCCGCATGGGCTCGGAAGTTTTCCACACGCTGAAAAAGGAACTGTCGGCTGCCGGCCTCGCCACCGGCGTCGGCGATGAAGGTGGGTTCGCCCCGAACCTCAGCAGCACCCGTGATGCGCTGGATTTCATCCTGAAAGCCATCGAAAAGGCCGGCTACAAGCCCGGCGATGACATCATGCTGGCGCTGGACTGTGCCTCGACCGAATATTTCAAAGGCGGCAAGTACGAGATGACCGGTGAGGGTAAGTCCCTGACCCCGGCCGAAAACGTCGCCTACCTGGAAGCTCTGTGCAACGATTACCCGATCCTGTCGATCGAGGACGGCTGCGCCGAGGACGACTGGGAAGGCTGGAAGCTTCTGACCGATACGCTGGGCAAGCGCGTGCAGCTGGTCGGCGACGACCTGTTCGTGACCAACCCGGCCCGTCTGGCCGAAGGCATTGCCAAGGGCTGCGGCAACTCACTTCTGGTCAAGGTGAACCAGATCGGCACCCTGACCGAGACTCTGGACGCGGTGCGCATGGCCGACCGCGCGCGCTATACTTCGGTGATGTCGCACCGCTCGGGCGAGACCGAGGATGCAACCATTGCCGATCTTGCCGTGGCGACGAATTGCGGCCAGATCAAGACCGGCTCGCTGGCCCGTTCGGACCGGCTGGCGAAATATAACCAACTGATCCGTATTGAGGAAATGCTGGGTGCTGCGGCAGAATACGCTGGCAAGTCCATCCTGCGCAGCTAAGACTGTGACCCACCGTGGAATGCAAAGGGGCGGCTGTCACGGCCGCCCTTTTCATATCCACCAGCGATGGGTCAGAGAAAACGCGCCAAGCGTAAACCGGCGACGGAACTCAGACGGCACGGCACTGGCCAAAGCCTCAATCCCCTTCGGCGCCGCGTCAAGAACTGCACGCAGACCAGCGCCGGGGAACAGGACCGGGGCAAGGATGCGCGGCAACTGGCGGCGTTGCGCCTTGGCCTCGGCCAGTTTCTTTCGGGCCCTGGCAGCAATCTGCGCCAGCACCTGCGGCGACGGGTCCCAAAGCCCAAGTCCCAACCCCTGCAGAGCAGGCAGCGCAGCAAGCCAATGGGCAAGGCCCACGCCCTCGGCCTGCGCGGCGATGATACGCCCCTCTGCCGTCGCGGCAGGATCAGCGATGGTGCCATTCAGGGCCTCGGCAGCAAACAAGGCCAATGCCACCGTCGTATCACGAACATAAGCAGCGACTGCCTCGGGACCCTCAAGCGGCTCGCGCGCAGCATCACGGCGACGTGCCCCGGCGAGAGCGGCAAAAGCAGCGGCGCGCGGCCCCCAAGCCTCGGCCAAAGGGGTAAGCAGCTCATGCGATTGCGGCTTGCCTGCACCGATATCCTCAAGCCGCTCGATCCACCATTGCAGGCGCATTTCGGCGATCAGCGGTTCATTCGAGGCGAGCGGCGCCCGCGCAAGCTCAAGGTTCAGCGCATAAAGCGTCATCAGCCCAGGCCGCGCTTTGGCTGGGGCCATCAGGCAAATGCCAAAGCGGTCGGGGTCGTGATCGCGCAGCGCGGCGGCACAGTCCTGCAAGCTCATGCCGGCGCGACCCCGTCACGGATCAGTTTCCAGCGGATGGCATCAACCAGCGCCTCAAAGCTGGCATCGACGATATTCGGCGAGACACCGACAGTCGACCAGCGGTTGCCATGGGCATCGGCACTGTCGATGATGACACGCGTTGTCGCCTCGACCCCCTCTCCGGTGATACGGACGCGGAAATCGACCAGATGCATGTCGTCGATGGCCGACTGATAGGGGCCAAGATCCTTGGCCAGCGCGCGCCATAGCGCGTTCACCGGGCCGCGGTCATGCCCCTCGGCATCGACGCTTTCACTGACCGAAAGCATGCGCGCACCGCCGATCTGGACAACAACCACCGCCTCGGACACCGATATGCGCTTGCCAAGGGCGTTGCGCCGCCGCTCGACCGTGACGCGGTAACGCTCAACGGTAAAGTAATGCTGCATCCGCCCCAGTTCCGACAGGGCCAGCAGCTCAAAACTCGCCTGCGCGCCGTCATAGGCATAGCCGGCGTCTTCACGCATCTTGACCATATCCAGGATGCGGGCCAGGGCCGGATCGTCACGGCCAACCTCGATACCGGCATCAGCAAGACGGGCGCGCAGGTTCGATTGCCCAGCCTGGTTCGACATGGGGATGATCCGCTCGTTCCCGACGGTCGCGGGATCGACATGCTCATAAGTCGCTGGGTTTTTCAGGATGGCGCTGGCATGCAGCCCGGCCTTATGGGCAAATGCCGAGGTGCCGACATAGGGCGCGGGCCGCGCAGGCGGGCGGTTCAGGATTTCGTCCAGACGGCGTGAAAGACGGGTCAGCCCGGCCAGCCCCTCGACCGAGACACCCGTTTCCAGCACCGAACGATAGGGTTCTTTCAGCAGAAGCGTCGGAATGATGCTGGTCAGGCTTGCATTGCCACAACGCTCGCCCAGACCGTTCAGCGTTCCCTGCACCTGCCGCGCACCGGCGTCGATGGCGGCCAGCGTGCAGGCAACGGCATTTCCGGTATCATCGTGGCAATGGATGCCAAGCCGTTCACCGGGAATCCCGGCGGCGATAACGGCGCGCGTCACCTGCCCGACCCGGTCAGGCAAAGTGCCGCCATTCGTGTCGCAAAGCACGATCCAGCGCGCCCCGGCCTCAAGCGCCGCCCGCAGGCAGGCCAGGGTATAGTCCGGGTCATCCGCGTAGCCATCAAAGAAATGTTCGGCGTCAAACAGCGCCTCGCGGCCAGCCGCCACAACATGCGCAACCGAGGCGCGGATATTGTCGAGGTTATCTTCAAGCGAGATTCCCAGCGCCTCGCGGACGTGAAAGGGGTGGGTCTTGCCGACAAGACAGACCGCCCGCGTGCCCGCATTCATCACCGCCGCCAGCACATCATCATTCTCGGCCGAGCGTCCGGCACGCTTGGTCATGCCAAAGGCGGTCATGGTCGCGCGGGTCGCAGGAGCCTGGGCAAAGAAGTCGCTGTCAGTCGGATTGGCGCCCGGCCAGCCGCCCTCGATGTAGTCGACGCCCAGCCGGTCCAGCATCTGCGCGATCTCGGCCTTTTCTGCCGCCGAGAATTGCACGCCCTGGGTCTGCTGCCCGTCGCGAAGCGTGGTGTCATAGATGTAAAGGCGCTGGCGCGTCATCGGGGCAACCCCTTTGGCTGGCTGATCGGTCATTGCGGCAGTTTTGCTGCGTCAAAATCCGGGCCGGGCAAAAGCTCGACCCCCAAGGGACCCATGCGGACCTCGACCCCCGCAGCAATCAGGCTTTGCTTGAGCGCATCGACCGCCGAGAAGTCCTTGCTGGCCTTGGCCTCGGCCCGCAGCGCGGTCATACGCTCGGCAAGGTCCGAAAGGTCAGGGCCAGAGGTAATCCAATCGCCCAGTTCATCGGTCAAAAGACCCAGCATCCGCGCCCCTGCCAGCAAGCCCGGGCCGTCGCCCCGCCCTGCAAGCTCGTGCAAGGCCGCAATTGCCCCCGCGGTATTAAGGTCATCAGCAAGCGCAGCGATGACAGCGGGGGCCGGGCTGGGCGCGGGGTCGATCCCCGCGCCCAGCCCGCGCCAGCGACGCAGAACTGCCTCGGCCTCGCGGGCCTTTTCGGCAGTCCAGTCCATCGGTTTGCGATAATGGGTCGACAGCAGGACAAAGCGGATCACCTCACCCGGGATGCCCTGATCCAGCAGATCGCGGACAGTAAAGAAGTTGCCCAAGCTCTTGGACATTTTCCTGCCTTCGACCTGCAACATCTCATTATGCAGCCAGACACGGGCAAAATCGCCATGCGGATGGGCGCAGCAGCTTTGCGCGATCTCATTCTCATGATGGGGGAATTGCAGGTCGATCCCACCGGCATGGATGTCAAAGCTTTCCCCCAAAAGCTCATAGGACATGGCCGAGCATTCGATATGCCAGCCCGGCCGCCCACGTCCCCAGGGGCTGTCCCAGCCCGGCAGATCATCGTCCGACGGCTTCCACAGGACGAAATCCATCGGATCTTCTTTAAAGGGCGCGACCTCGACCCGTGCCCCGGCGATCATATCATCAACCGAGCGCCCCGAGAGCTGGCCGTAATCAGCAAAGCTGCGCACCCGGAACAGCACATGCCCGTCCCGCGCATAAGCATGACCGCCCTTGATCAGCGTCTCGATCATCAGGACCATCTCGCCGATGTAATCCGTCGCGCGCGGTTCATGATCCGGGCGCAGTGCGCCAAGCGCGTCCATATCGGCGTGATACCAGCCGATTGTCTCATGCGTGCGCTCGCGGATCAGCTCTTCCAAAGTACCGGGCGCGCCAGCCTCTTTGCGAGCCAGAGCGGTCGCGTTGATCTTGTCATCAACATCGGTGAAGTTGCGCACATAGGTCACGTGATCCGTGCCATAAGCGTGGCGCAAAAGCCGCACCAGAACGTCGATCACCACCACCGGCCGGGCATTACCCAGATGCGCGCGGTCATAGACTGTCGGGCCGCACAGATACAGGCGCACATTCTGCGCATCTATAGGCCGAAAAAGCTCTTTTCGGCGTGTTCTGGTGTTCGTCAGCCTGATTTCGACCATGACTTCCCCTTTGCGGGCGTCGTCAGGTCACCATGAACCGCCCGCCTGAAATTTCAGCCGGTAATGGTGCAACGGATAGTGGCGGTTCCTGCCTTCATGCGCCCGCCTTAAACCATTGCCTTGCCTCTGCCAAGAGAGGCTGCAAAACTCATTTCATGAGCCGAGATCTGGTCAATGAAATCTGTGCCGCACAGCCCGGGGCCGAATGGTCCGACCCTTGGGGTGGCGGCCATGACTGCTGGAAGGTGGCGGGCAAGATCTTTGCCCTGACCGGTGCGGTCGGCACCCATGTTTCGGTCAAGACCGACAGTATCGAGGTTGCCGAATTCCTGATCGAGACCGGGGTCGCTGACCGGGCGCCCTATATGCACCGCAGCTGGGTGGCGATGCCGCTTGATTCGGCCCCAGATGAGCTGGCGCATCGCATCCGCCACTCGTACCGGTTGGTGCGGGGTGCACTGACCAAAAAGGTACAGGCAAGCCTGCCCCCGTTGTAATCCCCGGAAATGAAAATGGCCGGCCCGAAGGGACCGGCCAGAGGCGGAGGGCGAGCGACTGCCCCCCTTTCCTGTCATTCCAGCAAGATCAGGCCGGAACCTGCGACGCGAGTTGCTGCAGCAGGCCGTCCATTTGCTTGCAGAGCGCCTCTTCGGTGGTGTTCTGTTCCTTGGCGGCGTCCGACAGCGAACGCTCGACACCCATGGCCGACACGGTGCCTTCTTTGCCTTTGGCTTCGGCGGCGTCGCCCTTGGCGGTGTCACCGGCCGGGATCATCGCCAGCAGTTTGGTCTGAACCTCGACAGCCTTGCCGTCGATATAGCCTTTTTCCTGGCAATAGCTCAGCACACCCAGCTGGTTGCGCGCGCTTTCATAAGCAGCACCGGCGTCCTGGCCCGGGATGGCAGCAGGTGCCTCCGGGGCGGCCGGGGCAGCTTCTTGCGCCAGCGCGATGCCAGCGGACAGGCCCAGGGCCAGAGCGGACACGGTTGCG
Source organism: Paracoccus sp. J56 (assembly GCF_019633685.1). Lineage (NCBI taxonomy): Bacteria > Pseudomonadati > Pseudomonadota > Alphaproteobacteria > Rhodobacterales > Paracoccaceae > Paracoccus > Paracoccus sp. J56. The sequence goes on from NZ_JAFL01000009.1 coordinate 56,490, forward strand.
AAACGTGCGATCATCTTGATCTCCGTTGGTTGTGTTGTGCCCAAGTTGTGGCACGCGCCGAAACCGGCCGCAAATCGCGTCGGCGGATTGCCGCTTTCAGAAAAAGAGATTCAGCGGAAAAGCACCAGAGACCCGGGGGACCAGCTCACATTCGCGCGGGTCCCGACATCCTGGACCTCGCGGCCAAAAACGTTTCGCATGGCGATTCGGACCGGGCGGGCCTTGCCGTCAAAGCTGCCAGATCCATCCAGACGGACGTCGTAATAGGTCATGTCCCCGTAATAGACGACCTCGTCGATCACCCCTTCGGCAACGCGGTTTGCCCCCTGAGCCCCGGGGGCGATCAGAGACACCGCCTCGGGCCGGAACCCGACCGAAGGGCCCTCATCCCCCGGATCGGCACGGCTGACATTCGCCATGGGAATATCGACCCGCCCCAGTCCCGGAGCCTCGATCTGCACTGCATCGGCGGTTTCACCAAGCACCCGCGCCGGCAGAAAGTTCATCACCCCGATGAAATTCGCGACCCGGCGGCTGGTCGGACGGGCGTAAAGCGCCTCGGGCCCGTCAAGCTGGGCGATCTGGCCCTCGAACATGACGGCGATACGGTCAGACATGACCAGCGCCTCTTCCTGGTCATGGGTGACAAGGACAAAGGTGATGCCGACCTGACGCTGCAGCTTGATCAACTCAACCTGCATCTGCTCGCGCATCTTGCGATCCAGCGCCGAAAGCGGCTCGTCAAGCAGCAGCACCTTTGGCTTAAGGATCAGCGCCCGTGCCAGCGCCACCCGCTGACGCTGCCCGCCAGAAAGCGCGTGGCTCGCGCGCGCACCATATCCTTTCAGGCCGACCATCTCTAGCGCCTCTTCGACCGCAGCGGCCTTCTCAGTGCGCGAGCGGGGATCACGGCGCAGCCCGAAACCCACATTCTCGGCGACAGTCAGATGGGGAAAGATCGCATAGGACTGAAAGACCATGTTTGTCGGGCGGCGGTTTGCGGGCACGCCCTCCATGTCCTGCCCATCAATCAGCACCGCGCCTGAGGAAATATCCTCAAAACCCGCAATTGTGCGCAAAAGCGTGGTCTTGCCACAGCCCGAGGGGCCAAGCAGCGAAAAGAATTCGCCTGCACGAATGGTCAGGTCGATCCCCCGCAGCGCATGATAATCGCCATAATGTTTCTGCACCCCCCGGCATTCGATCATCGGCTTCGCGCCGGCTACAGAGGCGCGATGGGCGGTGGAGCTTTTCGGGGTGGTCACAGGAAGCCTCCGGTATCCTTGGCGCCGGTCCGGGCAATACCACGGCGGCGGAAATATTCGGCGATGGTCAGCAACACGACCGACAAAAGCACCAGGACCGTGCCCAGGGCCATGATCGCCGGAATCTGCTTGGGGAATCGCAGCTGGCTGAAGATATAGGTCGGCAGCGTCGGTTCATTCCCGGCGAGGAAAAAGGCGATGATGAATTCATCAAGGCTGATCGTAAAGCTCATCAGCAGCGATGAGATGATGCCCGGCATGACCAGCGGCAGGATCACCAGTCGAAAGGCGCTCCAGCGCGTCTCGCCAAGATCATAGGCCGCTTCTTCCAGCGAACGGTCAAGCGAGTTGAAGGCCGTCGACAAGATCACCGTCGCATAGGGCATGCAGATCAGCGTATGGCCGATAATGACCGTCAGCACGCTGAGCTTGACCCCAAGCGACAAGAGCACAACCAGCAGCGAGATCGAAACGATGATCTCGGGCAGGACCAGCGGCAGCATGATCAGGCCCATGATCGGCCCCTTGCCCGGGAACTCGAACCGGGTCGAGGCCCGCGCGGCAAAAATGCCAAGGCAGGTCGCAAGGACCGACGAGCTGACCGCGATGGTCAGCGAGTTGAACAGTGCGCGACGCAACGAGGCATTGCCCCACATCTGTGCGAACCATTCGGTCGTAATCCCGCGCAGCGGAAAAGCAATTACCGTACCCGAGTTAAAGGCAAAGATCGGCAACAGCAGGATCGGCGCATAAAGAAACAGCAGATAGATCAGCGCATAGGCGCGCAGGCCCCGGCCCTTCATTGCCGCACCTTCAGGAAACGCCAGTTCAGTGCAAGAAAGATCAGGCTGATCAGCGCGACAATCAGCATGGCCGTGACCGCCAGCGCCGAGCCAAGCGGCCGGTTGTCGAGATCAAGCATCTGCGCCTGGATCATATTGGCGATCATCGGGATCTTGCCCCCGCCGATCAGTGCCGGGGTGACGTAATCGCCGATGGTCGGGATAAAGACGATCAGCGACGCTGCCACCACCCCGGGCATCGCCAGCGGCAGGGTCACCCGCCAAAAGGTCATGGCCCGGCTTTCGCCAAGATCGCGCCCGGCCTCCAGCAACGAGCGGTCGATCTTTTCCAGCGCGATAAAGATCGGCAGGATCGCAAACGGGGCATAGGCATGCGCCAGCGTGATCACCATCGAATTGACGTTATAAAGGATAAAGGTCAGCGGCTGCTCGATGATCCCCAGCGTCTTGAGCCCCGAATTGATGACACCGTTATACCCAAGGATCACCTTCCACAGGAAAACCCGGATCAGGTAGCTGGTCCAGAACGGGATCGTGATCAGAAACAGCCACATCGACTTGCGTTGCGGCGCGACCACAAAGGACAGGAAATAGGCGACCGGAAAGGCAAGCACCACGGTGACCAGCGTCACCAGCGCCGCCACCACCAGCGAACGCAGCATGATGCGGTGAAAGATCGGGTCTGCCCAGACGGTGCTGTAATTTTCCAGCGTAAATTCACGGATTACCGTCAGATAGCCATCCTTGAAAAAGGAATAGGCCAGAATGGTCAGCAGCGGCGCGGCCAGAACCAACACCGCATAGGCAAACGGAGGCGTAATCAGGGTAAGGCCCTGAGCCGTCTGAGATCGGTTTCCTGAGGCCATGCCCTGCCCTGTGAATCCCTGTCGTCCAGATTACAGGTTTCCATATCCGGACCGTCAGGAAAAGGGTTTTCCCATCGCCCGGGCACCTGTCTGGCCCTGTTTGAAATAACGCTCTTACCCTGCCTGAAAATGCGCCGCCACTTCACGCAGGTGCGGGCGGGCGCGATGTTCGACAAGATAAATCCCCTGCCAGATGCCAAGCTCCATCCGGCCGTGTGCGACCGGGACCTGCAAGCTGACCGGCAGGATCGCGGCCTTAAGATGGGCTGGCATATCATCCGGTCCCTCGGCACGATGCGTCAGATAATCCATTGAGGGATGATCGGCCGAAGGCGCGATACGCTCAAGCCAAGCCAGCAGATCGCGCTGAACATCGGGGTCGGCGTTCTCTTGAATAAGCAGTGAACATGAGGTGTGGCGTACGAACAGCGTCACCACCCCGTCCCCTGCCCCAAGCGCGCGCAGCCAGGCTGCGACCTCGGCAGTGAACTCATAGCAGGCCGGCCCGTGGGTGCGGATGGCAAAGCGGGTCGCGCTCATTCCGCCGCCTCGCCGGGTGCCTCGATCAGTGGCGCCGGGCCGTCATGGTCCAGCCCGATGCGTTTTTGGGTGCGCGCGCCCAATTCGCGCAGCATCTCGGCCTGACGGATGACGTTGCCGGGACCGCGCGTCAGCCGGTCCATGGCGGTGGCGTGGCTTTTCTGCGCCCGCTCCAGCGCCGCGCCGACCTCTTCGATCGAGGAAACGAACCCGTGCAGCTTGTCGTAAAGCTGACCGGCACGGGCGGCGATCTGCATGGCATTCGTTTCACGCCGCTCGACCGTCCAGATGTGATCAACGGTACGCAGGGTCAGCATCAGCGTCGTCGGCGTGGCCAGACCAACGCGGTTTTCCATCGCGTAACGCGCAAGATCCGGATCGACGCGCAACGCCTCAGAGAAAGCACCTTCGACCGGAATGAACATCAGCACATAATCAACCGAGCCCTGATCCAGCGCCTGATACCCCTTGGCCGCAAGGCTTGCGACATGGGTGCGGACGGCCGCGACATGGCGGCGCAAGGCAGCCTCGCGCGTCGGCATATCCTCAGTGTTCACCGCCTCTTCATAGGCATTGAGCGACACTTTGCTGTCGATCACCAACAGCTTTTTCTGCGGCATTTTTACGATTACGTCCGGCCGCCACAGCTTGCCATCGGCATCGCGGTGGCTGACCTGCGTTTCGTAATGAGTGCCGGCGATCAGACCTGAGTCCTCAAGGATCCGTTCAAGGATCATCTCACCCCAGGCACCACGCTTCTGGCTGTCACCCTTAAGCGCGCGGGTCAGCGCCACCGCCTCGCGCGAGATCTCTTCGGAACGTTTGTGCAGGTATTCGATCTGTTCGCGCAGGCGGGCGCGTTCCTCGTCGGTGGCCTTGTTGCGGGCCTGAAGCTCGGTCTGGAACCGGTGCACCTGTTCGCGGAATGGGGTCAGCAGCGCCGACAGCTGTTCGCCATGCGTTTTTTGCATCTCACTTCCCTGAGATTTCAGGGTCTCGGTCGCAAGCAGGCGAAACTGGCCGGTCATCTCTTCGCGCAACTCTCGCAGGGTGGCGATGTCACGTTCGGCCGCCTCACGGTCCTTTTGCGCAGCAAGCCGGGTTTCGGCCAATTCACGCTCCAGCCGCGCAATCGTCTGCCGTTCGCCATGCAGAGCGTCGATCAACTCATCCCGCTCTTCCATCAGCTCTTGCAGGCGCTGGCTCTGGACCTCGGTCTGCGCCTCAAACCGGCTGACAGCCTGAAGTTGCGTTCGCAATTCGCCCGATTCGGCCTCAATGCGTGCAAGCAATTCCGCCTCGCGCCGGGCAGCTTGCGCCGCCGCCTCATCCGCCGAACGTCTGGCCCGCCAAAGCGAAAAAAGCGCAAAGGCCAAAATGACCAGCACCCCGATCAGGAGCAGTCGCAAATTGCCTGCATCCGCCAGCCATGTCTGGATTTTTTCCGCCTCGCCCATCGGATGCCGTGCCTTTCCGGTGCGCGGTCATGCGCCGCTTGTCGGCGACTGTTCACCTTTTTCCCCAAGAATGCAAGTGTGGGACCCTCTTTCCACAGGGCGAATACGCTCCTAGCTTAGCCTGGAAAGGCACAAGAGGAGGTCGGGAATGGTCAAGTCCGTTGCCGTTATGGTTGGCTCGCTCCGCAAAGAGTCGCTCAACCACAAGCTGATGAAAGTCCTTGAGAAACTGGCCGAAGGCCGACTGCAATTCCATTTGCTGCATATCGGAGACCTGCCCCATTACAACGAGGATCTGTGGGCCGATCCGCCCCAGTCCGTGCTGCGCCTTAAGGACCGGGCCGAGCATTCGGACGCCGTGCTGGCGCTGACGCCGGAATACAACCGCACCTATCCGGGCGTCATCAAGAACGCGCTGGATTGGGGCACCCGGCCATACGGGCAGAATTCGTGGAAGGACAAACCGGCGGCGGTGACCGGCACCTCACCCGGCGTGATCGGCGCAGCCATGGCGCAGGCACGGCTGAAAAGCGATATGGTTCATGTAGGCATGGTGATGATGAGCACCCCCGAGGCCTATATCCAATGGCATCCCGAAGCCTATGCCGCCGACGGCACCATCACCGACGAAAAGACAGACAAGTTCCTGCGCGGCTTTGTCGATTCCTTCGTGAACTGGATCGAAAAGCACGGCTGACCCGGACCAGAAACGCCAAAGGCCGCGCCCATGACAGGGCGCGGCCTTTTCCGTTGTCCTGACCGCTTACTGGTCGAGGAAGCTGCGCAGCTTGCGCGACCGGCTGGGGTGTTTGAGCTTGCGCAGAGCCTTGGCCTCGATCTGGCGGATCCGTTCGCGGGTCACGCTGAACTGTTGGCCGACCTCTTCCAGCGTGTGGTCGGTGTTCATACCGATACCGAAACGCATCCGCAAAACCCGTTCCTCACGCGGGGTCAGGCTGGCCAGAACCCGGGTCGTGGTCTCCTTGAGGTTTTCCTGAATGGCGGAATCCAGCGGCAGGACGGCGTTCTTGTCCTCGATGAAATCACCAAGCTGGCTGTCCTCTTCGTCCCCGATCGGGGTTTCAAGGCTGATTGGCTCTTTGGCGATTTTCATCACCTTGCGAACCTTTTCCAACGGCATCTGCAGCTTGTCGGCCAGTTCCTCGGGCGTGGGCTCGCGGCCGATCTCATGCAACATCTGGCGACCAGTGCGCACCAGCTTGTTGATCGTCTCGATCATATGCACCGGGATACGGATGGTGCGCGCCTGGTCCGCGATCGAGCGGGTGATTGCCTGCCGGATCCACCAGGTCGCATAGGTCGAGAACTTATAGCCGCGGCGATACTCGAACTTATCCACGGCCTTCATCAGACCGATGTTGCCTTCCTGAATAAGATCAAGGAATTGCAAGCCCCTGTTCGTGTATTTCTTGGCAATCGAGATCACCAGCCGCAGGTTCGCCTCGACCATTTCCTTTTTGGCCTGACGCGATTCCTTTTCGCCGCGCTGAACCTGCGAGACGATGCGGCGGAATTCCTCGATATCGACACCGACGTGCTGGCCGACCATGGCCATTTCGCCGCGCAGGTTTTCGACCTGAGTGCGGGATTTGTCGAACAGCGCCTGCCAGCCGCGGCCCTTGTTCTGCATCATGCGGTCAACCCAGGTCGGATCAAGTTCGCTGCCGCGATAAGCGTCGATGAACTCGCGCCGGTTGATACGCGCGGCATCGGCCAGTTTTACCATATTCGAGTCGATGGTCACGATCCGGCGGTTGATACCGTAGATCTGGTCAACCAGCGCCTCGATACGGTTATTGTGCAGGTGCAGCTCATTCACCAGCGCAACGATACGCGAGCGCAGCTCCTGATAGGCCGATTCCTGCGCGGCCGAGAAAGTCCCGTCCTCGTTCAGCGTCGCCGACATGCGGTTATCCTGCATGTGCGACAGCTCTTCATAGCCGCGGGCAATGGCTTCCAGCGTCTCAAGCACCTTGGGCTTCAGCGAAGCCTCCATGGCGGCAAGCGACAGGTTCTGACCGTCGTCCTCGTCCTCTTCGTCGTCGCTGCGGCTCATCGGGTTGCCGTCGGCGTCGAGCTCTTCTTCGTCGCGGGTGGCGGCAGTGCCGGCAGTACGCGTAGCGGTCGGAAGGACCTCTTCCTCTTCGCCCTCTTCATCCATCGAGCGGCCGAAGGTCGTCTCAAGATCAATCACGTCGCGCAGCAAGATCGCCTCTTCCAGAAGCTCTTGCCGCCACATGGTGATGGCCTTGAAGGTCAGCGGGCTTTCGCAAAGCCCGGCGATCATCGTATTGCGGCCAGCCTCGATCCGTTTGGCGATGGCGATCTCGCCCTCACGCGACAACAGCTCGACCGAGCCCATCTCGCGCAGATACATGCGCACCGGGTCGTCGGTCCGGTCCAGCTTTTCCGTCTCGGTCGTGGCGACGGCCAGCTCACGCGAGGTCGAGCCGGCAACGGTCAGCTCGCCGCCGGTCTCGGCCTCTTCGGCCTCTTCGTCGTTTTCGACCACGCGGATATCCATTTCGGACAGCATGGACATCACGTCCTCGATCTGGTCAGAACTGACCTGTTCGGGCGGCAGGACGGCGTTCAACTGGTCGTAGGTGATATAGCCGCGCTCACGCCCTTCGGCGATCATGCGCTTGACCGCGGCCTGCGACATGTCCAGCGAATGATCGTCATCCTTGGCGTCGGGCTTCTGGTCGTCGTCGTTGGCTGCCATGCTGGCTCCCTTGAAGCGGTGATTCGCGAATCAGCGAATCGGGATCGGCTGATCGGTCGGTCTTAGCCCGAATCGCGAGCGATTCAAAGCCCGCAGCCCGGAACCGGCCAAGTGATTCGGCGCAAGTGATTCGCGCCGGTCAGCGGCGCGGTTTGCGCCAGATCTCGTTTTTCAGCGCCGCATCGAGAATAGCCCGATAGGCGTCGCTGTCCTCGCCCAGATCCGAAAGGTCGGCCAGCGAAGGATGGTCGGCCTGCTGCCTTGCACGGGTGGATTGCGCCACGCGCCAGGTCAGCCCCTCATCTGCCAGCCCTTCGATCTCGGCCTCGGCGCGGGCGATTTCTTCGCGCACAGCACGCCGCGCCTCGATCCGGTCCAGGGCATTGGCAAGAATACCCGCAGCAGCATCGCCGTCATGCGGGCGCAGGATGGCTGGAGCCGTCTTCACATGGGGGTCGGCCATGATGCTTTCAAGGGCGCGCTGCCCCGCCTGCGATTGCGTGCCCGACAACAGATCATGTATCAGCGCAGCCCGGTCAGCATCTTGCGGCTCAAGCCGCTCAAGCCGGGATTCGACAGTACTGATCAGTTCGGGATGGGTTGCGCAGATAGCCAGCACCATTGCCTCGATCAGCCCTTCGGCGTCCTGCTCGTCCAGATCACCGGACGACAGGCGCGAAGCCCTGGTCGGAGGCGTCGGCGCCTCGGGCTGGAAACGGGCACCACGTCCGCGCCAATTATCACGCGGCGTGCGGGCCGTTTGCGCGGCATCGCGCCGGCGAGGGCCGAAAAGCTCCCATTTCAGGTTGCGCAGGACTGAATGGTAATGGTCGCGGGTATCCTTGTCCGGGATCCTGCCGACCGCCTCGGCCAAGGTCTTATCAAGTGCCGCGCGCCGTTCGGGACTGTCGAAAACCCGCCCCTCGGTCTCGCGCCGCCAAAGCAGATCGACCAGCGGTCGCGCCTCATCCAGAATGGCGGCCATGGCGCTGGCGCCCTTGGCGCGGATCAGGTCATCCGGGTCCAGCCCCTGCGGCAGAAAGGCAAAGCGCAGCGCCTGCCCCGGCCCCGTCATCGGCAGCGCCAGGTCAATCAGCCGTATCGCCGCGCGCAAGCCCGCCTCATCACCATCAAGGGCGATGACCGGCTCGGGCGAGATGCGCCACATCAGCCGCAGCTGATCCTCGGTGATCGCGGTGCCCAGCGGGGCAACCGCACCCTCGAACCCTGCACGGACCAGCGCGATGACATCCATATAACCTTCGGCCACGACCAGCGGCTTGCCCTTGGCCACCGCCGCCCGCGCCGGGCCGATGTTGTAAAGGTTGCGCCCTTTGTCAAACAGCGGCGTCTCGGGGCTGTTGAGGTATTTCGCCCGCGCATTTGGATCCATCGCCCGGCCGCCAAAGGCGATACAGCGCCCACGCCCGTCACGGATCGGAAAGGTGATGCGACCCCGGAAGCGGTCAAAAGGCGCGCCGCCATCATCAGGCTTGGCGGCAAGCCCGGCCTCAACAATCAGCTGTTCAGAAATCCCTTTTGAACGAAGGGCGTTGAAAAGCCCCTGTCGCTGGTCGGGGGCAAAGCCAATGCCAAAGCGTTCGCAGGCAGCCTCGTCAAGGCCGCGACGCGCCAGATAGGCACGGGCCTGTTCCGCTGTGCCGGTGCTTAGCTGCATGCGGAACCAGCGCGCCGCCTGCTCCATCACCTCGACCAGTTCGCTACGCCGGTCGGCACGCTGCACGGCGCGCTGGTCGCGTTCGGGCATGGGCAGGCCGGCCTCGGCGGCCAGGAATTCAACCGCTTCGATAAAGCCCATACCTTCGGCCTCGCGAAGAAAGGTCAGCGCGTCGCCTTTAGCATGGCAGCCAAAGCAGTAGTAAAAGCCCTTCTGATCATCGACGTGAAAGGACGGAGTCTTTTCGCCGTGGAACGGACAAGGTGCCCACCAGTCCCCCTTGGCCTGGTTCGAGCGACGCATATCCCAGACGACCTTACGGCCGATCACGCGTGACAAAGGCACGCGGGCACGGATCTCATCGAGGAACTGGGGCGGCAGGCTCATGCCCTTCTATATCGGATCAGGACTGCCAATTGAAAAGGGGATTCGCACCCACGGCCCCGCGCACGAGGTCCCAATAGACCTCAACGACCCGTTCCTGATCCAGGCGCCCACCCTCACGATACCAGTTGGTCACGCCGGTCAGCATGGCGATCAGAGCCATGGTTGCCAGCCGCGTATCGGGCACCGTCATCACGCCTTCGGCCTCTCCGGCGATCAGGATCGCCTCAAGCGCATCCTCATAACGACGGCGCAAGGCGGCAATCTCGGCCCGGTTCCCGGGCGTCAGGTTGCGCAGCTCCATATAGGACAGGAACACAGCCTCGGGCCGCTCAAGACTGGTCTGGATATGAAAACGCAGAAAGGACTCGAGCCGCTCAAGCGCCGGCCGCGCGGGGTCGTCCTGCCAGGCGGCCAGCAGCTCTTCCATATGGACGCGCAGCAGATCAGCCAGCAGCGCCTGTTTGTCCGCCGTATAGGCGTAAAGCGCACCAACCTGCACCCCGACCCCGGCCGCGATCTGGCGCATCGAAACCGCAGCATAGCCATGGCGCGCAAACAGCCTGCGCGCCGTATCACGGATCAAGGGTCCGGTAATCTCTGCCTTCGAGCCCTGCGTTCTTGCCATGCCGCCTTCTAGGCGGCGCGGGCCGCCAAGGAAAGAGCGCATCTTGCCCCTGCCGCCCCTGCGGGCCTATGGTCCCGCCCATGAATCGGCGGGGGTATGGGATGGTGCGGATCTGGGGCGCGCTGGCATTGGCGATGCTGGCAGGATGCGGCGATGGCGGGGACGACTATCCCAAGCTGATGCCCACGGATCAGGTGCTTGCCCCACCTGCCCTGCCCGGCCACGCCGCCGATGCTGCCCGCGACCCCACATCGGTCAGCGACGCGCTGAACGCGCGCAGTCAGGCCCTTGCCGGTCGCGCCGGGGTCACACCCGTTGCCAATGACGCCGATCTGCAACGCCGGGCCGACGCGCTGCGTGCACGCGCCCGCGCTTTGTCGCAGCAATCGCTTTCCGCCGACTGCCCCGAGGGCAGCCCCAATTGCCCGCCGAACTAAGGAGAGCCCGATGCCGGTCATCACCTGCATAGATGATCTTAAGGCCATCTACCGCCGCCGCGTACCGCGGATGTTCTACGATTACGCGGAAAGCGGCAGCTATACCGAAGGCACCTTCCGCGAGAACTCGGCGGATTTTCAGCGCATCAGACTGCGCCAGCGCGTCGCGGTGGACATGACCGGACGAACCACCGAAAGCACCATGGCCGGGCAAAAGGTTGCCATGCCTGTGGCCCTTGCCCCGGTCGGGATGACCGGCATGCAAAGCGCCGATGGCGAGATCAAGGCGGCGCGTGCAGCCAAGGCTTTTGGTGTGCCCTTCACGCTTTCCACGATGTCGATCTGTTCGCTTGAAGATGTGGCCGAGGCGATCCGGGCCCCCTTCTGGTTTCAGCTTTATGTCATGCGCGACCAGGAGTTCCTTGAGGCGATTATCGAACGGGCCAGGCGCGCCAATTGCTCGGCGCTGGTTCTGACGCTGGATCTTCAGATCCTCGGCCAGCGGCACAAAGATCTTAAGAACGGCCTTTCTGCCCCGCCGCGCCTGACCCTGCCGGTCATGCTGGATCTGGCGACGAAATGGCGCTGGGGGCTTGAGATGCTGCGCACCAAGCGGCGTTTCTTTGGCAATATCGTCGGCCATGCCAAGGGCGTGGGCGATCCGTCCTCTCTCGTTGCCTGGACGGCCGAACAGTTCGACCCACAGCTTGATTGGGACAAGATCGCGCGCATCCGCGACCTCTGGGGCGGCAAGCTGATCCTTAAGGGGATCAATGACCCCGAGGACGCCCGTATGGCCGCCGGTTTCGGGGCCGATGCAATCATCATCAGCAACCACGGCGGGCGGCAACTTGACGGTGCGGTCAGTTCCATCCGGATGCTGCCCGAGATCGTCAAGGCGGTCGGTGACCAGATCGAGATCCATCTCGACAGCGGCATCCGCTCGGGTCAGGACGTGCTCAAGGCGCTGGCATTGGGGGCCCATGCCACCTATATCGGGCGCGCCTTTATCTATGGGCTGGGCGCCATGGGCGAGGCAGGCGTCACCGCCGCGCTTGAAGTCATCCGCAAGGAACTGGACGTAACCATGGCCCTTTGCGGCGAGCGTGACGTCAAAAACCTTGGCCGCCACAATCTGCTGATCCCGCAAGAGTTCCTGCAGCCCTGGGCCTAGGACGCCGGTTCAAGGTGCCGGGTTGGCGTGGACATGTTCACCCTGTTCAGGCCGCCCGCCCTTTTCAAAACCGCGGATCGGCAAACGCCTCAGCACCAGTGCTGCCAGAGCCGGCAGGCCAACGGCAAAGGCCATCAGCCCGGCCAGCCCCTGCACCCCCAGCGCATGGGCAAGATGCAACGCCAGCACATGCATGAAATAGATCATCGCCGAAATCGGATCGAGCCGGATCGGAGGGCGCGGCATCGCCGTTCCCAGCACTGCCAGAAACAGTGCTGGCGCCGCGATATATGAGGTGACCGGAATATCCAGCATCACCTGATCGCTGCGCCATGCCTGCACAAACCACGCCTCTGCCATCAAAAGCGCCGCCCCGACACCGGTCAGCGCCAGTACCAGCCAACGCGGCGGCAGTCCCTGCATCCCCAGCCGCGCAACCCTGCGGCCGCAAAGACAGCCTATCGCGACAAAGGGAAAGCACATGAAAAGACCGTTCGAGAACTTCTTGACCCCGATCTGGGCGATGCCCGACAAGGCGATATATTGCAGTGTGACCCCGATCACAGCGCAAATCGCCGCCGCCGCCATAAGCAGCCGGTATTCCCGCGCGGGCGCAATCCGTCGCGCAAAGCTGCAAACCAGCAGGACCACCATCCCGGCAACCAGAATGCCGGCCATGAACCATAGGTGGAAATAACCCCAGGCCAGGGTCTTGATCAGCGAGACAGGCCCGTGCACCTCGTTCAGCCAGAAAGGCAGATATACCGCCATCCAGAACAGATAAAGCATTCCCACACGGTACAGCCACTTGCGGCCCTTGCCCCTTTCCACTGCCGAGTAAAGAAAATAGCCGGCGATGATGCAAAAGGTCGGAACCATGACGCGCATCAGACCGTTGCCGATCATGAACAGCCCTGGCGTCATATTGGTCTGTAACCAATAGGTATGCGCAAAGGCGACCAGCACCGCCAGCGCAAGCTTGAGGTAGTCAAGCGAATAGATACGATGCAACTCGAAAGGCCCCGACCTGTATCGAGAAATGCTCTGCAACCATCAGAGCCTATCTGACAAGCATTTTTCACCTAACATGCGAACGATTTTTCACTTCACTTCCCGCTGACACCGCGCTATAGGCCCGTCCTCGGCCATGCACCCTTGGAGGATGGCCGCCATTTGTAGCACAAGGATACCAACCATGGCCAAAGAGATCCCGAATCTGGTGGCCGAGGCACGCACGGGGACAGGCAAGGGGGCCGCCCGTCAAGCTCGCCGCGAAGGCAAGGTGCCCGGCATCGTTTATGGCGACGGCAAAGAGCCGCAGCCGATCGCCCTTGAATTCAACTACCTGTTGACCAAGCTGCGCGCCGGTCGCTTCATGTCCACGCTGTGGAACCTGAAAGTCGAAGGCCAGGAAGACGTCCGCGTCGTCTGCCGCGGCGTTCAGCGCGATGTGGTCAAGGACCTGCCGACGCATATCGACTTCATGCGCGTGCACCGCAACACCCGGGTGAACCTGTTCATCAACGTACATTTTGAAAACCACGAGCAGGCCCCTGGCCTGAAGCGTGGCGGTACGCTGGTCGTGGTGCGCCCCGAGGTCGAACTGATGGTGACCGCCTCGGATATCCCCGAGCAGATCACGGTTGACCTGACCGGCCGCGAAATCGGTGAATCGATCCACATCAACGACGTGCAACTGCCGCGCGGTGTGAAGCCGACCATCGACCGCAACTTTGTCATCGCCAATATCGCGGCTCCTTCGGGCCTGCGCTCCAGCGACAACGAAGAAGCTGCCGAGGAAGAGGCTACCGAGGCCTGATCGCCGGCAAGGCATCGAAACTGATCGGGCGGCTCCCCCTGCGGGTGCCGCCCTTTCTCTTGCCGTTTTGGCGCGCCATTGTTAGGACAACGCGCCTGAGGCAAAGGGGACAAGCATGGAACCGATCCACATCATTGGCGCGGGCCTTGCCGGGTCCGAGGCCGCCTGGCAAATCGCCCGCGCAGGTGTTCCGGTGGTGCTGCACGAGATGCGGCCCGAGGTTGCAACATTCGCGCATCGTACCGGCGATTGCGCTGAAATGGTATGCTCGAACAGCTTCCGCTCGGACGATGATCGCATGAATGCCGTGGGCCAGTTGCATTGGGAAATGCGCGCGGCAGACGGGCTGATCATGCGAATGGCCGCCCGTCACCGCCTGCCTGCTGGCGGCGCACTGGCCGTCGACCGCGACGCATTCTCGCAGGCTGTAACGCAGGCTCTGCGCAACGAGCCTCTGGTTTCTTTCCAGCCCGGTGAGATCCGCGAATTGCCGACCGAGGGCCGCTGGATCATCGCGACCGGCCCGCTGACCTCGGCCGCGCTTGGCCAGTCGATCCGGGGGCTGACCGGCGAGGGTTCGCTCGCCTTTTTCGACGCCATTGCTCCGATCGTCCATGCCGACAGCATCGACATGTCGATCTGCTGGCGCCAAAGCCGCTACGACAAGGGCGACACCGAGGAAGAGCGTACCGCCTATATCAACTGCCCGATGACGCGCGAGGATTACGACGGCTTCATCGACGCCCTGCTCGCCGCCGAAAAGACAGAGTTTCATGAGGGTGAGGCCGGCTCTTCGCCCGACCCCACGCCTTATTTCGACGGCTGTCTGCCCATTGAGGTCATGGCCGAGCGTGGCCGGGACACGTTGCGTCATGGCCCGATGAAGCCGGTCGGGCTGACCAATGCACACCGGCCTGAAGAAAAGCCCTATGCCGTCGTACAGCTGCGCCGCGACAATGCATTGGGAACGCTTTATAATATCGTCGGCTTTCAGACGAAAATGAAGTATGGTGCGCAAGTCGATGTTTTCAGGCGCATTCCCGGATTGCAGAATGCCAGCTTTGCCCGACTTGGCGGCATCCATCGCAACACTTTCCTGAACTCGCCTCGTCTGATCGACGACCGGCTGCGGCTGCGTTCGCATCCGAACCTTCGCTTTGCCGGTCAGGTCACCGGGGTCGAAGGCTATGTTGAAAGCGCCGCCATGGGCCTGCTTGCTGGTCGCATGGCGGCTGCCGAGGCACTGGGTCGCGACCTGCCTCCGCCCCCCGCCACGACCTCGATGGGGGCGCTGGTTAACCACATCACAGGCGGCGCGGACGCCAAGACCTTCCAGCCGATGAACGTGAACTTTGGCCTATACCCTCCGCTTGAAGATATGCGCGGTGGCCGCAAAGGGCGCAAGGATCGCTATCCGGCCTATACAGACCGAGCAAAAGCCGATTTCAACCAATGGCTTGCAGGACAGGTTTGAACCGCACGCGCTTTGCCCCCTCGCCGACGGGCCCGCTGCATCTGGGCCATGCTTTCGCGGCGCTGACAGCTGCGAAACTGGCCCACCCGGGTGAGTTTCTGCTGCGTATCGAGGACATCGACCAATCGCGCTGTCGCCCGGAATACGAGGCTTTGATCGTCGAAGATCTACACTGGCTAGGCCTTGATTGGCCCCAGCCCGTAATGCGCCAATCCGAACGGCTGTCCGCCTATCAGGCAGCGCTGGACCGACTGGCTGCGCTGGGGCTTATCTATCCTTGCCGTTGCCGGCGTGCCGATATTCGCGCCGCGCTTTCCGCACCGCAAGAAGGCGCCGAACCGGTGATCGGCCCAGACGGCCCGGTCTATCCCGGCACCTGCCGCCATCGAAACATGGCTGAAATGGGACCGGACGACGCAATCCGCCTGAACGCCGCCCGCGCCTTTGACTATCTCGACCTCGAAGAAATCGTGTTTCTGGATGAAAATATCGCCCCCGGCCTGCCACATCGGCTGGCAGCGCAGGACTTTATCTTCGGCGTCGGGGATGTGGTTCTTGCACGACGTGGCATGGGGACAAGCTATCACCTTGCCGTTGTGGTCGATGACGCCGCACAAGGAATCACGCTGGTGACACGCGGAAAAGATTTATTAGATTCAACATGGATACATGTATTACTTCAGAAATTGCTTGAGCTTCCGACGCCGCGTTATCACCACCACCGGCTGATCCGGGATGAACACGGCAAGCGCCTGGCCAAGCGCGACGATGCCCGTGCACTAAAGCTTTATCGCGACGACGGCGTTTCTGCTGCCGAGATCCGTCAACTGCTGGGATTCTGAGGTTCCATAATGATCACCTCATCCCCGCCCCGGATCGCGGTGTAAAAGCAGCTTTGCCGGTTCGTGTGGCAGGCAGGGCCGGTCTGATCGACAAGCACCAACAGGCAATCCCGATCACAATCAACCCGCAGCTCGACCAGCTTTTGGACGTGGCCCGAGCTTTCGCCCTTAACCCAGAACGCCTGACGGGAACGCGACCAATAAGTGACCTTGCCCGTGGCAAGTGTCTGCGCGACCGCTTCGGCATTCATCCAGGCCATCATCAGCACCTCGCCCGTGTGATGATCCTGCGCGATGGCCGGAATCAGACTATCGGCGTCATATTTCAGGCTGGCGGGGTCGAACATCAGCTTTCCTTTCGGCTGCACCGCACCTATCTAGACGCAGTAATCGAAAGGGAAAAGACCATGTCCGACAGTGACCTGATGCAGCTTTACTCGCGGCGCATCCTGGCGCTCGCCTCGGACATCCCGCATCTGGGCAAGCTCGACAACCCGACGGGCAGCGCGCATCGTCGGTCGCCTCAATGCGGCTCGTCGGTCACCGCCCATGTGGTAATGCAAGACGGCCGCATCGTTGATTTTTCCCAAGAGGTGCGGGCCTGTGCGCTGGGTCAGGCATCGGCCGGGGTGCTGGGGCGCACCGCGCTTGGCCGTTCGCGGGATGAGATCGCCCGGGCCCGCGACGAGCTGCAGGCAATGTTGAAAACTGATGGCCCTGCCCCCGCTGCACCTTTTGATGAGCTTGAGACGCTGCTGCCCGCGCGGGAATTCCCTAACCGCCACGCCTCCATTCTGCTGGCGTGGGAGGCTCTTTTGGGTGCGATCGACGCATCGCCTGCCTGAGAACCCGTCCCGCAAAAAGAAAAGCCGGTCCGCAAGGGACCGGCAGTTGCGCGCATGATCGACCGAGGGGAAGGTTGCAGCCCCAGGCGAAGGGCCGCCGATTGCGCGGGGCAGTGAAAGTCAGAAATCAGGCTGCCAGAATCGAAGGCAGCGAGAACAGAATGATTGCCGTCACCGAGATGGCGACCGTGCCGAGCAAGTCAGAGAGGGATTCGCGGGTCATGGGGCTCTCCACAGTTCGTTTACCGTTTGTTCTCATGACGCGAGAACAAAGTAAAGAACTTTTTAAGAACATCTGGAGAACGCTATCCTGAGTTGATCAACCGTATGGCGCGATCCTGCTCCATCAGCCACAAAAGAAGGCGAACAGCGCGTCCTCTCTCGCTTGCCATTTCGGGGTCTCGCTCAAGAAAACTTTGTGCGTCCTTGCGGGCCAGGGCCATCAGGCCCGACTGCCGCTCAAGGTCGGCGATGCGGAATCGTGGCAGACCCGATTGCGCCGTACCGATCACATCGCCCGCCCCGCGCATCGCCAGATCCTCCTCGGCGATGCGGAAACCGTCCTCAGTCTCGCGCAGGATCGAAAGGCGCCGCCGCCCCGTTTCGGAAAGCGGCTCGTGATACATCAGAAGGCAACTCGACGCGCCCGAACCACGCCCGACACGGCCACGCAACTGGTGCAATTGCGCCAGCCCAAAACTTTCAGCGCGCTCGATCACCATGATCGTTGCCTCGGGGACATCGACGCCGACTTCGATCACCGTGGTCGCGACAAGGATGTTCGCCCGGCCGGCGGCGAAGTCAGCCATTGCGGTGTCACGCTCATCCGCAGGCATCTGACCGTGAATCAGTCGGACCTGTTCGCCGAAACGGGCACGCAGTTCCTGAAAACGCGCCTCGGCGGCGGTCAGGCTGACAGCCTCACTTTCCTCGACCAAGGGGCAAACCCAATAGGCCCGTGCCCCGGCCGAGATCGCCCGGGCCAGATGTTCCACCACTTCGCCCATCCGGGAATCGGGGATCACCGTAGTCCGGATCGGCTGGCGACCAGCGGGCTTTTCATCAAGCACCGACAGATCCATATCGCCGAACTGCGCCAACGCCAGCGAACGCGGGATCGGCGTAGCCGTCATCACCAGCATATCAGGTGGTAAATGTCCGCCTTTAGCCACCAGCTCCATACGCTGATTGACGCCAAACCGATGCTGTTCATCGACAACAGCCAGCCGCAGATCGCGGAATTCGACAGTTTTCTGGATCACCGCATGGGTGCCGACGAGGATGTCGATACGCCCCTCTGCCAGATCGGTCAGGATATTCGTGCGCGCATCACCCTTATCCCGGCCCGTCAATGCCTCAAGCCGGATGCCTGCCAGCCGCGCCAAAGGTTCAAGCGCCCTGAAATGCTGACGTGCAAGGATTTCGGTCGGGGCCATCAGCACGCCCTGCCCGCCTGCCTCGACCGCGATCAGCAGCGCCAGAAAGGCGACGAGCGTTTTCCCCGCGCCAACATCGCCTTGCAGTAACCGGTTCATTCGCCGCGGCGAAGCCAGGTCGGCGGCGATCTCTTCGACCGCGCGGCGCTGCGCGTCTGTCGGCGGCCATGGCAGCCCCGCCAGCACCTTGTCGCGCAAATCTCCGCTGCCTTGCGTCACCTGCCCAGCCTGCTTGCGCCGGTCACGACGCAACAGCGCAAGCGTCATCTGATGTGCGAAAAGTTCATCATAGGCCAGCCGCGCACGCGCCGGATCGGTGGAGGACAGGTTGGCCGGCCCTGTCGGAGCATGGGCACGGTGCAGCGCCTCGGCCCAGCCCGGCCAACCCTCGCGCGCGACAAGGGCCGGGTCGATCCATTCTTCCGCTTCGGGCAGGCGGGTCAGTGCCACCTGCGCTGCCTTGTGCACGACCCCCTGGGTCAGCCGGCCCGACAAGGGGTAGACCGGTTCAAAATCCGGGGGCGGCTCTGACCCCTCGGGGCCAATATGGTCGGGATGGACCATCTGCGGCATGCCGTCGAACAGCTCGATCTTGCCCGAGACAAGCCGCCTTTCGCCCACCGGCAGCTGGCTTTCAATCCAGCCCTTGCGGGGGTGAAAGAAAACCAGCTGCAAATCCGTCCGGCCATCACTGCAGTGCACACGCCAGGGCCGTCCCTTTGCGGTTGGCTGGCTGTGACGCTGAACGGTGATCGTGACCGTGACAATCTCGGGGGGGATCGCATCGGCCAGATGGGTAATGCGCCGACGGCGGATACCCGAATGCGGCAGGTTCAGGATCAGATCGCGCAGCCGCGTCACGCCCATTTGGGCAAAGGCCTCGGCCGCGCGCGGGCCAACGCCCGGCAACGTCTCAACGCCCGCGAACAAGGGAAACAGTACCGGCGGGCGGCCCGGCGTTACCCCTGGGCGAGCGTCAGCCATTCGTCCTCATCAATGACCTTGATGCCCAGTTCAGCGGCCTTTCTCGCCTTGGAGCCTGCACCCGGGCCGGCAATCAGCAGATCCGTCTTGGCCGAAACCGAGCCCGCAACATGGGCGCCAAGCGCCTCGGCCCGCGCTTTGGCCTCAGCCCGTGTCATCTTTTCAAGCGTGCCGGTAAAGACCAGCGTCTTGCCAGCGATGGCAGTGCCGGTGGCGCGCGCCTCGGGCGGCAGGATCGAACTTAACTGCGCGATCAGCCGATCAATAGCCGCCCGTTCGCGTTCATTGGCAAAGGCATCCGACAGCGACATGGCAAGGACCGGACCGATACCATCGGCAGCAATAAGGTCGGCCCAGGCGTTCGCGGCCTCGGGCGAAAGTTCGCTCCGGGCAAGAGCCGCCCCCCGCGCCTCGGCCAGCCGGGCGCGACGGCCCTCGGCCTGCGCAGCCTCACGTTCCGCCTGTGCGGCATCCTCGGCAGCGCGATGGGCAATAGCGGCAGGGCGGGCGATGTCCAACGCAGTCTTAAGCGCATCCCAGCTGCCATAGTGGCGGGCCAGATCCTGCGCCGCGACCTCACCAACATGCCGGATCCCCAGCGCAAAAAGCAGGCGGGCCAGCGAAATCTCGCGCCGCTTTTCGATCGCCTCGAAAAGCTTGCTGGCGCTGGTTTCGCCCCAGCCCTTTACCTCGGCCAGCCGACAGGACGACAGCCTATCAAGAGCCTCGGGCAGATCATCGGATCCCTCGATCTCGACACCAAGCGGGCTCAGAAGTTCACGATAATCGGCGAGCAGGGTTTCGGCGCGTTCGATCCTGCTCTCAATCGCAAGAAAGGCGTGGGCATGGTCAGCAAGCATCTTGCGCCCCGCAGCATCACGGGCATGAAGCGTGAAGATATCGGCCGGCTCTGCAACCCAGTTCAGGCGATAGAACACCTCGATCTGCCGGGCGCCCAGACCCTCGATATCAAAGGCGGCGCGTGAAACGAAATGGCGCAGTTTTTCGACTGCCTGCGCCGGACAAATCAACCCACCGGTGCAACGCCGAACGGCATCGCCCTCTTCACGAATGGCTGGAGAGCCGCATTCAGGACAGGTGGTCGGAAAGACGTAAGGCGCGGAATCACCCAGGCGTTTGCTCAGATCCACATCGGCAACTTTAGGGATGACATCGCCGGCCCGATAAACTTCGACCCAGTCGCCGACACGAATATCCTTGCCACCCCTGATCTCGCTGCCGTCAGCGCCGCGCCCGGCGATGTAATCCTCGTTATGCAGCGTCGCGTTCGAAACCACGACACCACCCACTGTCACCGGATTCAGCCGCGCCACCGGGCTGAGCGCGCCGGTACGCCCGACCTGAATGTCAATGGCCTCAAGCCGCGTCCAGGCGCGTTCGGCGGGAAATTTATGCGCAAGCGCCCACCGCGGTGTCGTCGAGCGCATGCCAAGTCGTGCCTGATAGGCAAGATCATTAACCTTATAGACCACACCGTCGATGTCATAGCCAAGGGTCGAGCGCATCTGCTCGATCTCGGCCCAGGCAGCCAACAGATCCTGCACCGAGTTACAGATGCGTGTCAGTGGATTGGTCTGGAATCCGAAATCCCGCATCCTCTGCACCGCCCCCATCTGGCTACGGGCAAAGGGCGCGCTGACCTCGCCCCAGGCATAGGCAAAAAACCGCAAGGGGCGTGAGGCGGTCACTGCTGCGTCAAGCTGGCGCAGCGAACCCGCCGCAGCATTTCGTGGATTGGCAAAGACACGCCCGTTGTCGGATTGGTTCAGCTGTTCGAAATCCGTATGCGACATGTAGACCTCGCCACGGATCTCAAGAACCTCTGGATAGCCGTCACCAGCAAGGTGTTTCGGAATATCGCTGATCGTAAGGGCGTTAGCCGTCACATTTTCGCCTATGGCGCCATCGCCACGGGTTGCGGCCTGCACCAGTTTTCCGCCTTCGTAACGCAAGGACAACGACAGGCCGTCAATCTTGGGCTCGGCGGTAAATTCCAGCGGCACATCCGGCGCAAGGTTAAGAAATGACCGTAGCCGATGAACGAATGCCTCGACATCCTCATGACTGAAGCCGTTTTCCAAAGACAGCATCGGCAGGCGATGTGGAACCTTGGCAAAGCGCTGGTCAGGGGCTGCACCCACCTGGGCGGTCGGGCTTTCTGCATGGGAAAGCTCAGGAAAGCGGGCCTCGATCTCTTCCAGCCGACGCTTTGAGAGATCGTATTCAGCGTCGCTGATAAAGGGCGCGTCCTTTTGGTGATAGGCCAGATTGGCGCGCGAGACCTCATCGCTTAGCCGAGCATGCTCTGCGGCAGCCGCCTTGGCATCAAGACTGGCAACAGGCGGAAGATCAGCTTGTGAGGTGGCTGCCTCTGCCATGCCGGTGTGATTCTCGCCCGTTTCACCCATCTGCGTTCCACCTTCCTGCCGGGCCTATGGCCCCGTTGTCCAGAGACAGGTGATACCGGGGCGAAGGTCGAGTTGTCCAGAACAAGGCCGGACAGGCGGTCACACGCCGGAAGGAGTCCGGCGTAGCAACCTTGGACCGACGCAGCCCTTATCCGGCCAATCAGGCCTCAAGGGCCAGCCGCTCGGCATTCGGCACCGGAATGACCGGATCGCGCAGAACATACCCCCGCCCCCAGACCGTCTCGATATGGCTTTCACCATTCATTGCTGCAGCAAGCTTTTTGCGCAACTTGCAGACAAACACGTCTATGATCTTCAGCTCAGGCTCGTCCATGCCGCCGTAGAGATGGTTGAGAAACATCTCTTTCGTGAGTGTCGTGCCCTTGCGCAGGCTCAGCAGTTCGAGGATCTGATATTCCTTGCCGGTCAGATTGACCGGACGCCCGCCAACCTCAACCGAACGCGCATCCAGGTTCACCACCATCTCGCCAGTGCAAATGACCGATTGGCTATGTCCCTTGGAGCGACGGATAATGGCCTGAATACGGGCCACAAGCTCATCGCGGTTGAAAGGTTTGGTCATATAGTCGTCAGCACCGAACCCGAAACCCCGCAGCTTGCTTTCGGTATCGTCCGATCCGGTAAGGATAAGGATGGGGGTGTCGACACGCGACATGCGGATCTGCCGCAATACCTCCATGCCGTTCATGTCCGGCAGGTCCAGATCCAGCAGGATCAGATCGTAATCATAGAGCTTGGCAAGGTCGATACCCTCCTCCCCCATGTCGGTGCGATAGACATTATAACTCGCATTTGTCAACATCAACTCGATGCTGCGCGCGGTGGTGGGATCATCCTCCACAAGAAGGATTCGCATGTCTTTCCCCTGTTTAACCAACGAACCGATTAAGCTTGGACGTAAAAGGTTAATATCAGGTTACCTGCTGATTTATCAAATTTGTCTTTAACCTTCTTGTCTGAATTTTTGCAGCTGCGTGATTTTCAGCGCATTCCGACCATGCCGTGTGACGGCACCGATCCAGGCCTCCAGCTCTTCCTCAGTCAGGCTGTAGCAGCGCAGCGCCTCATCGCGCGTGATCAAACCATATTGTACGGCAGCGACCACAACCGCCTTGCGGCTGGCGACCCAGCGCGTCTGCGGCAGCGGCAGATCAGCCAGGGTCAGTATGCTGCCATCGGGCAGGGTCACAGTCCGCGGGCCAGAGGACTTTTTAAGAAACATCCGTAAATTCCCCGTCTTTCCAAACAGTTCTTCCATGATTTTCTTAATCCGAGGTGAAACCATCCCCGGTTTTGCCCGCGCCACCCTTGAGAATGGCAATAATTTCCCTATAAATATAACGAAATCCGGGGCCGGAATCTGCGCGCCTCGCGAAAGGACGATCCATGACAGTGTCAGACCCCTTGCTGCGCAGTGCTGCGCCCGTTTCAACCGTGAATTCGCTGGGCTTCGCCAAGCCTCCGGCGCAAACGCGCGTGGTTGTGGCAATGTCGGGGGGGGTCGACAGTTCGGTGGTCGCGGCGATGCTTGCTGCGCAGGGCTATGATGTGATCGGTGTGACGCTGCAGCTTTACGATCATGGCGCGGCGCTGGCGAAAAAAGGTGCCTGCTGCGCCGGGCAGGATATCCATGACGCCCGCCGTGTGGCCGAGCGTATCGGTTTTCCGCATTACGTTCTGGATTACGAAAACAAGTTTCGTGAATCGGTAATCGAGGAGTTTGCTGACGCCTATCTTGCCGGCGCAACACCGGTTCCCTGCATCCGCTGTAATGAACGCGTCAAGTTCCGTGACCTGCTTGAGACCGCGCGTGATCTTGATGCCGATTGCATGGCGACGGGCCATTATATCCGCCGCCTCGAAGGGCCGCATGGAGCCGAGCTGCATATGGCCGCTGATCCAAACCGCGACCAGAGCTATTTCCTGTTCTCGACCACGCAAGAACAGCTTGATTTTTTGCGCTTTCCGCTGGGGGGACTTGCGAGCAAGGCCGAGACCCGGGCGCTGGCCGCCCGATACGGGCTGGCGGTAGCCGACAAGCCGGATAGCCAGGACATCTGCTTTGTACCGAATGGCAACTATGCCAGCGTGATCGAAAAGCTGCGTCCCGGCGCGGCCGATCCTGGCGAGATCGTCGATATGGACGGCAATGTGCTGGGTACCCATCGGGGTGTCATCCATTACACCATCGGTCAGCGGCGCGGGCTGGGCATCGGCGGGCTGGGTGATCCGCTATACGTGGTCCGGCTTGAGCCTGAAACCCGGCGCGTCGTTGTCGGCCCCAAAGAAGCTCTGGCGACGAAAATCGTGCCGGTGACCGAGGTGAACTGGCTGGGCGATGAGCCTTTCACCGGCGAAATCGCGATCAGCGCCCGCATCCGCTCAACCCGGCCGCCCCGGCCTGCGATCCTGCGCGTGACCGGAGACCGCCGCGCAGAGATCGAGCTGCTCGCCCCCGAAGAAGGGGTAAGCCCGGGTCAGGCTTGCGTTTTTTACGCGACCGACAGCACCCGGGTTCTGGGCGGCGGCTGGATTGCACACCGCCGCGGCGGCTAACCTTCAGGCAGCCGCGGCAAGATTGCGGATACGCTCGACCATAGCGCGCAACCCGTTCGAACGCTGCGCGGAAAGATGCTCTTCGAGCCCCAGGCGGGCCAGCTCGGCGGTAGCGTTGATGCCGGCGACCTCACCGACCGGAACCCCGGAGTAAAGCGCGTGCAGAATCGCGATCAGTCCGCGCACGATCAATGCGTCGCTATCGCCCTGAAAATCGAAACGTCCGCCCTCGATCCGCGGCATGATCCAGACCTGGCTGGCGCAGCCTTCTACCTTGGTGGCCGGGACCTGCAATGATGCGTCCATCGGCGGCATCGCCTTACCCAGTTCGATAACGTGACGATAGCGATCCTCCCAGTCGTCAAGGAAATCGAAAGTCTCGGCGATCTCTTCAAAGGCTGGCGTGGCCATCGGGGCATCCTCTCGCGTGGGCGGCCATGGATAGCGCGATGACCGGACGAGGTCAAAGAGGCTTTCGCCCTCGCGCGACTTGCCCTATCACTGCCCCAAAGACTTGGAAAAGCGGGGACAGCGTTCATGCGGTCAAGAACATTAGGCATCCTTGCCTGTACAATGCTCGTGCTGGCTGGCTGCGGCCGCATGGGGGACAGCAGCTGGAACCCGATGCGTTGGTTTGGCAGTTCTTCCGAGCCGCAAACCCTTGAGCCCGAGGGGGGCTATCCGACCTCGGTTCAGGATGGACGCATCCCACTGGCCCGGGTCACCGGCGCGAAATGGGAGCCTATCTACGAAGGCCGCATGCTGGTCGTGACCGGGCTGGGCGCAAGCAAAGGCTGGTGGGACGTCGCCCTGGTGACCGAGGTGCCGATGCCCAAGGGCCGTATCCGCCCGGATGAAAACGGCGTGCTGCGCCTGCGTCTGGTCGGCAAGCCGCCACAGCCTGGCACATTTGCCGCCGTCAATCCGCCGAACCCGGCGAGCGATACAGCCACGGTCGCGCTGACCATTCCGAACGCAGTCCTGCCATCGCTCCGCGAAGTCGTGATTACCGGCGCCACCAATTCGGTTACGCTGCGGCGCTGACTTATCTGAGATGGAGCGACGAAGAGGCCGGGAATCCCGCGCCTCTTCTCTTTTTGTTCTGCGCCCCTCGCAAAATGATCAACCGGACACCACTCCCGAAGCAAAAAGGGGAAGGTCCGTCACAAGGCCCCTCCCCTAAAATCAGAAATCGGTGGCCTGCTCAGACCATTTTGCGCAGATAGGTCCAGGTCGGCACCAGCGCATTACGCGCCACCGACCAGCTTTCCGCATCGCCGAGATATTCAAAACCACAGTTGGTCAGTACCCGGGCCGAGCCGGGGTTGTCCTGAAATGCCTCGGCAAAGAGCGTGCGCGAACGATGCGGATTAGCCTCAACCAGAGCCGAGACCGCCTCGGTCGCAAAGCCGGTGTTCCAAAAACCAGCACCGATCCAGAAGCCAAGCTCGGATTGCTCTTGATCAATGCGGGTCAGTGAAACCACGCCAAGGACTTCGGCAAGCTTATTTGCCGAACCGTCGATAGCCCAGACATCCTCGTCCCGGTCATCCGACATGGCACGGCGGACATAGGATTCAGAGGCACCGGGCGGCAAGGGGTGCGGGATGGAACGGGTTCCCCCGGCTACGCGTCGGTCGGCGGTATAATGCGCGATGAGCCCCGCATCCGAGGCCCGAAGCGGCCGCAGGACAAAGCGCTCGGTCACGATCTCGATCTGCCGCGCATCCGAGGAAATCAACTCATTCATGTCACTGTTCTCCCCCTAATTACTTGCACTGATATGGGTACGAACCCCGAAAAAGCGAAGGGGACCGGCATCGGCCGATCCCCTTTTAGCATGCAAGTGTTAAACTTGGCTTACTCGGCGGCCTCTACGTTGGCAGGAAGCACGGAAATGTAAGTGCGGCCCTTGAGGCCCTTCTTGAAGGTTACCTGGCCGTCGGTCAGGGCGAACAGAGTATGGTCGCGGCCCATGCCGACATTCTGGCCCGGCCACCAGGTGGTGCCACGCTGACGCACGATGATGTTACCGGCAACGGCCTGCTGACCGCCATAAAGTTTCACACCGAGACGACGGCCAGCCGAATCGCGGCCGTTGCGGGACGAACCGCCTGCTTTTTTATGTGCCATGGTTCAGTCTCCTTTTGCCTCAGTTAGCGTCTTCGGCCGAAGCTACGGCTTCCGACTTCTTGGCTTTCGCCGGTTTGGCAGCGGCTTCCAGTTTGGTGCGCGCGCCGACGGCCGGCTTGACGTTGGTCTTGTCGCCGCCTTTTTCAAGCAGCTCGGTGATGCGGACCAGCGTCAGCTGCTGGCGATGGCCACGGGTGCGCTGCGAGGAATGTTTCCGGCGGCGCTTGACATAGGTGATGACCTTGTCGGCTTTGATCGTGTCGATGACCTCGGCCTGAACGGCGGCGCCTTTCACCAGCGGCGCACCCACGGTCGCGCCGATCATCAGCACGTCGTTGAATTGGATTTTGTCGCCGGCTTCGGCGTTCAGTTTTTCGACGCGCAGCACATCACCGGCCTGAACCCGGTACTGCTTGCCGCCCGTCTTGAGAACTGCGAACATTCCGTCTTTCCTTGCTCTGCCGCGTCCTTCGGCCCCATATTTCAGGTATTGCCGGGGTTGAACCCCGCCTTCGGACAGCGCACCCTTTGTTCTGGGTGAGATTTTAAAATGCAATACCGGCAACGGACGTAAGCCCGGCCGGTCGCGGGTATATCGCGGATTCGCCCGGCCAAGTCAACAGAAATGGCTGCTCAGCGCCACAGATTACGCGCCTGACCGACTGTCAGCTGCCGGCCCTCGCCTGGTTGTCCCGGATTGCGCGACAAAAGCGGCGCGGGACGCGGATCGTTGCCGATATGAACCCCGCGCGCGCGGTTGTGCGGATGATGCGGAGCCTCATCCATCGTCAGGACGGGTGCTGCGCAGGCATCTGTTCCCTCAAGCTCGGCTGCCCAGT
Source organism: Paracoccus sp. J56 (assembly GCF_019633685.1). Taxonomy (NCBI): domain Bacteria; kingdom Pseudomonadati; phylum Pseudomonadota; class Alphaproteobacteria; order Rhodobacterales; family Paracoccaceae; genus Paracoccus; species Paracoccus sp. J56. Next base: position 83,846 of record NZ_JAFL01000009.1, read on the forward strand.
CATCACGGCTGCGGGAGGCGATGCGTGCCGCCAGTATCTCGCGCAGCGCCACCCAATTTGCAGGATCAGCGCGGTCTGGCAGATCAACCCCGGCCAGACCCAGGCGCCGGATCAGCTCGGCCCAGAACTGTGGCTCTATGGCGCCAACGGCCAGAAAACCACCGCAGGCGCAGCGATAGCAGGTGTAGTAAGGTGCGCCACCGTCCAAAAGATTCGCCTGCCGTTCGACCTGCCAAAGACCGTTTACCCTTAGCCCGGTGATCATCGCCATCAGATGCGCGACGCCATCGGTGATCGCGGCATCGACGACCTGCCCCTTGCCCGTCTCACGCGCGGCAAGAATCGCGGCCAGCATACCGGCCACCAGATACATTGAGCCCGCAGCAAAATCCCCGATCAGGTTCAGCGGCGGGACCGGATGGTTCCTGGGCCCGATAGCAGCAAGCGCGCCGGTGATCGCCAGATAGGTCAGGTCGTGACCAGCGGTGTGTGCCAGCGGCCCGCTTTGCCCCCAGCCGGTCATGCGGCCATAGACAAGGCGTGGGTTTGCAGAGAAATCCTCTGGCCCCAGGCCCAGCCGCTCCATGACGCCGGGGCGCATGCCCTCGATCACAGCATCGGCGCGCAGAATCAGATCGCGCGCCAGATCTCGGCCTTGGGCGGATTTCAGGTCCAGCTCCAGCCAGTCGCGCCCGCGGTCTAGGACGTCCCGGCTTAGCGGAAAAATCTGCGGCGAACCGGGCCGCGCGATCCGCACGACCTGCGCGCCATGATCGGCAAACCACATTGCGGCAAAGGGCGTCGGACCGATGCCCGCGATTTCGACAATACGCAGGCGGGACAGCGCACCGGTCATGCCGATACCTCATCGCAGAGGCAAGACATTGAATACAAAGGGGAATGGTGGGCGGTGAGGGACTCGAACCCCCGACATTCTCGGTGTAAACGAGACGCTCTACCAACTGAGCTAACCGCCCCCGCGCAGGCTGATAGCGCGTTCACGCCGTCCTTGGCAAGCCGCATCATTTACGCAGCCGCGCAATCAGCGAAGAAGTGTCCCAGCGCCCGCCGCCCATGTTCTGCACTTCCTTGTAGAACTGGTCGACCAGAGCTGTCACCGGCAGGGTCGCGCCGGTCTCATCGGCAGTGGCAAGACAGATGCCCAGATCCTTGCGCATCCAGTCCACAGCAAATCCAAAGTCAAAGCGGTTCTCGGCCATGGTCTGATACCGGTTCTGCATCTGCCAGCTGCCCGCAGCACCCTGACTGATCACCTCGACCACCCCGGGGATCGACAGCCCGGCCTTTTCAGCAAAATGCAGCGATTCCGACAGCGCCTGCACCAGCCCTGCGATGGCGATCTGGTTGCACATTTTGGTGAGCTGGCCCGCGCCCGAGGGGCCCATAAGCTTACAGATCTTGGCATAGGCGGCAATCACCGGCTCGGCCCGGCCATAGTCATCCTCGCTACCGCCGCACATGACCGAAAGCTGGCCGTTCTCGGCCCCGGCCTGACCGCCCGAAACCGGAGCGTCGACGAAGCCCAGCCCCGCCTCAGCGGCATGGGCCGCAAGCTCACGCGTGACCGCCGCCGAAACCGTCGTGTGATCGACAAAGATCGCACCCTTGCTCATACCTGCGAAGGCCCCGGCTTCGCCAAGACAAACCTGACGCAGGTCGTCGTCATTCCCGACGCAGGCCATGACGAATTCAGCCCCTTCGGCAGCTTCTTTGGCCGAGACAGCGCGGCTGCCCTTGTGGCGCGCGACCCAGGCCTCGGCCTTGGCGGGGCTGCGGTTCCAGACCGTCACATCATGGCCCGCCGCTGCAAGATGCCCGGCCATGGGAAAGCCCATCACCCCCAACCCCAGAAACGCCACCTTTGCCATCAATTTTCTCCCTCGCATCGAAAGGCGCGTTGATCCGGCCCGCGCCCTGCCCTATTCACCCCGATGAATTTCATCACCCGGCGCGGGGGTCAACCTCTCGCGCCCAAGTTCGGGCTGCGCCTCTTCATGGTGACACTTTTCCGCTGGCTTGTGCGCCTGACCGTCGGGATGATCCTGCTAACGCTCGCCTTCGTGGTGCTGGCCTGGTATTTCGCCATCCGGTCGCTGCCCGACTACGATGGCACCTATGTCGTGCAGGGTATCTCGGCCCCGGTCGAAATCGTGCGCACGACCGAGGACGTGCCGCATATCTTTGGCAAAAGCGACCGCGACGTCTTTTTTGCGCTTGGGCTTGCCCATGCTCAGGACCGGCTGTTCCAGATGACCGTGCTGCGCCGCGCCGCCCAAGGCAGGCTGGCCGAGATCTATGGTATGGGCGCCCTGCCCGCTGACGATCTGGCACGCCGGCTCGGGATCTATCGCAATGCCCGCGCCTCGCTTCAGGCCCAGGACCCCGAGGTGACCGAAGTCCTGCGCGCCTATTCCGACGGCGTGAATGCCTGGATCCAGCAGATCAATCTTGGCGCACGTGGTCGCGGAGCACCCGAATTCTTTTTGTTCCCCGACGATATCGCCTATTGGGAGCCCGCAGATTCGCTGGCGATCCTCAAGCTGCTCGCGGCGTCTTCGACCGTACAGGTCCGCCGCGAGGTACTGCGTGCAAGGCTGTCGCTCGCCGCACCCGAGCGTGGACAGGATATGGTCGCCATGCCGGGCGAGCCGCCCATGCCGGATTATGCCTCGCTTTTCCCCGGCACGCGCTTTACCGCCCCGAAACGCGGGACCGATACGCCGGACTGGACGACGGCGCTTGCAGGCTATCTGTCGCCCTCGCTCGGGGCATCGGCCAATGGGTTTGCAGCGGCAGCACGGCGCACGGCGGCCGGGGGCGCGCTGCTTGCCAATGATCCTCAGTTTCCGCTGACCGCACCGGGGCTTTGGTACCTGGCGCGGCTTGAGCTTGGTTCAGGCGGGGTGATCGGTGGCACCATCCCCGGCATTCCGGCTGTTCTTTCCGGGCGTAACACCCGCCTCGCATGGGGGGTTACCCCGGCACAGATCGACGATCAGGACATCTTTATCGAAGAGGTTCAGCCCGGCGATCCCAACCGTTATCGGGGCCCACAGGGCTGGACCGCATTTTCGACCCGCCGCGAGATCCTGCGTGTCCGCGGCGCCGAGCCGCAAACCATCACCATGCGCGAGACCGAGAATGGGCCGGTAATCCCCGCCTCGCATCTTGGCATCGGAACCATCCTGCCGCCCGGCCACGTCGCAGTCCTGTCCTGGACCGGAGCCTTTGGCGAAGATCGCAGCATGACCGCGCTGATCGGGCTGATGCAGGCGCAGGACCGGCAGGCAGCCGCAACCACTTTGCGCAATATGGTAGCTCCGGCGCTGACCGTTACGCTTGCCGATGGTAATGGTGTGGGGCAAGTCCTTGTCGGCGCCGTGCCGCAGCGCCCCTCGGTTCATCAGACGGGGGGGCGGATGCCCGCACCCGGCTGGATTGTTCAGAACCGGTGGCAGGGCATTGCGCCTGCCCCTGCAGAGCTGACCGATCTTGCCCCCGAAAGCGGCATCGTTGCTGCCACGGGTGCGGCACTGCCAGGCATGACGGGCCTGGGCTATGACTGGGCCGACCGTTTCCGGCTGGACCGGCTGCGTCTTCTTATCAACTCGCGCGAGGTGCATTCCCGCGACAGTTTCATCGCCGCCCAGAACGATATCGTCAGTCCGGTTGCCCGCGCGCTTTTACCGCTGGTGGGCGCCGAGCTGTGGTTCACCGAAGAGCCCGCAGCCCAGGGCACGCCCGAACGGCTGCGTCAGGACGCCCTCGCCCTGCTTGCAAATTGGGACGGCGCGATGAGCGAGCATCTGCCCGAGCCGCTGATCTATGTTGCATGGATGCGCGCCTTGCAGGACCGGCTGGTCCGGGATGATCTTGGCCCGCTTGCCGACGATCTGAACGAGCTTTTTCCCGAATTCATCGACCGGGTGTTTCGCAATATCGACGGCGCGGCCGTCTGGTGCGATATCCGCCAGTCCGCACCGGTCGAAACCTGCACGCAAATCGCCCGGCAGGCGCTTGACGCAGCCCTGCTGGATCTGGTCGCCCGTTTCGGCCCGGATCTGGCAAGCTGGCGCTGGGGGGACCTGCACCGCGCCCGCCACGTTCATCCGGCGCTGGGGGATATGCGTGGCATTTCCTATATCGTGAACCTGATCCAGCCGACCTCGGGCGGAGAGGCGACGATTGCGCAGGCGGGCTTTCTTGGCACCGGCCGCAACCCCTGGCTGAACGTGACCGGCGCGACTTATCGCGGCGTCTATGATCTTGCCGACCCGGACAGCTCGGTCTTTATCATCTCGACCGGTCAGTCGGGACATCCCTTCTCGCGCCATTATGACGACATGGCCGAGCTGTGGCGACGCGGTGAATATGTGGTCATGTCGCTGGACCCTGCCCTTGCCCGGGCGGCGGCGGCGGGCATCACCCATCTGCAACCGGCAGGGGACTAGGGGCTTGCATCCTGCGCCCGGCCGGGCTTCCCTGCCAGGGAAACGATCAAAGGGGTAATCATGGCGCGCAAGATCATCATCGACACCGATCCCGGACAGGACGACGCCGTCGCCATCCTGCTGGCCTTGGCCAGTCCCGAGCTTGAGGTTCTGGGTCTCAGCGTCGTCGCAGGCAACGTCCCGTTGCATCATACCGAGCGGAATGCACGTATGCTCTGCGAACTTGCAGGCCGGCCGGATCTGCCAGTCTATGCCGGCTGCGACGCGCCTTTGCAGCGCAAGCTGGTCACGGCCGAACATGTCCATGGCAAGACCGGTCTTGACGGCGTCACCCTGCCCGAGCCGACCATGCCGCTTGCCCCCGGCCATGCCGTCGATTTCCTGATCGAGACCCTGCGCCGCGAAGAGCCGGGCACCGTCACGCTGGTTCCGATCGGTCCCCTGACGAATATCGCCGCCGCTTTCCAGCGCGCGCCCGATATCATCCCGCGCGTGCAGGAAATCGTGCTGATGGGCGGCGCCTATTTTGAGGTCGGCAACGTCACTCCCACCGCCGAATTCAACATCTATGTCGACCCCGAGGCCGCCAAGATCGTGTTCGCCAGCGGTGCGCCCCTGACGGTCATGCCGCTTGACGTCACCCATCGCGTGCTGACCAGCCGCCCTTGGGTGGAAACCATGCGCGCAATGGGCCGCGTCGGCCAGGCGGTCGCCAGCTGGACCGACTTCTTTGAACGGTTCGACCGTGAAAAATACGGCAGCGAAGGCGCACCGCTGCACGATCCCTGTACCATCGCATGGCTGCTGAAACCCGATCTGTTCAGCGGCCGCTTCATCAATGTCGAGATCGAGACGCAGGGTGAATTCACCCAAGGCATGACCGTCGCCGACTGGTGGCGGGTCAGCGGTCGTACGCCAAACGCAACCTTCATCCGCGACGTGCAGTCCGATGCCTTCTTTGCACTGCTGACCGAACGGATCGGCAATCTCGACCGTCAGGTCGGCCAGGCCCGCTCTTTTTGATCCGGCTGCCTGGGGCGGCCAGAATTACTGCCCCGATTGCTCGGCAGCCGGCTCGGTCGGCTGATCGGGCTGAGCATTGGTTGTCGACGCAGCGGGCGCAGCATCGGGTTTCTCTTCCGCATCAGGCTGGACAGGACCAGCGCCGATCTCACGGTCTATCCGAGCGATAAGGTCGTCGGTCACGTCGATGGATTGCGAAGCGACAAAGATTGCGCGGTGCTCCAGAACCACCACCGCACCCCTTTCGCGCATCAGCGACGCAAGGATCGGCAGCGCAGTGTCCAGGAAAGCTCGCCGCTCTTCTTCGGCCTCAATCTGCAACGCGCGCACTTCGGTATCCCGTTCGCGGCGAACCTCAACAACACGCTTATCGAACTCATCAGCGCGCTTGCGAAACTCATCAGGCGGCAGCGTCCGGCGCAAAGCGGTCAGCTCTTGCTCTTCCGAGGCGAATTGCTCGGCCAGCCGATCATTCTCGGCCGCAATTTCGCGTCGGCGCTGTTCGATCTCTTCCTGCACGCGCTGTCCCCATTGCGAGCGCGCGTATAGCATGTCCTGATCAATGGTCAGGACTGGCAGCACAGCCTGACCATTCGGCAGCGGAGCTTCGACGACGATCGGCATCACCGGCCGTTCGGTTCCATCGTTCATCGTCGGCAGGGGCTGGGCCAGCGCGGCAGAGCCCACCGCCAGAACGGCGGTGGCAACCGATGCCGCGATGCCCTGTTTGTCCACCATCAGAACTTGGTCGAAATGGTCAGGTCAAAGGACTGTTCTTCGTCATAGTCCTCTTTCTTCAGCGCCTTGGCAAAGTTAAAGCGCAGCGGACCAATAGGCGTCGTCCAGAAGATCGAGGCCCCGACCGAAGCGCGGATCTTCATGCTGTCATCCACCTCGGTTTCATTCGCACCGATACGGTTGTCGAGCCCCCAGACCGAGCCGGCATCGGCGAAAAGACCGCCGGTGATGCCGTATTCTTCGGGCAGACCCAGCGGGAATTGCAGTTCGGTGCGCAGCGCCCAGAAATAGTTGCCCCCCAGCGCGTCCTGGTTCGGTGCCTCAAGGTCGCGCGGACCAAAGCCGTTCGGCTCAAACCCGCGGATCTTGCTGTTCCCGGTAAAGCGGCTCATGAACCGGCTGTTCTGATCGTCCAGCATATGGACGGCCCCCGCCTCGAACTCGGCCAGCATGGTCACGCTGGGACGCCAGGCCCGGCTTTCGATCCCGGCATAAAGTGTGCTGGTGACGGATTTCACATCCCCGCCCACACCGGCAAAATCCTGACTGAACCGCAGCCGATAGCTGGTCAGCGGATCAAGACCGGCGATGCGGCTGTCATAGCTGTAGGTATAACCAAGCGCCGAGGTGAAGAAGCCGCCCTGCTCGCTGAAGAGAATGGGCGATGAGCCGACGACCTCGCCGCTTTCGGGATCGACATGAGGCGGTTCAACGTCGAACAGCGTATCCTTGCTAAGCTTGTAACGCAGCTCAAGCCTGCCGTTTTCCGAAATCGGGAACTCGATCCCCGTCAGCAGACCGACGGTCCGGGTATTATAGTCCGAATTCAGCCGGTCAGTGGTGTTGTACCACAGCTGGGCCCGCGCCTTAAGGTTGCGGCCAAGGAAATACGGCTCGACAAAGGTCAGGCCCGAGCTTTTCGTCCCCGAGCCGGTCGCAAATGACAGATCGACCTGCTGACCACGGCCAAGGAAGTTCTTTTCGGACAGCGAAGCGTTGAAGCCAACGCCCGAATTCACGCCGTAGCTGACACCAAAGTTCAGGCTGCCGGTCGGCTGTTCTTCTACGTTCACGTCAACGACGACCTGTTCGGGCGACGAGCCGGGACGGCTTTCGGCCTGAACGTCCGAGAAATAGCCAAGCGCGCGCAGCCGTTCAGCCGAATTGCGGATCTCACGCGGGTTAAAGGGGTCGCCTTCGACCGTAGAGAACTGACGGCGGATCACCTCGTCCAGCGTGGTGGTGTTACCCTCGATGTCGATACGCTCGACAAAGACGCGCGGGCCGCGTGTCAGGGCAAAGGTCAGGTCCAGCGTCTGGTTGCGCTCATTGCGGGTGACGCGCGGCTCGATGCTGACAAAGTTCAGCCCCTTGCGCAGCGCCAGCGCCTCCATGCGGCGAATCGTGGTTTCGATGATCGTGGGGTTATAGACCTCGCCCCGACGAACACGGTTCTGCTGCTGGAACTCGGCCGCATCCACGCCGGGGACTTCGCTGATCGTGGTGATATTGCCAAAAGTATAACGCGGGCCTTCATAGATCTGGAAGGTGATGTAGAAGGCATCCCGTTCGCGTGCGAGTTCGGGGGCAACGGCCTGAACGCGGAAATCGGCATAGCCGCGCGAGCGGTAAAAATCGGTCAGCAGCTTTTCATCGACCGGCACACGGTCGGGGGCAAAGGTGTCGCGGCGGATAAAGGTGCGCAACATGCCCGCCTGCTTGGTTTGCAGAACGTTGCGCAGCCGGCGGTCCGAAAATGCGCGGTTGCCGACAAAGCCGATACGCTCGATCTCGGTCACATCGCCTTCGCGGATCTCAAAGACCAGATCGACGCGATTGCCGCTGCGGCGGATGATGCGCGGATCGACCCGGGCGGCCAGACGCCCCTGCGAGGCATAGACTTGGCTGATCGCGGCGGCGTCTGCCTCGGCCTGGGCTGGCGAATAGACGCGGCGTGACTGCGATTTGACAATCTCGGACAAATTCGCATCCTTGAGACGCTTGTTGCCTTCGAATGCGATTGTGTTGATGGTCGGATATTCGGCGACCCTGACGACCAGCGTCCCGCCCGAGGGCACCAGCTCGACGCTTTCAAACAGGCCCGAACTCTGCAGCCGTTGTAGAGCGTCGTTCAGGGTCCCGGCGGATACGTCCTGGCCGCGCGGAAGATCCAGATAAGACAGGATCGTCTGTGGCTCGATTCGCTGGTTTCCTTCGATGCGCACATTGCTGAAGACATAGGCTGCGACTGGGGTTGCCCCCATTCCTACCGGCACAGCCACCGCCAGCGCCGAGATCAGCGCCAGCGCGCCCTTGCCGAGTTTCCTGTCCGTCATCGCCGCCCCTCGCGAAAAATGCGTTGCCTGGCAGGTTGACCCCACCGGATTTGCCACGATGGATACAGCGAAGCATGCGCTACTGTCAAAAGGTCAGGGCCGATCAGGGGCAGAAAAGATCGTTGGTGAGGCCCAGCACCATCAGCGACAGGACCGCAGCAAGGCCCAGAGCGGACAGAATGTCCATCACCCGGTCCGACGGCCGCCGCCTTGTGACCGCCTCATAAAGATAGAACATCAGATGCCCGCCATCGAGCATCGGGACCGGCATCAGGTTCAGAAAACCGATGGCTGCCGACAGCACCGCGATCCACCAGATGAAGTTTCCGCCCCCCGCCGAGGCAGCCTGCGCCGTCGTCTCGGCAATCGAGATCGCGCCACCCAGATTACAGCTGCCGATCTGACCAGTAATCATCGCCCACAGTCCCGAAACCGACGAGGCAATGATATCCCAGGTGCGGCTGACACCGATGCCGGCAGCCTCACCCAGACCAGCGGGTCGGGTCGCGGGATCAAAATAAGTGCCGGCGCCAGTGACGCCGATCAGCCAGCGCCGGGTATAACCATCCTCGGTTGGCAAGTCCTGCTCACGCGCGGCAAGGGTATAGTCCGCAACGCCCGCGCCCTCGCGCCAGACCTTCAGCAGCACCGGACGCCCGCCAGCCTTGGCAACATGTTCGCGCAATTCGTCAAACCGGAATACGGGCGCACCGTCGATCGCCAGAATCACATCGCCCGGCTTCAGCCCCGCCGCCACAGCCGCGCTGCGCGGAGCAACCCCCGCAATCAGCGGCGGCATCGGATCAGGACCTGATACAGTGATCCGGGTCCCGTCCCGTTCGACCGTCCAGTCATGACTTTCACGCGCCGGCAGCTCTGCAGCCAACCGGCCAAGATCGCGCCAGTCAGAGACGGGCGCACCATCCACTGCAACCACCCGGTCGCCGGTCTGCAATTGCATCTCGACCCCGGGCGGGGTCGGATGCAGGCGGCCGACCCGCACCTCATCGACCGGCAGCCCCTGCCAGATCGCCATTCCAGCAAAAACCAAAACTGCCAGAATAAAGTTAAACACCGGCCCCGCAGCGACAGTGGCAAATCGCGCCCAAAGCGGTGCTCCGGTCAGGCTTTGACGGGTCCGGGCAGGATCAACGGGCACCGATCCGGCGCTCGCAGCGTCAGCATCGCCCAGAAAGCGCACATAGCCACCCAAGGGAATCGCCGCGATCTGCCACAGCGTCCCCCGTTTGTCGCGGCGGGAAACCAGCCTTGGACCGAAACCCAATGAAAAGACCTCGGCCCGGATACCCGAAAGACGCGCGACGATATAATGGCCGTATTCATGCACAGTCACGATGATCGACAGCGCCACGATAAAAGAGGCCGCCGTCCATAGAAAACCGCCCAGCATGTCCAAAAGCACGCTCATGCTGCCCCCTGCCATTGCGCAGCGGCACGGCGCGCGAAACCGTCCCAATGCAGCACTTCTTCCAGGTCGCGCGGGCTTTGGGAAAAGCCGGATTCGCGGGCGGCAAGTGCCAGCGCATGTTCAACCGCCGGAGCCATTTCGGTAAAGCGGATGCGGCCTGCAATGAAATCGTCCAGCGCCTGCTCTTTTGCGGCATTCAGAACCGCCCCCGCCGCGCCGCCCGCCGAAATCGCCTCGCGCGCCAGACGCAAAGCGGGCCAGCGGGCCTCATCAGGCTCGGCAAAAGTCAGGCTGCCGACTGCGGCCAGATCCAACGCAGGCACCGGCAAGGCCGCGCGTGCAGGCCAGTTCAGCGCGTAACCGATTGCATGGCGCATGTCCGGCGCACCCATATGCGCAATCGAACCGCCGTCGCGATGCGTCACCATGGCATGCACGATGGATTGCGGATGCACGAGCACGCGCAAGCGATCAATGCCCAGCCCAAAGAATTCATGAGCTTCAATGACTTCCAGCGCCTTATTGAACATACTTGCGCTGTCGATAGTGATGCGCTGGCCCATTGACCAATTCGGATGGCAACTCGCCTCGGCCACGGTTGCCTGCGCCAGACGCTCAAGCGGCCAGTCCCGGAACGCCCCGCCCGAGGCAGTGATCGTCACATGCCTGACAGTTTCAAGGTTTTCTCCCTGAAGCGCCTGAAAAATCGCGGAATGTTCAGAATCAACAGGCAGGATCTGCGCGCGCCTGTCCTGTGCCCGCGCCATCACAAGCGGACCCGCAGCGACCAGCGTTTCCTTATTCGCCAGCGCAAGGGTGCCGCCCCGGTCCAGCACTGCAAGGCCGGGCGGCAGACCCGCCGCACCCACGATAGCCGAAAGCGTCCAGTCCGCCGGACGAGCGGCAGCCTCGGCCACGGCAGCTGTACCCGCCGCCGCCTCGATCCCGCTACCGGCAAGGGCGGAACGCAGCTCATCCAACCGCTCGGGCCACGCGGTCACGGCAATCTCGGCCTTCAGTGCCCGCGCCATCTCGGCCAAACGGGCGATATTGGCGCCGCCGGTCAGGGCAATGGTGCGAAAGCTCTGCGCGCCTCCGGCCCGCATAAGCAGATCGAATGCGCTTTCACCGACCGACCCGGTCGCGCCCAGCACCGATATGCTGCGCATCCTTCAGCCTCCGATCACTGGCAACAGATTGGCAATCAACAGCAAAAGCGCCACGAGCAGGCTGCCCGACATGGCATCGAACCGGTCCATAAAGCCGCCATGGCCCGGGATCAGGTCCGAGCTGTCCTTGACCCCCACACGACGCTTGAGCCAGCTTTCAGCGATATCGCCGAACTGCCCGGCAACCGCAAGCAGCGGCCCAAGAATCACCACCGGCCACGACGCCTGCCCCACGATCATCAGGATCAACGCCAGCACAAAGGCGCCAAGCCAGCCGGCGACGGTACCGCTCCAGGTCTTTTTGGGGCTGATCGCAGGCCAAAAGCGGGGGCCGCCAATGCGGCGGCCGACAAAATAACCCAGCACGTCGGAAAGGACCACGGTCCCGACGATCCATGCCAGTGTCGGCAGACCCATCACCTCGCGGATCACGACCAGTGCATAGCCAGCGCCGAAAATTGCAAGCGTGAACATCAGATAGGCCGGGCGCTCATGCTCATGCGTACCGTGCCAGCCGGCAATCATCGGCACCAGAACAAGTGTCAGCGGCCAGTCACCTGGCAGCACCAGCATCGCAAGCATCACGAGACCCGAAAGGATCCCGATCAGCACCGGATGGCGCGGGCTATGAAACTCGGGGTGACGCCAGCCGGTCAGGCGGGCAAGTTCCCACATCATCAGCCCGACCACCAAAGCCGCACCGAAACGAATCCAGATCCCGGTCGAGATCAGCAGCACCAGCCCCACAACCGCCAGCGCCGCGCCCGAAAGCACGCGTGGCCAGAGATCGGCCCATTTGTCGCGGCCGCGCCTCAGGGCGCCACGCAAACGGCTCGGTTGTTGATCGGTGCTGTTCATGCCCCGCCAAAGCGCCGCTCGCGCATCCCGTAGCGATCCAGTATCTCTGCCAGATGTGCGGGGGTGAAATCCGGCCAAAGCGTCGAAGTGAATTCATATTCCGAATAAGCCGCCTGAAAAGGCAGGAAGTTCGAGGTCCGGGTCTCACCACTGGTGCGAATCACCAGATCCGGATCGGGATGACCGGCAGTATCCAGACAATCGGCAAAGTCGGCCTCGGTCGGATTCGAGACCTCACCCCGGGCGATACGCTCGGCCAGACGTGCCGACGCGCGGGTCAGTTCGTCCCGGCCACCGTAATTGATCGCAACCGTCAGATTCAAACGGGTATTGACGGCGGTGCGCGCCTCGATCCCCGCCATCAGACGCTGCAGTTTGGGCTCAAGCCGTTCACGCCCGCCAATAAAGCGCATACGCACACCCTCTGCGGACAGCGCATCAGCCTCACGCTCAATATAGCGGGCGAAAATGCCCATCAGGCCCAACACCTCTTCGGTCGAACGCTTCCAGTTTTCGGTCGAAAAAGCATAGACCGTCAGCCAGTTGACCCCGAGATCGGGACAGGCGCGGACGATCTGTTTGACGCGCTCGGCCCCGCGCCGATGCCCGACCAGACGCGGCCAGCCCCGGTTCTTGGCCCAGCGACCATTGCCGTCCATGATGATGGCGACATGACGGGGCCGCTGTCCCTGCCCTGAGGGCTTTGCAAGGCTGGCTGCGCTCTCGGCCATATGCGTCAGACCTGCATGATTTCGGCCTGTTTGGCCTCAAGCGCCTGATCCACGGCCGCAATCATCTTGTCGGTCAGCTCTTGCACGGCGGTTTCCCAGAACTTCTGGTCATCCTCGGACATGCCCGAGGCTTTGGCCTTTTTGATCTGGTCCATCCCGTCGCGGCGCACGTTGCGGATGGCAACACGGGCGTTTTCGGCATATTGCGCGGCCACGCGTGTCAGTTCCCGGCGGCGTTCCTCGTTAAGTTCGGGGATCGGCAGCATGATGATGGTGCCGTTGAGCTGGGGGTTAATGCCCAGACCCGATTCGCGGATAGCCTTTTCAGCTTTGCCGACCAGGGCCTTGTCCCAGATATTGATGGTCACCAGCCGCGGTTCGGGCACGTTCACCGTACCGATCTGGTTGATCGGTGTGAGTGAGCCATAGGCATCCACCATGATCGGTTCGACCATGGTGGCCGAAGCACGGCCAGTGCGCAGCGAGGAAAATTCATGGCGCAGGGACTCCATCGCGCCTTTCATGCGGCGTTCCAGGTCGTCGGTGTCGATCTCTATGTCGTCGGACATGCTCGGTCATGGCCTCTGTGTTGTGGTTTTCGCAGCTTTTAACCGAGCGACGCCCACATAGCAAAGCCTATGCAGCAATTTCAGCCGTGAACGCGCGTATAGGTGCCGCTGCCCGCCAGAATTCCGCGGAAGCCGCCGGGCTCATCCAGCGAAAAAACAATGATCGGCAAGTCGTTGTCCCGCGCCAGTGCAATGGCCGAGGCATCCATGACCCCCAGATGCTTTTGCAGGACTTCGTCATAAGTGACGTTATCATAGCGCTGAGCATCGGCGAATTTCTGCGGGTCCTTGTCATAGACGCCGTCAACCTTGGTGCCTTTGAAAATCGCCTCGCAGTTCATCTCATTGGCGCGCAAAGTCGCTGCGGTATCGGTGGTGAAATACGGGTTGCCCGTACCAGCGGCGAAAATGCAGACCCGTTTTTTCTCAAGATGGCGGATGGCGCGGCGACGGATATAGGGCTCGCAGACCTCGTCCATACGGATGGCCGAGATGACGCGGGTATGGATGCGCAGAGCCTCCATCGCGGCTTGCATCGCCAGCGCGTTCATCACCGTGGCAAGCATGCCCATATAGTCAGCGGTCGCGCGCTCCATTCCCTGTGCACTGCCTTGCAGTCCGCGGAAGATATTGCCGCCGCCGATGACCATGCAGATCTCGACGCCCATGTCGTGGACGGATTTGACCTCTTGCGCGATGCGGGCGACAGTCGGTGGGTGCAGACCGTAGCCTTGATCACCCATCAGCGCCTCCCCCGAAATTTTCAGCATGACGCGCGAGTATTTTCCGGGAGTCTTGGACGCGCTATCCGACATGGGTTCACCTTTTCGCGGCTGTTTCATCAGCGCGCAAAATGTCGCAAACAGGGCCCATGTTCAACCGCCGCCTTCCAAAGTCGCTATGACTGAGCGTCATCCCATCCTGAATGAGCTCGATCCCGGGCGTCATGTGCTGATCGCAGGCCCTACCGCCAGCGGCAAATCCGCGCTCGCACTGACAATTGCAGAACAGCAGGGCGGCATCGTCGTCAATGCCGATGCGCTGCAGGTCTGGTCATGCTGGAACCTGCTGACCGCCCGCCCCTCGCCCGAGGATGAGGCCCGCGCGCGCCATGTGCTTTACGGTCACATAACCCCTGATCGCGCCTATTCGGTCGGAGAATGGCTGGCCGAGGTCGCAGAGCTGATCAAAGCCCGTCAGACCCGGCTGATCATCGTCGGGGGTACCGGACTTTATCTCAGCACACTGACCCGGGGTCTGGCCGCGATTCCCCCGACCCCGCCCCGGATCCGCGCTCAGGCCGACCAGATCCTGCGCGAACCAGGCGGGCTGGCGCAGTTGGTCAGTGAGCTTGATCCGGCGACCCGCGCCCGGATCGACCTGCAAAACCCGGTGCGGGTCCAGCGCGCATGGGAGGTCTTGCAGGCGACAGGTCGCGGCATTGCCTTGTGGCAGGCCGAGACGCCACCGCCGCTGATCTCGCCCGAGGCAGCGCATCTTTTGGTCCTGCAGGCAGACCGCGACCGGCTGGCCGAACGTATTGCCCGACGCTTTCATCAGATGATCGCGCAAGGTGTGCTTGATGAGGTCCGTGCGGTCCTGCCCGACTGGAATCCCGGCGCGCTCTGGGCCAAAGCCATCGGCGCGCCCGAGCTTGTCGCCCACCTGCAAGGCCAGCTCAGCCTCGAAGAGGCAACTCGGCTCGCCATTATCGCCACCCGTCAATATGCCAAGTCGCAGCGCAGCTTTTTCCGGGGACGGATGCGGGACTGGCGCCGGATCGAAAGCAATATCTGAGCAGTGCCATTTCAACCTTTGCGATATTTATTAACCTTTTCGCAACTTTTCAGAAATATCGTTCGCACAACGACACGCGTGACAGAAACGGGATCTCTGGATGAAATTGTTGCAGGTTGCTCATGGCAAGCCAGCTTGGCGTTTCACTGAACCGCACGATCCGGTCGTGGCAAGGCTGCACGCCGCCGGCATCAACCTAGGAACGATCATGGACCCGGGGGAGCACGATCCGCGCCTCCCTCCGCTCGCCGGGCAGCCACCTGACCCCCAGTCACGGTAGGACCGACCGCCACCACCGAACCATCCGCACCCGCCGGATCACGCCTCAGGCGGGTGGGCTTGGCGAACCGGCCCACTCTCTCTCTGCTGCCCGCATGCGCCAGGGATAGCTTGCGCCTTATTCCTCTTGCTGGTCTGCATTGGGGCGGCCCGACACGGGTACACAGCGCGCCGCCTAATCCAAGTATGCGTGGCGACTATCGTACGTTGCACCCGATCAGGGGGCTCGGGACCAGGAGCGGCCGCGGGGCCTCCTTATTCCCGGAAACTACTCACTGAATCATGCACCAACTGTACCACCTGCTGCAGCCATGGCTGTTACAGGATGACAGGACGACAGTCGCAAGGACAAGGAGAATAAATTTTTTCATGCCAGCCACTTAACCGTCATACAGCAGCTTGTCCAGCCTGCCTCACCGGCGGGCTTTGATCTTTCCGCGCCATGATCGTGTGCTGCTGCCCGGCCGTACCGCCCTCATCCCCACCGACACCGTCTTTACCGCCAGACCGTCAGCCGATGTTGAGGGCATGGCACACCGATTCCACCCGGTTGTTGCCGGGACCTGACGCTACCGGCTATTTTCAACTGCTGTATGCTTACACCAGAGCTCTTGACGAAGGCGCTAATTGCTCTGGGCGCGAGCAACGATTCGGGGGATATCACGGCCTCATCTTGGTCGGGACCAATCACTACAACACTATTACGACCCGATGCGAGCCTGACCCATCGCAAAGCCACTATCACCGGGACAGCCAGCGCGCGCGTGCCGGCCGAGAAGCATCTCTCCCGCTCAGGGCTGCATCCCGATCAGGCGATATCTGAAATTCCGGGGCAACCAGACTGCGCGCTGACGGAGCTTGGCAGCAGCTGCTTGCGACAAGCGTGGCGTCGAAATCGCTATCCGGCACGGCTATAGCGGGTTGGGATATTTCATCCGCAGCTTGACCGCTGCCATCGGATGCAGGTTCGAAAACTATCGTGAGATGATGCGCCAAAAGCGCGCTGAAGAAACACCGGTCACGGTTTCCAGCGCACCGTCAGCGCAACCGTCAGCGCACAAGATGAGCCAAGCGTGGAAATCAGGCACCACCACATACGGTCGTCGCCTCGTTTTCCAAGGAAATGCAGAGAGACCAGCCCACCGTCAGCCTATGCGCTGTCCTCTGGCGATCGCCGCATATGGCTCAGCCCTGATCGCTCAGCGCATCGCCCTCATCCTCGTCATTGGCACGCTCGGTTTCGTCCCGCCCACGGAAACCTTGCGCAACAACAAATTTTTCCGAGGAATCCGAACGGCTTGCAGGCGGCTTTACATTCGCGACCTTGCTGAAATTACGCTTGAGCATGACCTGCATTTCAGCCTCGGCCCCGCCAGCCAGAACTTTGGCGACAAAGGTGCCACCGGGTTCGAGCACGTCAAAAGCCAACTGCGCTGCCGCCTCTACCAGCGCAACGATGCGCAGGTGATCGGTCGCCTTGTGTCCCGATGAGGCAGCCGCCATGTCCGACATCACCACATCGGCCCGACCGCCCAGCCAAGCCTTGACCAGATCGTCCGCGCCATCCGACAGAAAGTCCAGTTGGTGAATCTCGGCGCCCGGAATGGGATCGACCTCTTGCAGATCGACTCCAAGCACCCGGCCCACCTTTTTGCCGGACCGGTCGCCAAGGGCGTTCACCCGTGAAACCGCGACCTGACACCAGCCTCCGGGCGCACAGCCCAGATCGACCACCCGCGCGCCGGGGACAAGAAAGCCGAACTTGTCGTCAAGCTCGATGATCTTATAGGCAGCGCGGCCACGATAGCCCTCGCGCTTGGCGCGGGCGACATAAGGGTCGTTCAGCTGCCGCTCAAGCCAAAGCGTGCTGGAAAGCTTGCGCCCCTTGGCGGATTTCACCCGCACCCGCAATTCACGCTGCCCGCGGCCCGAGCTTTTGCGCCCTTCCCCCGGTTTTTTGTCCTGTGCCATCTTATGCTACCCCGTTCAAACCATCCGGGGCCAGCACCCCATCCTTGACCATCTGCGCGTATAGCAACCCTTCGCGCAGGCCGCGATCAGCGACCGACAAACGCGTCGTTGGCCAGACCCGCATCAGCGTCTGCAAGATCGCCGCCCCGGACATGATCAGCGCATGCCGCTCGCGCCCGATTCGGGGATCGGCGCGGCGGCCGTCCGGCCCCAGGGACAGATAGTCCCGGATCACCCTGTCGATCTGTGCCGAGGTCATGATCAGCCCATCCACCTTGGTCCGGTCATAGCGACGCAAGCCCAGATGGCTGGCAGCAACCGTAGTGACCGTGCCCGAAGTGCCGATGATCTGGAAGCCGTCCTCCATGGTCGAGGCCAGCGAATAGGGCGCGAAATCCGCCAGCATCTCTTCGAAATGCCAGGACATCAGCGCGAAACGACCCTGATCATCCTCGACATCCTCGAACTGGTCACGCAGCGTCGCCACGCCAAGGGGCACGCTGATCCAGTCAACAACCCGCGCGCCCCCGGGCCGCGAGTCCCGAAACCCGTTGCCCAGCTGCATGATCGCACGGGGCCGCTCTTTCGGCTCGACATCCTCAAGGTCGATCCAGACCAGTTCAGTCGAGCCGCCCCCGATATCGACGACCAGCAATTGTTCGGTCCGCAGACAGACAAGCGGCGCGCATGAAATCACCGCAAGCCTCGCCTCTTCCTCGGCATCAATGATCTCGACCGGCAACCCGGTTTCACGCCGGATCATGCGTAGAAAATCGCGGCTGTTGCGGGCCCTTCGACAGGCCTCGGTCGCGACAAGACGCATGCGCGTGACCTTATGCGCCTCAAGCTTGCGCCGGCACACCTGCAAGGCATGAACCGTCCGCGCCATGGATGAGCGCGACAGCCTGCCTGACGCCTCGAGGCCCTGGCCCAGCTGGACCGGCTTCGAGAAGCTGTCAACCACCTGAAACTGACTGCCCGCAGGGCGGGCAATCAGCATCCGGCAGCTGTTCGTGCCAAGATCCAAAGCCGCATAAAGCGGCCCGTCCTCGGCCGGGCGGGTGGCGAAAGGCTCGACCGTTTTTCTCGGGAACGCGTCCGCACCCGCAGGACGCCTGGGCGTCATGGTCACGCCCTCCGATATCAAGTTGAACCAAAAGTAACCTGCCCCCGGCAGGCGTTCAAGGGGGCGTGCCTCTCGACAGTGTCGCTGGCGCGGGCTATGCCCTGATCCATGATCGTGATCGCCGCATTCATTATTGGCGCAGCGATCGGCTGGATGCGCGCCGTGAAAGCCGGTGGCAGCCGCGCCGACAAGCTGCAATATGCCGCCGCCCACGCCCTGGCACTGACCGTGCTGGGTGTGTTCCTGACCGTGCTGATTTCCCGGATGACGTGATGTTTCGGCCCTTTCTCGACAGTCTGCGCAGGCACGGGGTGCCAGCCAGCCTGCGGGAATACCTGGACCTGCTGGCCGGGTTGCAGGCAGGGCTGTCGGACTGGTCGCCCGAAGGATTCTATCACCTTGCCCGCGCCACGCTCATCAAGAACGAGGCGCATATTGACCGATTCGACCGCGCCTTTTCCGAGGCCTTCTCGGGTCTTGAGGAAATCCCGGTCGAGGCGCTGGTGAATGAGGTCTCGATCCCCCATGAATGGCTGGAAAAGCTGGCCGAAAAGCTGCTGACCCCCGAAGAGCGCGCCGCCGTCGAAGGTGCCGGTTCCTTTGAAGAGTTGATGAAGCGCCTGCGCGAACGTCTGGCCGAACAGCGCGAGCGCCATCAAGGCGGTAGTAAATGGATCGGTACCGCCGGAACCTCACCCTTTGGCGCCTATGGCTACAACCCCGAAGGGGTGCGTATCGGCCAGCACGAAAGCCGCCACCGCCGCGCGGTCAAGGTTTGGGATAAGCGCGAGTTTCGCGACTTTGACGATTCGGTCGAGCTTGGCACCCGTAACATCAAGGTGGCGTTGAAACGGCTGCGGCAATGGGCCCGCCACGGCGCCACCGAAGAGCTGGACTTGCCCGGCACCATCCGTGCCAGCGCCGAGCACGGCTATATCGACGTCCAGACCCGGCCCGAACGTCACAATGCTGTCAAGGTACTGCTGTTTCTGGATGTCGGCGGCTCAATGGATGATCACACGCGGCTTGTCGATGAGCTGTTCTCGGCCGCCCGGGCCGAGTTCAAGCATCTTGAACATTTCTACTTTCACAACTGCATCTATGAGGCACTGTGGAAGGACAATCGCCGACGCTGGACCGAGACCACCCCGACATGGGAGGTCATCAACCGCTTTGGTCGCGATTATAAGGTGATTTTCGTCGGTGATGCCTCGATGTCGCCCTATGAAATCGCCATCCCAGGCGGCGCAAATGAGCACTGGAACCCCGAATCGGGCGAAGTCTGGCTGAAGCGGCTGCGTGAAACCTGGCCCGATCATGTCTGGCTGAACCCGGTGAAGCGGGCGGATTGGGACTATACCCGCTCGATCACCATGATCCGCGAGATATTTGAGGACCGCATGCAACCCCTGACCCTTGAGGGGCTGACTGAGGCGATGCGCCTTCTTGGCTGATCCGGCAGGGCGCTTCATACTGGTGCCATGCTGAAGTTTCTGCCGATCCTGCTGATTCTGCTGTACGCCCTTGCGATGTGGTTCTTTTCCACATGGCGGCTAAGGGCGATGCTGAACGCCCAGTCCACCCCGCTGACCGATCCCCGGCTGTTGCCTTTGCTTGAGCGGCTTGGGCGGGCGATGGATCTGCCCCGCATTCAGGCCCATGTCTATGAAGTCAGCATCGTCAACGGTTTGGCCGCACCAGACGGGCGCATCTTTCTGACCCGCGGTTTTCTGGACCGACTGGATCGCGGAGAGGTCACCGAGGCAGAGCTTGCCTCGGTCGTCGCGCATGAACTGGGCCATGTCGCCCACGGCCACACCCGGCGACGCATGATTGATTTTGCCGGTCAGAACGTCGTGCGAATGATGCTGGCGGGTATTCTGGGTCGGATCGTGCCCATCATCGGGGTATGGATCGCCAACCTTGTTACCAGTGCCATCGTCGCCCGCCTGTCGCGCAAAGACGAGTTCGAGGCCGATGCCTTTGCCAGCGCCCTGATGGTCAAGGCTGGCCTCGGCACCGAGCCGCAAAAGAACCTGTTTCGCAAGCTGCGCAGGCTGACCGGGACCGATACTGGCACCGCGCCCGCATGGCTGTTGTCCCATCCGCCGACCGAGGCGCGCATCGCCGCCATAGAAAAACTTGAGGCG
This sequence comes from Paracoccus sp. J56, assembly GCF_019633685.1. Taxonomy (NCBI): domain Bacteria; kingdom Pseudomonadati; phylum Pseudomonadota; class Alphaproteobacteria; order Rhodobacterales; family Paracoccaceae; genus Paracoccus; species Paracoccus sp. J56. Next base: position 104,494 of record NZ_JAFL01000009.1, read on the forward strand.
CGCTGGGGCGTCAGTTGACTTGCCGCCCGTAGGGAATGGGATATTCTGCGAACACAAGCAAAAGTTTAGTTCATGACCCGACCCTTGCGCCGTCGCGTGCTTTACATCCCGGGCTATGACCCGATCCCGCCCCGCCGCTATCGCGAGCTGTACAAGCGCGAAGGCACGGAACAGGCGCGCATTTCGGGTTATGAGCTTGGTTTCGGCGCACGCCGCGACCGTAAGAATTTTGGCTGGGGCGTCACCGGCCAGTTCGGTGACCAGCGGATCGAAACCGAATTCGAGGTCCTTGTCTGGGCTGATATCGTGCAGGGCTCGATGGGTCAGGGCATCCTGACCACTTATGGCCAGCTTCTCCGCACCGCCTGGGCCTATATCGGCTCGGGCGCGCTATTCAGGCTGATGCGGCTGCGGCGCGGGCCGGTCATCGCCGCGCTTTATCCGGTTGTGGTGCTGCTCGTGCAACTGCTGGTTTCGGTCCTTGCCGGGGTGCTGGTCGGTTGGGGGCTTGGGCACCTGACGACCCTTGGCTGGTGGCTGGGTCTGCCGGTGGCGCTGGCGCTGACCTGGGGCGGCCTGCATCTATGGCGGCGCTTTGATGGCAAGATCTTTGCCTGGTATCTGATGCATGACTATGCGTTTACAGCGCAAAATCAGGGGGCTTACCCCCCGGCACTGGAAAAGCGCATTACCCGGTTCGCCGACCGCATCGCCGAGGTTCTGGCCGATGACTGGGACGAAGTTCTGGTCATCGGCCATAGCTCGGGGGCCTATCTTGGCATCTCGGTTCTGGCGGACCTGATCCGCTCGGGCCGGGTGCCAAAGGGGGGGCCGCAGCTTTCTTATCTGTCGCTTGGCCATGTCGTGCCCATGGCTTCGTTCCTGCCGCGTGCGAACCGGTTACGCGCCGATCTGCGCTATCTTTCGGCACGGGATGAGCTGGACTGGATCGACGTGACCGCTCCGGGCGATGCCTGTTCCTTCGGGCTTTGCGATCCGGTTTCGGTCTCGGGGGTCGAGCCGGCCGACCGCCGCCACCCGCTGATCCTTTCCGCAGCCTTTGCCCAGACCCTGTCGCCGGAAAAGCGGCGCGAGCTGCGCGGTCGCTGGTTCCGGCTGCACTTTCAGTATCTCTGCTCCTTCGACCGGCCCGGAGATTACGACTATTTTGCCATCACCGCGGGGCCGCTGACGCTTGCACAGCGATTTGCCGGGCGCGGGCATTCGCCCGGCCGCATCGCGCGCGCCGTCAATCGCTGGACCAAGACATGATTCCACCAAAACCAAAGGGGCGGCAGGGCCGAGGCTCGGTCTGGCGCTTTATCCGGGATTTTCGCCGCGACATCCTGTCCGCGCAATCTGACCGTCTTTATCGCGGATGGATGGCCGAGTTCCGCGGTCCCTTCGTCCACAGCTTTACCTGCAACGACCCCGCGCTGATCGACCTGATCCTACGCAAGCGGCCGATGGATTTTCCGAAATCGCCGCGTATGGCCGCTGGTCTGCAACCGCTGCTTGGCAATTCGACCTTCATTTCGAATGGTGAGACATGGCTGCACCAGCGCCGCATCATCGACCCTGCCTTTGAGGGCGGCCGCCTGCGCGAGACATTCCCGGCGATGTGGGACGCGACCCAGGCCGGCGTCGCACGCCTTGCCCCCCTGGCCGACGGGGCAGATATCGACATCGAGCCCCAGACCAGCCATATCGCCGCCGATGTGATCTTTCGCACGCTGTTTTCGATCCCGATCGAAGATCAGATCGCAGCGCAGGTTTTCCAGGCCTTTCGCGAACATCAGGATGCTCAGCCCATGGTCAATCTGGGCGGGCTGATCGCCCTGCCCCGTTGGGCACGGTTCCACAGCCGTCAGGTGCGCGAAACGGCGCGTCGCATCCGTGGCCTGATACGTCAGCTTGTCTCGGCCCGCGCGGAACAGATCGACGCAGGCACTGCCCCGGATGATCTGGCGACCAAGATCATGACCACGCCCGATTCGCAGACCGGCCGCATCTTTTCGCAGGCCGAAATGATCGACGAGGTCGCAACCTTTTTCCTGGCCGGGCATGAAACCAGCGCCTCGGCTCTGGCCTGGGCGCTTTACCTTCTGGCCGAGCACCCGGACTGGCAAGAGCGTCTGGCCGAAGAAGCGCGCCAGAACCTTGCCCCCGATTTCTCTGCCATCCGTAGTCTGCCGCTTGCCCGCGCCGTATTTCGCGAGACGCTGCGGCTTTATCCCCCGGTCGCCATGACAGTGCGCCAATGCCGCCGGCCCGAGACGCTGCGCGACCGCAAAGCTCCGAAAGGGGCGCAGCTGGTGCTGTCGCCCTGGCACCTGCATCGCCATGAACGGTTGTGGGACGACCCGGACGGTTTCAACCCCGCACGCTGGGAGACCGAGAACGGCAAGACCTGTCTGCGTGACGCCTTTATCCCCTTTTCGGCCGGGCCACGCGCCTGTCCCGGCGCAGGTTTTGCCATGATCGAAGGGCCGTTGATCCTGTCGGCACTGTTACGCGCCTATCGGCTGGAGCCGGGGCAAGAGCGGCCGGTCCCGATCATGCGCCTGACCCTGCGGGGTAAAAACGGCATCCACATCCGCCTGACGCCACGAGAGGCAAAAGAGAGGACGGCGAAACAGGCCTGAAGCCCCCTCGCCCCCGCATCTGCGATCAAAGCCGGTAGATCGCCGAGAACTTGTCCTCAAGATAGTCCAGCAACGGCTTTTCGCTGATCTCGGCACCGGTGGCGCGCTGCAGCAGCTCGCGCGGCGGATAAAGGCCGCCATGGCGCTGCAAGTTCTCGCGCAGCCACTCGACGGCGGGGTCGGCCTCGCCGCGCGCCAAGGCCTCGTCCAGATCCGGTACCGCCGCACGCAGCGCGGCATGCAGGCACCCGGCATAGACGTTGCCCAACGCATAGGTCGGGAAATAGCCGAACAGCCCGACAGCCCAATGCACGTCCTGCAAGACGCCGTTTGCAGGACGGTCCACCGCCACCCCGAAATCATTAAGGAAACGGGCGTTCCAGGCCTCGACCAGATCCTCGACATCCAGCCGGCCCGAAATCAGGTCACGCTCAAGATCAAAGCGCAGCATGATGTGCAGGTTGTACTGGATCTCATCTGCCTCGGTCCGGATAAAACCGGGGGTGACGCGGTTCGCGGTCTCATAAAAGGCATCGGCGTCGGACACCGACAACCCGCCAAAGGCATCCGACATGCGCTGATAGAGCCAGCCGGTAAACGCACGGCTGCGGCCCAGCTGGTTCTCATAGATCCGGCTTTGGCTTTCATGCACGCCCATCGAGACGCCGCGCCCCAGCGGGGTAAAGGCGTGATCGCTGTCAATGCCCAGCTCATAACTGGAATGGCCGACCTCGTGGATGGTCGAATACAGACAGTTGAACGGGTCGGATTCAACGACGCGTGTCGTAATACGGCTGTCCTGCCAGCGCCCCGAGCTAAAAGGATGCACGGCGATATCCAGCCGCCCGCAGGTCCAATCATAACCAAAGGCAGTTGCACAGGTCCGCGCCAGCCTCATCTGGGTCTTAAGCGGAAAGTGCCCGGTCAGCGGTTCGGGCTGATGGGCCGCGCCCAGCACATCCTCGCGCAGCGCGACAAGACGCGGGCGCATGGCGTCGAAAAGCGCCGCGATCTCGGCCTGTGTGGTGCCGGGTTCGTAATCGTCCAGCAGCGCATCATACAGATCACCGCCATCGGCAAGCGCAGCCGCCTCTTCGCGCTTGAGCATCAGGATGTCGTTCAGAACCGGCAGGAAATCTTCTGGCGCGTCCTTGGCGCGGGCGTCGGCCCAGATCCCCTGCGCAAGCGAAGTCTGCCGCGCCAGCTCGGTCGCCAGACGTGACGGAATGCGCGAGGCGCGGCGATAGTCGCGTCCGATCAGTTCAAGGATGCGGGCATCCTCATCGTCCTCAGCCTCGGCCCGATCCAGCCATTCGCCGATGCGCGGGTCGGTGCGGCGCTCGTGCAGAACGGCCTCCATCGCCGCCATTTCCTCGGCGCGCTGCTCGACCGCGCCGCGAGGCATGACTGTTTCCTGGTCCCAGCCAAGGCGCTCGGCGACCGAGGACAGCGCCTCAATCTGGCGCTGAAATGCGAGAAGATCGTCAAAAGCGCTCATCGGACAGTCCCCCGGACCGAAGTTTCATAAGGATAGCGCGCATGGTGACGCGCACGCAGGATCAGCGTGAACAGTGCCACGGCACCGATCTGATGCGCCAGCGCCAAAGGCAGGGGCGAGGCATGCATGACATTCATGATGCCCAGAAGCACCTGTACCGCCAGCGCGACGATCATCACCCCGTAGGCGCCGCGGGTTGTCGGATGGGGCGAACGGCGGGCCCGCAGGAACACCACCACGGCAAACACCGTCAGCAGATAGGCGACCATACGGTGGATGAATTGCACCAGCGCCGGATTTTCAAAAAAGTTGCGCCAGCCAAGCGTCTCATTCCAGATCTCGGCGGGGATCCATTCGCCACCCATGGTCGGCCAGCCGGTGTACATGCGGCCCGCATCGATACCGGCAACCAGAGCACCCAGAAGGATCTGGACAAAAGCCAGATGCATCAGCCCGGTGGTCATCGAAAAAAGCTTGACCTCGCCCGCACGGCGAGCCCTGAGCAACGCGGCCTCGCTGCGCGAAAGGGACAGCACCAGCCAAGCGATCAGGCCAAGGATGGCAAAGGCCAGGCCCAGATGCACCGCCAGCCGGTATGACGCGACGCGCACCACGTTGCCCGACAGGCCCGAATGCACCATCCACCAGCCGATCGCACCTTGCGCGCCCCCCAGAACACCAAGCAACAGCAGGCGCGGTGTCCAGCCCGCCGGAATGCGCTGCGTCGCCAGAAAGATCAGAAAACCGGTCGCCCAGATCAGGCCCACCAGCCGCCCCAACAACCGGTGCGACCATTCCCACCAATAAATGTGTTTGAATCCCGCCAGATCCATATCGGGGTTTTCGATCCGGAACTGGGGGATCTGCTGATATTTGTCGAACTCAGCCTGCCATGCGGCCTGATCCATGGGTGGCAGCGCACCCGTCACCGGCTTCCATTCGGTGATCGACAGACCCGAACCTGTCAGCCGCGTCGCCCCCCCCAGCGCGATCATTGCCGCGACCAGGATGAAAAGCACGATCAGCCAGGCGCGGATCGCACCGCGCGCGCCCCGGGGGCCGGCGTCGATCATACCGCCCGCCGGCGGCGTGCTGCGCGGGGTCGTCTCGGTGACTTCCTGAAAGACGGGACGTCTTGCCATGTCAGCTTCCTTCTCGATCGGGCGCGACCTTGACCCGCGCGCGCCCGGAAATCAATCAGCCGCGGCGGATCAATTGCCGCAGCATACCGTGAAAGATACGGGTGTCGGCACGGGTCAGCGGCAGGCGCGACCACATGTTGCGCAATGTCAGCTTCATCGCTGGTGCCTTTTCGGGCGGAAAGAAGAAACCGGCGTCAGCCAGACGTTCCTCCCAGTGGTCCGCCAGCTTCTCGATCTCAAGCCGCGTCGCGGAAACCTCGCCATCCGGCCGCCGGCCATGGGGCGCTGGTTCAGGCGGCAGGCTGTCGCGCGCCCATTCATAGCCGGTCAGCAGCACCGCCTGCGCAAGATTGAGCGAGGCGAACTCGGGGTTCACCGGCACGGTGATGATGGCATTGGCCCGCGCCACATCCTCATTTTCCAGCCCCGCACGTTCCGGGCCAAAGATCACCGCGACCCGGCCACCCTGCCCCACGCGACTGCGGGCATCGGCCATTGCATCTGCCGGCGTCAGCACGGGCTTGGTCAGTTCGCGCCCGCGTGCGGTGGTGGCATAGGCGTAATCCACATCCTCCATCGCCTCGGCCAGCGTCGCAAAGACCCGTGCGCGGTCAAGCACCCGCCCCGCCGCGCCCGAGGCCATAGCCACGGCACGCGGGTTCGGCCAGCCGTCGCGTGGCGCGACAAGGCGCATGTCCGTCAGGCCGAAATTCAGCATGGCGCGCGCTGCTGCGCCGATGTTTTCGCCCATCTGCGGGCGCACGAGAATGATCGCCGGTTCCATGGTCGCGGCCATAACCTTCTGCGCAACTACTGGCAAGGCGCGCAGGGCTGCGCTATCTGCTGTCGAAACTGAGGGATGACAGCGCCATGACAGACCAGCCCAATACGCCGCAACTCTACCTGATCACCCCGGTCGGCGCGGCCGCCTCGACGCTGGGGCCGCTGCTGGCCGAGGTCATGGACCGCTTTCCGGTCGCCTGCCTGCGCATCCCCGGCGCGGGCACCGAAGAAGAGCTGGGCCGCATCGCCGATCTTGCCCGCGAGATTGCCCATGCCCGCGATGTCGCCGTGGTGATCGAAGATCACGTCCTGCTTGCGCAGCGCCACGGCCTTGACGGTGTGCATCTGACCAATGGTGCGCGCGGTGTTCGTCACGCCCGCAAAGAGCTTGGTCAGGACGCAATCGTCGGCACCTTTTGCGGGGCGTCGCGCCATGACGGCATGAACGCGGCCGAGGCGGGCGCGGATTATGTCAGCTTTGGCCCCTGCGGCGCCACCGCGCTTGGACATGGGGAACTGGCGCCGCTGGACCTCTTTCAATGGTGGTCCGAGATGATCGAGATCCCGGTTGTTGCCGAGGGCGCGCTGACCCCTGCGCTGATCGGCCAGCTTGCCCCCGTCACCGATTTCATCGCGCTTGGGGCCGAGATCTGGTCGCAGCCGGACCCGGTCGAAACGCTGGGCAATCTCTGGCGCTGAGGGGGCATGGCGGGCTCTGACCCGCTTGCGGTCAAGCCTGCCTCTTGCGCAGCGCCATGACGCGGCCTAAAGGCTGGCCATGACCCAGCATCAGCGCCTTCTCATCATCGATTTCGGCTCCCAGGTCACGCAGCTGATTGCGCGCCGCTTGCGCGAGCTGAACATCTATTGCGAAATTCACCCGTTCAACGCGGTCGATGACGCCTTCCTGAAAAATTTCGCCCCGCAGGCGGTAATCCTGTCGGGCGGCCCCTCCTCGGTCACCGAGGCCAATTCACCCCGTGCACCGCAAAGCCTGTTCGATACGGGCGTGCCCGTCTTTGGCATCTGCTACGGCCAGCAGGTGATGATGGAGCAGCTTGGCGGGCGCGTCGAATCGGGCCACCACGCCGAATACGGCCGCGCCTTTATCACCCCGGCCGAGGGGCATCGCGATGACGGGATCTTTGCGGGCCTGTTCTCTTCGGGCCGTGAAGAGGTCTGGATGAGCCACGGTGACCGCGTGACGCAGATCGCGCCTGGCTTTGAGGTGATAGGCACCTCGCCCAACGCGCCCTACGCGATGATTGCGGATCAATCGCGCAAATTCTTTGCCGTCCAGTTCCACCCCGAAGTGCACCACACCCCGAACGGGCGGCAGATGCTGGAAAACTTTGTCCGCATGGCGGGCTTTACCGGCGACTGGACGATGGCCTCGTACCGGCAAGAAGCGATCCGCAAGATCCGCGAGCAGGTCGGCGACCGCAAGGTCATCTGCGGCCTTTCCGGCGGCGTCGACAGTTCAGTCGCAGCGGTGCTGATCCATGAGGCGATCGGCGACCAGCTGACCTGCGTCTTTGTCGATCACGGGCTTTTGCGGCTGAACGAGGCCGAAGAAGTCGTGAAAATGTTCCGCGACAATTACAATATCCCGCTGATCCATGCCGATGAGAGCGAACTGTTCCTGTCTGCGCTTGAAGGTGTCAGTGACCCCGAGGTCAAGCGCAAGACCATCGGCAAGCTCTTTATCGACGTGTTCCAGAAATACGCGAGCCAGATCGAGGGCGCCGAGTTTCTGGCTCAGGGCACGCTCTATCCCGATGTGATCGAATCGGTCAGCTTCTCGGGCGGACCTTCGGTCACGATCAAGAGCCACCACAACGTCGGCGGCCTTCCCGAAAAGATGGGCCTGAAACTGGTCGAACCCCTGCGCGAGCTTTTCAAGGATGAGGTTCGAGCCCTTGGCCGCGAACTTGGCCTGCCTGATCAGTTCATCGGCCGCCACCCCTTCCCCGGCCCCGGGCTTGCCATTCGCTGCCCAGGCGAGATCACGCGCGAAAAGCTTGAGATCCTGCGTAAAGCCGACGCGGTTTTTATCGACCAGATCCGCAAGCACGGGCTCTATGACGAGATCTGGCAAGCATTCGTTGCGATCCTGCCGGTGCGGACCGTGGGGGTGATGGGCGACGGGCGGACCTATGATTATGCCTGCGCGCTGCGCGCGGTGACCTCGGTTGATGGCATGACGGCGGATTATTATCCCTTCACCCACGAGTTCCTGGGTGAGACCGCCACGCGGATCATCAACGAGGTCAAGGGCATCAACCGCTGCACCTATGACATCACCTCGAAACCGCCGGGAACGATTGAGTGGGAATGATTTTTGCTTATCCGTGGGTATCCGAAAATACGCTGCAGCACGCTGTTACCCGTTGGTAAAAAAAGAAAAATTTGGTCGGCACCTATCCGCTGCTATCGGTGTGTAAAGGTCGGCGATGACGGACCGCCTGACGGGTCTCTCGCATATTGATCAGTTGTGAAAACGAAAGTACCGTCAAGGGTGAGCAGGCCTTTGACGGTATTTTTCCTCGATAACGCTTTGTAAAAGCAGCGAATTTTCCGCCAAAGCTATCCAGAAGCCGCATGACGGTACTTTTTTGGAGGTGGCGCGGAGATGCTAACGGATGCGGCAATCAAGGCTTTGAAGCCTCAGAGCAAAGTGTACAAAGTTGCGGATCGGGATGGCATGTATGTGCGTGTCATGCCGTCCGGTGCGATATCGTTTCGCCTAAACTATCAGCTGAACGGCCGTCGCGAAACCGTTTACCTCGGGAAGTACGGCCGCGATGGCATCTCACTGGCTTGCGCTCGCGAACTCTGTATTGATGCAAGAAGGGCCGCCAGCGAGGGGCGCTCCCCCGCGATCGAAAAGCAGCGTGAGAAGAGACGCCTGAAGGAAGCAAAGAGCTTCGGAGAATTCAGAGAGAAGTGGCTCGTCAACGCGCCGATGGCTGACAGCACGCGGACAATGAGGCGGTCGATTTTCGAACGAGAGCTGCTTCCGGTTTGGCGCAATCTGGACCTGTCGCGGTTTCGTTCCGGTCTTCTGAGAGCGATGCTCTCCCCAAAGGAGACAGGATATGGCAGCGACACACAGCGCGGAATTCAAACGGGATGCGGTTCGCATTGCACTCACCAGCGGCCTGACACGGCGTCAGGTTGCGTCTGATCCTGGCGTCGGCCTTTCGACGCTTGGCAAGTGGATACGGGCGATTTCCGCTGAGGCGAAGATGCCGGAACGGGATACCGGTCTTCTTCGTGAGAACGAACGGCTGCGCAAAGAGAACCGCATACTGCGCGAGGAGAGGGAAGTACTAAAAAAGGCGGCTCAGTTCTTCGCGGCTCAAAAGCCGTGAAGTTTCAGTTCATTGCCGGCTATCGTGGCAGCCTTTCTCGCCGCCATCTCTGTCGCATGATGGGCGTAACGGATCGCGGGTTGCGCGCGTGGCTGCGCAGGCCCGTCCATCGGTCAGCGGCGCGATATGGTGATCCTGGCCCATATCCGCGAACAGCATCGGCTGAGCCTGGGCAGCTACGGCAGGCCGCGTATGACCGAGGAGCTGAACGAGCTGGGCCTGCGGGTCGGACAGCGCCGGGCAGGCCGTCTGATGCGCCAGAATGGCATTCGCATCATCCGCAGCCGGAAGTTCAAGCGCACCACCGACAGCGATCACGCCTTCAATATCGCGCCGAACCTCTTGCAGCATGACTTTTCGGCGAGTGCCCCGAACCAGAAGTGGGCGGGCGACATTACCTACATCTGGACGCGTGAGGGCTGGGTTTATCTGGCCGTCGTCATCGACCTGTTCCCGAGGCGCGTGATCGGGTGGGCCATCAGCAACCGGATGAAGCAGGATCTGGCGATCAGGGCGCTGAACATGGCCGTTGCCCTGCGCCGCCCGCCACCCGGCTGTATTCACCACACGGATCGCGGCGCGCAATACTGCGCCCATGACTACCAGAAGCTTCTGCGCAAAAACGGGTTCAAAGTATCAATGAGCGGCAAGGGCAATTGCTATGATAATTCGGCCGTCGAAAGCTTCTTCAGGTCGCTGAAGGCAGAATTGGTCTGGAGGCGCGACTGGCCCACCCGGCGTGATGTCGAGATTACCCTCTTCGAATACATCAAAGGCTTCTATAACCCACGCCGCAAACTCTCAGCCCTCGGCTGGAAATCACCCGCGGCCTCCGAACAGAGGGCCGATTAACATGAGCACCTCACCGGAACGAAACCGCCACAGGTCCACAGAGCCCCGTCCACACACTGGGAATGTCGTGGATCTCCTCTCTCGATAAGGCGATCTGGTATGCTGCTCATCACGCCTCGTACTACGATCCCCCCGATTATGCGGTTTACGTCACCACCATCTCGGTCAGCGAAATCTATTGCTGCTTGGACCACTACGACCACGACTGTATCGCCCAAGCACCCGGTTTCTATGGCATGACAGATGGTACGACTTGAACCTGATGCCCCATGTTCAGCCCTCGATACCATGCTGCTCCTGATCGGGTGATCATGGTATTGAATTTGTATAATAAATTGTTATATAATGATTTTTATGGAAGGTGCGCGGCTTTTTGAGCATGGTACTTTTGAAAGGAAACCCAATCCGACCATGCTGGCTGATATCAAATGGCTGACGTTACCCGCGATATGTGTCGAGCTACCTTCGAGCGCGGGCTTAAGCCGAAGTTCGGTAGCCAGAAGCTCACAGAAATCACCCATGAAGATTTACGGGCGCTGACTGATGCGATTGTGGAACGCGGGGCACCGGCAACGGCCGCGCTTTGCCGCGAAATTGTGATGCAGGTCTTCCGTTGGGCTATGGAACGCGGCCAGAAGGTTGAGAACCCAGCCGATCTGGTGCGCCCCTCGACCATCGCCAAGTTCGAGCCGCGAGATCGAACACTGACGCCGGATGAAATCGGCTTGATGTACCAGTACACCAAGCGCATCGGCACGACGCCATCCATTCGCGCGGCCGCCAAGCTTCTGCTGCTATCCGTTGGTCCAAAGCAAACAGCCCTCTACTCCGGAATCCGGCCATTTCCTGGGGGGAGCTTCCAGAGGATGCCGGAAACCGTCTGAAATATCAGAAATTTTTCTTTCTATAATATCTAGCGATTTTATCGTGAAAAATTCGCCGGATCGTGTTAACCTCGAGTCACGGCGCAATCCTGCGCAGTCTGTTTGGAGGACCTCAGATGATCCGCAAACCAAGCAACAGCGAAGTAAAACAAGCCATCTTTGACGAGCGCCGGGCGCTCAAGGCGGCTGCAGATATATTTGATGATCGGGGCGCAGTCAGCCTGACAGACCAGGACAGCGTTCCCGTAGCCCGGCCAAGCTGGGAACAGCAATACGACGCGCTCAGCAGGTAACCAAAGGGCGGCGGGGGTGACCTCGCCGCCTCGTAGGCTTGACCGCACACCGCCTATCTGATCACCACCTCATCCGGCCTCAGAACGCCCAGCATGGCTCTGGCCCGCTCATCAAGCAGGTCCAGGTCGAGGTAATGATCCGATAACCTTCTGGTCAGGTTACGCAGCCGGTCCACCTCAGCTTGCAACCTGTCCCGCTCGGCAACAAGCTCACGCGTTTCGGCCATGATCTGCATACGCTGCAGGACCCCCGAGGGGCCGTAAATGGCTGCATGAATGAAATAGGCGCCAACCAACATCATCACGACAAAAAACATGACGGCGCCAAAAGAATGGCTCTGTTTCATGTCCTGCTCTTCTGCTGTGGCGCTATTCTGCCCAGCTTTGGCAACTGGATCAACCATGACACCAGAACGCAGAGCACATTGAAGGCGGGCCTCAGAGGCCGCTCTTATCGGCTAAGGCAAGGCAATCAAAACAGAATGGAAATCCGCCTCACTGCGATGTGGGCAGATCGTCTTTGATCAATCTTATTAATCAGATGAGGGATTTTGGTAGCGGAGGAGGGATTTGAACCCCCGACACAAGGATTATGATTCCTCTGCTCTAACCAGCTGAGCTACTCCGCCACGGGTGCGTGCGATTTACGGTGCCTAGCGGGGGGCGTCAAGGGGCCGAAAGCAGGTTTTTGGAAGTTTTTGCCGCGATCTGTCACGCGATGGGAAAGCGGGTCCGGCTCGTCGAAATCTGCCCGGTCCAAAGGTACAAAAACAATCGACGCCCCTACCCCCAGCCGGAGTGGGACGTTGGGATTGTTGCTGGAATTAAACGTTTTGCCCTTACAGCGAGATGCCGTGGCGACCAGCAAGGTCGGTAAAGAACTGCCAGGCCACGCGGCCAGAACGCCCGCCACGCGTCGCCTGCCATTCGATAGCCCCGGCACGCAGCTGCTCTTCTGCAATCCGCAGCCCATAGGCGTCGCAATAACCGCGAACCATGGCAAGATATTCGTCCTGCGAACAGGGGTGAAAGCCCAGCCACAACCCGAAACGATCTGATAGAGAGACCTTTTCTTCGACCGCTTCGCCGGGGTGGATGGCCGTCGAGCGTTCATTGTCGATCATATCGCGCGGCATCAGGTGCCGCCGGTTCGAAGTCGCGTAAAGAATCACGTTCGTCGGGCGCCCCGAGATGCCGCCGTCCAGCACCGCCTTAAGCGATTTGTACTGCGTATCGTCGTGACTAAAGGACAGATCGTCCGAGAACAGAACAAAGCGCCGGTGCTTGGCACGGCCCAGAATCGCCAGCAGCCGCCCGACAGACCCCAGATCCTCACGTGCGATCTCGACCAGCACCAGCGGCAGGCCCTGACGCACCGCCTCGGCATGGACCGCTTTGACGAGCGAGCTTTTCCCCATCCCGCGCGATCCCCAGAGCAGCGCGTTGTTCGCGGCATGCCCGCGGGCAAATTGCAGCGTATTGGCCAGCAGCACGTCGCGCGCCCGGTCAATGCCGATCAGCTGTACCAGTTCGACTCGGCTCACTTCTTCGACCGGCTCAAGCCGGTCAGGGTCGGGATGCCAGACATAGGCGGTCGCTTCGGCAAAGCTGGGCTCGGGGGCCGGCGGCGGCGAGACGCGTTCCAGCGCCTCGGCGATGCGCAGCATGATTTCGTCAGACATTGACTTCCTACTCTTCAAGTTCACGTTTGCGCTCGATCCGGCGAACAAGGAAGATCGAAATCTCGTAAAGCCCGTAGATCACCGAAAAGAGCACGATCTGGCTGATGACATCGGGAGGCGTAACCATGGCGGCCAACACCAGAATCACCACGATGGCATAACGCCTTACGCTCGCCAGCCCTTCCGAGGACACGAGCCCCGCCTTACCCATCAGCGTCAGTGCCACAGGCAGCTGGAAAGACAGACCAAAGGCAAGAATGAACTTGGTGGTCAGGGTCAGATATTCCTCGACCGAACCTTGGAAGACAATACCAGCCCAGGGCTGCTCGGCCGAGGCCGTGGCCTGGGCCGCAGCACCCGCCGCCCCGGCAGGATCGTCCGGCAGGGCCAACGGCCCCTGCTGGAAGCCCAGGAAGAAGTCAAAGGCCCAAGGCAGGATGATGTAATAGGCAAAGGCCGCGCCACAGATGAACATGATCGGCGAAGCGACCAGAAACGGCAGCAGAGCGTTCTTTTCGCTGCGGTACAGGCCCGGAGCGACAAAACGCCAAAGCTGGTAGCCCACCACCGGGAAGGCCAGCACAAAGCCGCCAAAAAAGGCGATGCGCATGGCGACAAAAAAGCCTTCCTGCAGTTTCAGCAGGATCAGGCCACAAGTCTGGCTGCGCTTTTCAAGGGCGTAACAGATCGGCTGGGTCAGGAAATCAAAGATCGGGTTCCAGACGAAATAGCACAGCACCATCGCCACGACAAAGGCCAGCACCGACCAGATCAGCCGGGTGCGCAGTTCGGCCAGATGCTCGATCAGCGGGGCGGAGGTATCGTCGATATCTTCTGACTTGGCAGATTTCATCGCCACGGAACGGCTCTCCTGTTGTCAGTCTGGTCAGGCCCGATCCGAACGGCGCACGGCATGCAGGCGGCGGCCACTGGTGGCGGAATCACTGTCTGTCGCCTCTGTGGGCAACGGGGCCGAGACACCCGGCGCGGGCGGCAAAGCGTCATTTCCTTCGACAGCGGGATCGGGCGGCCGGGGCGCGGCGGGATCGGGCGTTGGCCCTTTCTGCGCGGCATCTGCCCTGGTGGGGGTCAGCGGGTCCCATTTCTCGAACCGCTCGGTCGCGCGCTCCAGCGCATCAAGCCCAAGGGCGCGCTTAGATCCAAGCCCCTTGACCTCTTTCAAGGTCTTTGCAGCATCATCAAGGCCAGAGGATTTGGCCGCATCCTCCATCGCGCTGCTGAACTCGCGCGCCATCGAACGGGCACGCGCAGTCAGCCTGCCCAGCGTATGAAACAGCTTGGGCAGATCCTCAGGGCCGATGACGATCAGCGCCACAACGCCGATCAGCAAAAGCTCGCTCCAGCCGATATCGAACATGACCTTTGAGCCGGAAGATCAGAGCTTGTTCGTATCGTTTGGCGTCACATCGCGCAGCGTGCTGTCAGCAGCAATGCGGGCGCGCTCGGCTTCCAGTTTGGCGCGTTCGGCGGCCAGTTCGGCGCGGGCGCGCTCGATATCGTCGGCGGTGTTGACCTGCTCAAGCTCTTTGGTTTCGCCGCGGGCAGCCGCGTCGATATCCTCAGCGCCTTCCTTGACGCCTTTCTTAAAGGCGGTGATCCCCTTGCCGACCTCGCCCATCAGTGACGAGACCTTGCCGCGCCCGAAAAGAACCAGAACGACGATTGCGATGAGCAATAGCGCCATGGGTGAAGGTGCGTGCATCTATTTACCTCCGTGGCAGGCCCCTGTGGACCTTGCGGTGCATCTATCTGTCCCGATATAGGGCGGGATCGCCTTGATCGAAAGCCCCAAACGCGTGATTGCGCGGTGCAAAGCCGGTCGGGTGCCTGTGCCCGCTTCCCCCATCCGCGCTTCTGCGCAATACTGACTTTCATGGAAATTACCCAGATCATCAGCGCCTTCGTCACGCTTTTTGTCGTGATTGACCCGGTGGGCCTTGCGCCCCTGTTCATCGCCCTGACCCGCGGCATGTCGTCCCAGAGGCGGCGCCGAATCGGCCGAAGGGCACTTGTGATCGCCGCCATTCTGCTGACGCTTTTTGGCCTTGCGGGCGAGGCGATCCTGGCCGGCATCGGCATCTCGTTATCCGCGTTCCGCATCGCGGGCGGGCTTTTGCTGTTCCTGACCGCGCTCGACATGCTGTTTGAGCGGCGCACCGAACGGCGCGAGGGTCAGGCGCGTGATGATGACGACGACCCCTCGGTCTTTCCCCTGGCCACACCGCTGCTTGCCGGACCGGGGGCGCTGGCGAGCATGGTGCTGCTGGTCGGACAGAACCCGAGCCCGGCCCATACGCTGATGATCCATCTGGTCATGCTTGCAGTTCTGGGCATCGCGGCAATCCTTTTCTCGATGGCCGGGCCGATCGGTAAGGTGCTGGGCCGGACGGGAACCATGGTGGTCACGCGACTTTTCGGCATGTTACTTGCCGCCTTGTCGATCCAGTTCGTGATCGACGGCCTCAAGGGGTCAGGACTGGTGTAATGAGTGATGATTTCGGACGTTTTGCCTATCTGGCGCTGCTGCTCGTCGTGGTCGGCGGCTATCTGGTGACCGAATTGCGCAGCCGCCCCGGACAGGCCACCCGGCAGGCCGTGGCATGGGGACTGATTTTTCTGGGGGTGATAGCGATTGCCGGGTTGTGGGACGATATCCGCAACGCCATCTCGCCTCAGGCGCGGATGCTGGAGGGCAACCGTATCGAGGTTCCCGTCGGCAACGATGGCCATTACCACCTGCAGGCCGAGGTAAACGGGACTCCCATTCGCTTTGTCATTGATACCGGGGCAAGCACGATAGCACTTGGGCCACGCGACGCGGCACGGGTTGGCATCGATACCGAAAGCCTTGCCTATGCTGGTCAGGCCCGCACGGCGAATGGCCTTGTCGAGACGGCGACCGTGCTGCTTGATTCGGTCGCCATCGGCGATATCCGTGACAGCCGGGTTCCGGCGGTGGTGCTGCGATCCGACCTGGAGCAATCGCTGATGGGCATGTCCTATCTGTCCAAATTCGCCCGGGTCAGCATCGAGGGCGGCCGGCTCGTTCTGGAGCGCTGACCGCCCGGTTTACTGCTTGCGTTCCCAGCGGCCACCGGCCTCGGACCAGTATTCCGCGGTCACGCCTTCGGCCTTGAGCACACGCCATTGTGCCCTTGCGCGTTCAAGTGCCCCGGGGTCGTTACCGTCAAAGACGATGCAGGCACGCTCAAGCTCCTGACATTCGGCGCTTGTCACTTCGGCCCCGTCAACCGCGATCAGGCAACGCACCTCGTTGGCCGCCGTTTGACCTTCGACCGTCAGCAGCACCGGTTGGCGCGCGTCGTGCGGACCTCCGGCAAGGCCATGGGGCAAAAAGCCCTCGCCCAGCCACAGCGCCTCATCAAGCATCACCTGCCGGGCGCGGTCCCTGCCCCGCAGCTCGACCCGCCATCCGGCCTGCAGGCTTTTGCCGATCAGCATCGGCAAAAGCTGCACCGGGCCCGAGCGGGTCAGATGATAGAACAGGGCCGATCCCATCAGCCCTGCTTCTCGAAGCGATCACGGACCAGCCGGTCCAGCGTCATCACGCCCCAGCCGGACGCGCCCTTGGGCGCAAGCGCCGTACCCGAAGGCGGCAAAGCCACCCCGGCAATATCAAGATGCGCCCAAGGCGTTTCCTTCCGCACAAAGCGATTAAGGAACTGCGCCGCGGTGATCGAGCCAGCAGGCCTGCCGCCGGTGTTCTTGATATCGGCCAGACGGGAATCGATCTGCTTGTCATAAGCATCGCCCAGCGGCAGACGCCACAGCCCCTCGCCCTCGGCTCTGGCGGCGACAAGCAGGGCGGCGGCGAAAGCATCGTCGTTCGAGAACAGCCCCGCATTCTCATGCCCCAGCGCGATGATGACAGCCCCGGTCAGCGTCGCCAGATCGACAATGGCCGCAGGCTGAAAGCGTTCCTGCGCATACCAAAGCACATCCGCCAGCACGAGGCGGCCTTCGGCATCGGTGTTGATGACCTCGATCGTATCGCCCTTCATCGAGCGGACGATATCGCCTGGACGCTGGGCGCGGCCATCGGGCATATTCTCGACCAGACCGACCAGGCCGACCACATTCGCCCTGGCCCGGCGCAGGGCCAGCACCCGCATGACCCCCGCAACAACACCCGCGCCGCCCATATCCATGGTCATCTCCTCCATGCCGCCGGCGGGCTTGATCGAGATGCCGCCGGTGTCAAAGACGACACCCTTGCCGACCAAAGCCAGCGGCGGCTCTTCCCCACCACCATTCCAGCGCATCACCACGACCTTTGAGGGGCTTTCAGAACCCTGCCCCACGGCCAGCAGCGCACGCATGCCCAGCCGCTCAAGCTCGTCCTCGTCCAGCACTTCGACCTCAAGCCCCAGTTCACGCATTGCAAGCAGGCGGTCGGCAAAGTCGCTGGTGGTCAGCACATTGGCCGGCTCATTGACGAGATCGCGGGTGAAGAACACCCCTTCGGCCAGCGCCGCTCCGTCAGCCGAGGCGCGGGCGAGGACTTCGGGGTCCTTGTGCATAAAGGTCACCCGGCCGCGCGCGGTTCCGGTCGCCCCGTCCTCACCCTCTGCGCCGTCACCCGATTTCTTTGACTTATAGGCCGTGAATTCATAGGCGCGCAGCGCCAGCCCCAGCGCCACCTCGGCCGCGCCCGGGTGATTGTCGGCCAGAACCAGCGTCTCATCCTTGCCCAGTTTCGCACCGATGCTGGCGCCTGCCGCACGCGCGGCCGGCACATCGGCATCCTTCGGCAACAGGACGATTTGCAGCGCATCAGCCTTCAACCCGGCGGGAAAGGCGAGTTCAAGCGCCTTGCCGGGCTTGACCGCCTTCCACGCGTCCGATGCAAATGCCCGCATCAGCGCCTCGCGCGTCGGGCGCGGCAGGCCCGTGGGCAGCCGCCCGGCCCCGGACACAAGAATAGCGATGCGGCCGGACCGCTCTGCCAGCCCCGCGACATTCATTGCCGTGAAAGAAATTTCGACGGGATGCGTCATAGCCCTGCCCCTTGCATTGTTCCTATGGGCGGAAACTAGTCACGCACATGCGCCTTGACCAGAGCCAGGGCTTTCCCAATGCTGGCGCAGCGGCTAATCAGTCGAAATCCGAGCCTCGTGAAAGCCACCATGCCGCGCATTGACCGCTATATCCTGTCGCAATTCATGACCCTGTTCGGGTTCTTTGCGCTGGTGCTGGTTTCTGTCTATTGGATCAATCGGGCCGTGTCCTTGTTCGAGCAACTGATCTCGGATGGGCAGACTGCTCTGGTCGTGCTGGAATTCACCGCCCTGACCCTGCCCCTTGTCATATCGGTTGTGCTGCCCATCGCGGCCTTTGCCGCCAGCGCCTATGGCACCAACCGGCTGGCATCGGAATCAGAGCTTGTGGCGATGCAGGCAACCGGCATGTCTCCCTGGCGGCTGGCACGGCCGGTCCTGGTTTTTGGTGTGCTTGTCGGGCTGATGGTGGCGCTGCTGGTCCATGCCGTGGTGCCGATGGCACGCGGACGGCTGGCCGACCGGCAGGCCGAAATCGCACAGAATGTCACCGCGCAATTCCTGCGCGCAGGCGCGTTTCAATATCCGGTCAAAGGGGTCACGCTATATATCCGCGACATTGCCGCGGACGGGCGGCTCATGGATTTTTTCCTTGAGGACGCGCGCGACCCCAACAACCAGGCCACCTATACCGCGACCGAGGCGCTGCTGGTCAGGACCGACGCCGGGCCACGGCTGGTCATGATGCGGGGCATGGTCCAGAACCTGCGTCGTTCGGACGGGCGGCAAAGCCTGTCGGTGACGCGTTTTTCCGAACTGGCCTATGACCTCGGGACGCTGATCGACACCGGAGGCAGCCGTCGGCGCGACCTGCGCGCCTATTCGACGCTGCGGTTGCTTGATCCCGACCCAGAGTTGCTGGCCGCGACCGGTGCCACCCCCGACAAGGCGCTGGCCGAGGCGCATGAGCGGCTGTCGAAACCCTTTCAGGCCCCCGTCGCCGCGCTGCTGGGATTTGCCATGCTGCTATTGGGCGGGTTCAGCCGCTTTGGCGTCTGGCGGCAGGTGATCTGGGCTGTGATCGCATTGATTGCAGTACAGTTCCTCGCTACGGCGGCCGAGAATCAGGTTGCGGGCAATGCGGCACGCTGGCCGCTGATCTATGTCTCGCCACTGCTGGGGGCGCTGATCTGCGTCGTGGTGCTGTGGCTTGCCGCGCGCCCAAGGCGGCTGCGCAGCCCGGCACAAACCGGCGAGACGAAGGAGAGTGCGGCATGATCCTGTCTACCTATGTCGCACGGCGCTTTCTGCGCATGCTGGTGATGATTGCATTGATCTTTGGCGCGATCCTGTTTCTGATCGACATTGTCGAGCAGATCCGACGCTTTTCGGATGAAAACATCGGCCTGTCCGGGGCGGCCGGACTGTCGCTGCTGAATATCACCGCAAGCTTTTATTCGATCCTGCCGCTGATCACGGTGCTGGCGGGCATCGCGCTGTTTCTGAGCCTTTCGCGCAGCTCAGAGCTTGTGGCGATCCGCGCCTCGGGCCGGTCGGCGATCCGGGTGCTTTGTGCCCCGGCAGTCACGGCGATTCTGGCCGGGATGCTGGCCGTCGCCGTTCTGAACCCGGTAGTGGCAGCAACCACGAAACGCTACGACGATGCGGTCGAGCGGATGCGCAGCGGAGGCGGCCAGACGGTCAGCGTCGGCGATAACGCAGTCTGGCTGCGTCAGGCCCTGCCCGTCCAGAATGGCGAAAACGGCGGCGAAACCGAGGGGCAGGTCGTCATCCGCGCCAGCCGCGCAAGCCCTGATGCGACAACCCTTTATGACGCGACCTTCATGGTATTTTCGCCCGAATCCGGGCCGACGCGCCGTATCGACGCCGCCACCGCCCGGCTGACCCGCGGCGCGTGGGAGCTGACCGACACCAAGGAATGGCCACTGACCCAGCCCAACCCCGAGGCGATGGCCCGCAAGGCACCCCTGCTTGAACTGCCGACCGATCTGACCGCCGCCCGTATCCGCGACAGTTTCGGCCGGCCCGAGGCAATTCCGGTGTGGCAGTTGCCCGCCTTTATCCGCGGGCTTGAACGTGCAGGATTTTCAGCCCAACGCCATAAGGTATGGCTGCAAATGGAACTGGCCCGCCCGCTGCTGATGGCGGCGATGGTCGCCATTGCGGCGGTGTTCACCATGCGGCATATGCGCGGGCGCAAGATGGGACTTTTGGTGCTTGGCGCCTTTGGTTGCGGCATCGGCCTGTTTTTCCTGCGCAACCTCGCGCAGGTTCTGGGTGACAATGGCGGCATTCCTCCGGCTTTGGCTGGCTGGGCACCCCCCATAGCGGCGCTGCTTTTTGCCTATGGGGCGCTTTTGCGGCTGGAGGATGGTTGATGGCGGGCAGGCATAAGCGACATCGTGGCAGACCGTCGGCACGCGCGGCCTTGCTGGCGGCCCTGCTGCCCGGCGCGGCGCTGGGACAAAGCCTGACGCCCGAAGGTCAGACTCTGCCGGTCTATGGTCAGACCGAAGAGGTACAGAAAACCCCTGCCGGACCCGCACTGGCCCCGACCGAATCACCCGATCAGGCCAGGCGCTTTGCAGATGGAACCGAGGCATCGCACACCCCGGTCGTGTCTGTCAGACCGGGTTCTGTCCGTATCACCGGCAGCGGCGAAGAGACCGCGGCCGATCCGGCAACGCTGCTCGCCGATGAGGTGATGCTTAGCGCCGATAGCAAGCTGACCGCTTCGGGCGGGGTGGTGATCTGGTACCGCGGCGCGCGGCTGGTCGCCTCACGCGTGGTCTATGACAATGCTACCGGCGCGGCAGTGATCGAGGGGCCTATCCATCTGACCGAGCCTGCCCGCTCTGGCACGCCAGATGAGACCATCCTGATCGCTGACAGCGCACAACTGGACCCCAACCTTCAGGATGGCATTCTGCGCGGCGCACGGCTGGTTCTTGCCCGCGAAATGCAGATGGCCGCGCGTGAGATGCGCCGCAGCGAAAACGGCAATGTCACCCGGCTTGACAATGTCGTCGCCTCAAGTTGCCAGATCTGCGCCGAGGACCCGATCCCGCTGTGGGAGATCCGGGCCCGTTCGATCACCCATGACCGCCGCACCCGCAAGCTGCATTTTGAACGCCCGCAACTGCGCGCACTTGGCCTGCCGGTCGCGACCCTGCCCTGGCTGACCGCCCCCGACCCCAGCGTCGAGCGCATGACCGGATTCCTGCGACCGCAGTTCCGCACCACCTCGGGGTTGGGCTTCGGGATCAAGCTGCCTTATTTCATCACGCTTGGCGATCATGCGGATATTACGCTGACCCCCTATGTCGCGGCCAGCCGCACCTCGACGCTGGAACTGCGCTATCGCCAGGCCTTCTCGAATGGCGCGATGGAATGGAACGGCGCAATCTCGCGCGATGATATCGAACAGGGTCACACCCGCGGCTATCTGTTTGGCGGCGCCCGGTTCGAACTGCCACGCGGCTATATGCTGGGCCTGCAGATCCAGATGGCGAGCAACCGCGCCTATCTGCTGGATTACGACATTTCCGAAGCTGACCGGCTGTGGAGCGGCCTTACCCTTGACCGCGTCCGCCGCGACCGGATGGTCATGGCCCGGATCGGCAATTACGAATCGCTGCGCGATGACGAACCCGAGGCCGCGACCCCCACCATGGTAGCCGATGCGCTGTGGAAACGGCGCTGGACGCCGGAGCGGATCGGCGGGATCGCAAATCTGGAATGGTCCCTGCACGCTCATCGTCGGTCATCCAGCGAAGACGGCGAAAGCGGGCGCGACATGGCCCGTGGTTCGGTCTCGCTTGGCTGGCTGCGCAGCGCCATCCTGCCCGGCGGGCTGGTCGGCACAGTCCAGACCCAGGCCAATGTCGATTTCTACCGCATCAATCAGGACAGTGCCTATGAGGACTGGGTGATGCGCGCCGACCCGGTTCTGGCGGCCGAGCTGCGCTGGCCCCTTGCCCGCCATTCTGGCGGCGTTACCCATATGATCGAACCGGTCGCCCAGCTTATCTGGTCCCCTGACAGGGATGACGACGACGATGTCCCGAATGAGGACAGCCGGCTGATCGAATTCGACGAAGGCAACCTCTTTTCGCTGAACCGCTTCCCGGGCCGGGACGCACGCGAATCGGGCTGGCGCGCGAACCTTGGCCTTAGCTGGACGCGAATCGATCCGGCAGGCTGGTCGGTCGGGATGACGGCGGGACGGGTTTTCCGCTCAGATGCCGATCCGGCCTTTGAAAATAGCGGGCTCTTGGGCGGCCACCGCTCGGACTGGCTGCTTGCGGCGCATTATTCGGGGGCGAACGGGCTTGCCATCTCGAACCGCGCGCTTTTCGATGACAGTTTCTCGATCAGCCGCAATGAGCTGCGTCTGGGCTGGTTCCGGCCCGGGCTTCAGGTCTCGGCCGGGTATCTCTGGTTTGATTCGGATGAAAGCGAAAGCCGGCCCGATGATGTGTCCGAACTTACCATGGCCGGTGGCTGGCAGATCGCCGACGGCTGGTGGGCGACGACCGAGACGCGCTATGACTTTACTGCGGACCGGGCCCAGAAAGCGCAGTTGGGGCTGGAATTCCGCAATGAATGCATGACAGTCGAGATGTCGGTCGAGCGGCGTTTCACCTCATCCGAAGAGTTGCGGCCCGACACCCGTTTCGACCTTGGCATCCGGCTTGGCGGCTTTGGTCGGCAAAAGCCCGGTCCGGGAACGGTGGCGCGTCGCGCCTGCCTGCGCTAATGTCCGGCAAAACCATGCGGCGAGGGAGCTGATGCGGCGAATACTTCTGGGGGCGGCCATGGCCGCGATGCTGGCAGGAAGCGGGGTTTCCCCGGCATTTGCGCAGGGCAATCCATTCCAGCCGCTGATTTATATCAACGACTCGGCCATCACCCGGTACGAGGTTGATCAGCGCATCCGCTTTATGCAGCTGCTGCGCGCGCCCGAGGCAGATCGCGCGGCGGCCGAACAGGCGCTGATCGACGACCGGCTGCGGGTGTTTGCCGCGCGCCAGCTGGGCATCACTGCAAGTGATGAACAGATCGACGCCGGGCTCGCTGAATTTGCCGGCCGCGCCAATATGGGGGTCGAGGATTTTATTCAGGCCCTTGGATCGGCAGGGGTCGAAAGACAGGCTTTCCGTGACTTCGTCGCCGCTGGTGTTGTCTGGCGCGAAGTGGTCCGCCAACGTGTCATGCCTCAGGTCAGGATCTCGGACGCCGAGGTTGATCAAGAGCTGCAGCGCGTAATCGAAACCCCGCGCGTCACCCATATCGCTCTGTCCGAGCTGATCATCCCTGCACCGCCCGGACAAGAAGAGCAGGCGATGGACCTTGCGGAATCGCTGGTGCAAAACGTCCGTTCAGAGGCTGACTTTGCTGCGGCCGCGCGCCGCTATTCGGCGACGCCGTCGGCGCCTCAGGGCGGGCGGTTGCCCTGGACGCCGCTGGCGAACCTGCCCCCTTCGCTGCAACCGATAGTCCTGTCGATGAAGCCGGGCCAGATCAGCCAGCCGCTCAGCGTTCAGGGTGCCGTGGTGCTGTTTTATCTGCGCGATACGCGTGGCACCTTGCGCCCCGGTGCGAAAGAGCAGGTGCTGGACTACGTCCGCTTCCGCCTTGCAAGCATCGCTGATGCGCAGCGCATTGCAGCCGTTTCAAATAGTTGCGAAGAACTGTTCATCCATGCACGCGGCCTGCCACCCGAGCAGATCCAGCGTCAGACGCTGTCGCAAGGCCAGATCCCGACCACCGAGGCGCTGCGCCTTGCAGTGCTTGACGACAATGAAGCGGTCGTTTCGGGTCAGGATGGCGCGGCCGAGATCCTGATGCTTTGTAAGCGCCAGTCGGCCCTGATTGCCGGGGGCGCGCAGCCAGCCCCGGTCGCCACCGCCGCCGCCGGAGGGGAAGATGCCGCGATGCCCGATCCCGACGCGCTGCCTGACCGCGAAGAGGTCCGAAACCAGGTTTTCAACCGCAAGATCAATATGGCCGCAGAGAACTATCTGGCCGAACTGCGCGCCAATGCCGTTATCCGGCGCCCCTGAGCGCGGCCATAATGCCGGGGGCACTTTACCCCCGGCCCCGCAAGGGCATCTGGGACACTGAAATATGACTGAAGCCCGCCCCATTCTTCTGACCTGCGGCGAACCGGCGGGCATAGGGCCCGAACTCGCGCCTAAGGCGTTGGCTGCGGATGTGCCCTTTGTCTTTCTTGGCGACCCGCGCCATCTGCCCGAAGGCACAGACTGGTCTGAGGTTTCGGACCTTGGCGACAAGGTCCCGCCCGGGGTTCTGCCCGTACTTCGTCACGACTTTCCAGCCCCGGCCCGGCCCGGAATACCAGACCCCGCCAATGCCCCGGCCGTGATCGAAGTCATCGCCCGTGCCGTCGGTCTGGCAATGTCCGGCGCGGCAGGCGGAATCTGCACCCTGCCGATCAACAAGGAGGCGCTGAAGCGTGGCGCCGGTTTTGCCTTCCCGGGCCATACCGAATATCTGGCCCATCTGGCCGGAGACGTGCCGGTGGTGATGATGCTCGCCTCGACCACGGTCGAACCGCCCTGCCGGGTGGTGCCGGTAACCATTCACATCGCCCTTTCCGAGGTGCCCGCCGCCCTGACGCCCAAAAGCCTTACCCAGGCGATTCGCATCACTGATGCTGCGATGCGCCGCGATTTCGGGATTAAGCAGCCACGGTTGGCAATCGCCGGGCTGAACCCTCATGCCGGGGAAAACGGCGTTATGGGCGACGAGGAAATGCGTTGGATCGCCCCCCTGATCGAGCAGCTCCGGCGCGAAGAAGGTCTGGACCTGCGAGGCCCGCTGCCCGCCGACACAATGTTTCATCCCTCGGCACGCGCACGTTATGATGCGGCGCTTTGCGCCTATCACGATCAGGCACTGATCCCGATCAAGACTCTGGATTTCGCGGGCGGGGTCAATGTGACGCTGGGACTGCCCTTCGTGCGGACATCGCCCGACCATGGTACGGCCTTTGATATTGCAGGCCGGGGCATCGCCGATGCAGCCAGCGTCATCGCTGCGCTGCGCATGGCCTGGGATATGGCGGGGCGCAGGAAATGAGCACCATCGACGGACTGCCGCCCTTGCGCGATGTGATCGCGCGCCACGACCTGAGGGCGAAAAAACAGCTTGGGCAAAACTTTCTGCTCGACCTGAACCTGACCGCCAAGATCGCCCGTGCTGCGGGGGATCTGGCGGGCTGCGACGTGATCGAGGTCGGCCCCGGTCCGGGCGGGCTGACGCGTGGCTTGCTGGCCGAGGGCGCAAGGCATGTGCTCGCGATCGAAAAGGATGCACGTGCCCTGCCCGCTCTGGCCGAGATCGCCTCGGCCTATCCCGGACGGTTGACCGTGATCCATGGCGATGCGCTTGAAATCGATCCGCTGGCGCATCTGACGCCGCCAATCCGCATTGTCGCCAACCTGCCCTATAACGTCGGGACCGAGCTTCTGATCCGCTGGCTGACGCCTGCGGCATGGCCGCCCTTCTGGCAATCGCTGACGCTGATGTTTCAGAAAGAGGTGGCCGAGCGGATCGTCGCCCAGCCGGGCGGCAAGGCATATGGCCGGCTGGCGGTGCTGGCGCAATGGCGAACCGAGGCGCGGATCGTCATGACCCTGCCGCCCGAAGCTTTCGTACCCGCGCCCAAGGTTCACTCGGCAGTGGTGCATCTGACCGCCCTGCCCGAGCCGCGCTATCCAGCCGACCCGGCGGTCCTCAGCCGTGTTGTCGCAGCAGGCTTTAATCAGCGGCGCAAGATGCTGCGCGCCGCCCTGAAAGGTTTGCACCCCGATATTGAGGCCTTGCTGGTCGCCGCCGGAATCTCGCCTACAGCACGGGCTGAAGAAATCGGGCTGGAGCGGTTTTGCGCGCTGGCGCGGGGTCTTGCCGCCGCGCCGCGCTGATCGCGTTACTCGCCCGAGGCATCCTCAGGCTGCACTTTGGGGGCACGCGACCGGCCACCCTGCGCACGGGTCGAGGTTTTAGCGGCCGGAGCCTTTTCATCCTCTTCCACGGCCTTCTTGCGGCTGCGCGTAGCGGTGCCGGCGGGACGGCCACGACGGCGCGGCTCGGCTTCTTCGGCAGCCGGCCCGGGCGTGGCTGCGGGGGCTTCTGGCTCGGCGCTCGCCTCAGGGGCAGTTCCGGCCGGAGCCGGAGCTACCGCAGGGGCTTCGCTTTCCGGGGTTTCGACCGGGCCGCTTCGACGCTCTTCGGGGGCAATCGCCAGAGGCAGACCGGGAAGAGTGGGCTCTGCCACGGCCTCCTGCGGGCATTCCTCTGCGCGGCTGGCGCGGCGATCCTCACGCCGGTCATCGCGACGCTCGTCACGCCGGTCATCACGACGATCATGGCGTTCCTGACGCTCTTGCCGGTCCTGACGTTCATGGCGCGGCTCATGCCGTTCATGGCGATGGCCGTTCTGGCCGTTGCCGTTTTCTGACGGCCCCGAATGACCATGGCCGTTACCATTGCCATTGGCATTCCCATTGCCCTCGTAATCATCGTCACGGGACTGATGGTGTTGCTGCTGGCGTTCGGCCTGCTCACGCTGTGCCTCACCCAGAAGACGGGTGTAATGCTCTGCGTGCTGAAGAAAATTCTGCTCAGCCACCCGGTCATTGGAGAGCTGGGCATCACGGGCAAGCGTAAGGTATTTTTCGATGATCTGCTGGGGCGTGCCGCGCACCTTGCCCTCGGGTCCCGAAGAATCAAAGACACGGTTAACGATATTGCCCAGCGAACGCTGTCGGTTCGACTTGTTACGCGAACGGGATTTGGATGATCTCATCAGCTTGTTGTCAGTTTATGCCCGGCAAAAGCCGGCTGAGGTTAGGGTCATCTCTAAGGCGAGTGCCAGCGCAGGAGCGGCGCTTGGCCTGGTTCCCGCGTCACCAGTGTAGGCTGGGTTATCTGAGTATAACTGACCCGTGCGTGGGCTGCTCGCCCCCGTCACAATTGCGAATAAACATGCCGCGCCGCGGCTTACAAGCGAAATTTTCATCTCCTGGCATGAAAAGCGCGGATCATTGCCGGCTCAGGGCGCATTACGAGCGCAAACAACCCGGTCACGGCCATCAAGATCAGGCAGGATACGCACATCAATCAGCCCGGCAGCACGCATCAGCCCCGCGACGGCAGCGCCTTGCGTCGGGCCGATTTCAACCATCAGGCGGCCGCCGGGCGACAGGTGTGCGGGCGCTCCGGCGGCAATGGCGCGATAGGCGGTAAGCCCGTCAGCCTCATCCGTCAGGGCCTGACGCGGCTCCCATTTCTGCACTTCGGGGACAAGATCGCCCATTTCATTCAGCGCGATATAGGGCGGATTCGAGACGATCAAATCAAAGGTTTCCGTGATCGCCATAAACCAGTCAGATTCGAGGAAATTTGCAGAAACATTTATTTTATATGCATTTTCTCTCGCAACTTCCAGCGCCTTTGCGGAAATATCGGTGCCTGTCCCGCGCACACCCGGCCGCTCGGCCAGAAGCGAGATCAGAATGGCGCCCGTCCCGGTACCAAGATCAAGAACGGATGAGAAAGGCTCGGCCAGCGCCGCCTCGACCAGCGTTTCGGTTTCGGGCCGCGGGTCAAGCGTATCGCGGGTGACGCGGAACTCATGCTTCCAAAATGCGCGGCGGCCAAGGATCTGACTGACCGGCTGACGCTCGGCCCGCGCGGCAATGGCTGCGTCAAAACGCCGCAACATCTCTGAGGGCAGCGGAGCGGCCAGTGCCCCGGTCAACCGATGGCGCGGCACATCCAGAATATGGGTAAGCAGCAGGCGCGCGTCATCTGCCGCGCCGGGAACACCAGCGGCAGCAAGGCGCCTGGCGCCTTGGCGCAGCGCCTCGGCCCCGGTCATGCGCTTAGCCCCCTTCCGCAGCAGCCAGGCGCGCGGCCTGATCGTGGGTGGTCAGCGCATCGACGACCTCGCCCAGATCACCCTGAATGATGCGGTCCAGCGAATAAAGGGTCAGGCCAATGCGATGATCGGTCATCCGCCCTTGCGGAAAGTTATAGGTGCGGATGCGTTCGGAACGGTCGCCAGATCCGACCTGAGACTTGCGATCAGCTGCACGCTCAGCATCAGCGCGCGAGCGTTCCAGATCGTAAAGCCGGGCGCGCAGCACGGCCATGGCGTTGGCGCGGTTCTGGTGCTGGGACTTTTCCGAACTGGTCACGACGATACCGGTCGGCAGGTGGGTGATGCGCACCGCCGAATCGGTCGTGTTGACGTGCTGGCCGCCCGCACCGCTGGCCCTCATGGTGTCGATGCGAATGTCATTGGCTGGAATCTCGATATCGACCTCTTGCGCTTCGGGCAGCACCGCGACAGTCGCAGCACTGGTATGAATACGCCCGCCCGATTCTGTTTCGGGAACGCGCTGAACGCGATGAACGCCGGATTCGTATTTCAGCCGGGCAAAGACGCCTTCGCCCTCGATCCGCGCTACGGCCTCGCGTACGCCACCCAGATCGGATTCGGCAAGCTCAAGCAGCTGGAACTGCCAGCCCTGCGATTCGGCAAAGCGGCGATACATGTTGAGCAGATCCGCCGCAAACAGCGCGGCCTCTTCGCCGCCGGTTCCGGGGCGGATCTCAAGGATCGCGGGGCGGGCATCAGCAGCGTCGCGGGGCAAAAGCGCAATGCGCAGCGCGTGCTCCAGATCCGGCAGCAGACTGCGCAGACGCGACAGCTCATCCTCGGCCAGTTCGCGCATCTCGGGATCGGCAAGCATCGCCTGGGCTTCGCGGATGCCGTCCTGTGCTGCACGCCATTCACCGATCTGGGCGACGACGGGCTTTAGCTCGGCATATTCGCGGCTGATCGCCGCAATCTCGTCCGGGGCGGGCCCGGCGTTCAGCCGCGCTTCGAGATACTCGAAACGCTCGACGATCTGGTTAAGGCGGTCCTGCGGCAGCATGAGGTGGAATTAGCCCCTGCGCGCGCCACCGGCAAGGCGGAACCGCGTGGCGGTCTGATACAGATCAAGGCGCCCGTCCGGACCATGAGGCACAATAGCCTTGGCGCGCGACCCAACTCATGTCCTGAGGAGGCATAACGTGAAATTCGTCCCCCTGCTGACCGCAACGAGCCTTGCCCTGTCGGCGCTTGCCGCCTCGGCACAGGTCGCAGCCATCGACAGCAGCGCCCTGCGCGAAGAAGCCAAGGGCATATTCGAGGCGATTCCCGAAACGCTGACCGCTATCAAGCAGACCGAAGAAAACCCCGGGGGCGTCCCCCTGACCGCCGAGAAAATCGAGCTGGGCAAGGCACTGTTTTTTGACCCGCGCATGTCGCGCTCGGGCCTGATCTCGTGCCAGACCTGCCATAACGTCGGGATCGGCGGCGTCGACGGTTTGCCAACCTCGGTCGGGCATGGCTGGCAGCATGGGCCGCGCAACGCCCCCACGATGCTGAATGCGATCTTTAACGCCGCACAGTTCTGGGATGGCCGCGCCCCGGACCTTGCCGAACAGGCCAAAGGCCCCGTGCAGGCCAGTGTCGAGATGAGCAATACCCCGGAAGAGCTGGTCAAGACGCTGAACTCGATGCCGGAATATACCGAGGCCTTCAAAGCGGCCTTCCCCGACCAGCAGGACCCGGTGAGCTTTGACAACTTCGCTGCCGCAATCGAACAGTTCGAGGCAACGCTGATCACCCCGCACAGTGCCTTTGACCGTTTTCTGACCGGCGACGATAACGCGCTGAACGAACAGCAAAAGCGCGGATTGCAGGCCTTTATGGATACCGGCTGCACGGGCTGTCATTATGGGATTAACTTTGGCGGACAGGACTACCATCCCTTTGGCCTGATTGCCAAACCGGGCGCGGATGTTCTGCCCGTTGCAGACAAGGGCCGGTATGAAATCAGCCTGACGGCCAGCGACGAATATGTCTTCCGCGCCGCGCCGCTGCGCAACGTTGCGCTGACCGCGCCCTATTTCCACTCGGGCGTGGTCTGGGATCTGAAAGAGGCGGTGCAGATCATGTCTTCGGCCCAGCTCGGGACTGAACTGACGCCGGAACAGGTTGACGATATCGTCGCCTTCCTTGGCGCACTGACGGGCGAGCAGCCGCAGATCACCCATCCGATCCTGCCAGCCCGGACCGACACGACACCCCTGCCCGCCCCCATGTAAGAGGGCGCGAATGAAAAAGGGGCCCGACCGGGGGCCCTTTATCTGGTGCGATGGTGACTGTTACTCGGCCTTTACCGCCTCGACAGTCACCTTGATTTCGACCTCATCAGCAATGGCCGGGGCGAATTTACCAAGGTTGAATTCCGAGCGTTTGATATCGGCCTCCCCATCGAAACCGGCAGCTTCCTTGCCGGTCATCGGATGGTTGCCGCGCTGGTTCAGATCAACGTCCAGCACCACCTGCTTGGTAACGCCGTTCAGCGTCAGATCGCCGGTGACTCTGGCTTCGTCATCGCCATCAAGCTCGACCTTGGTCGATTTGAAGGTCGCGACCGCGCCGCTTGCATCGGTGTTAAAGAAATCCGGCCCGAACAAATGCTTGTCCAGCTCTTCGGAAACGGTGCGCAGGCCCGACAGCGGGATCGTCGCCTCAACGCTGGAATTGGCCGGGTTCTCTGCATCAAGCAGCAGTTTGCCGGTCACGCCATTGATGATGCCAGTGCTCGTCGAAAAGCCAAGGTGGCTGTACTCGAACACCACCTGGCTGTGCGAAGGATCAAACTCATAGGCCACCGGCTCGGCCATGGCGGCAGTGGTGCCAAGCAGGACAAGCGCTGCGGCGGGGGCGAGGATGGTTTTCATGCTGAACTCCCGTTTGAAAAGGTTGCATCGGTTCTGCCAGAAAATACCCCGGCATCAACAATGGTTTCCCACAATAAACCTGACATTTTCGTGTTTCGCCGCAGCGCCGGAACTCTGTCGCCGCCATGGCGATTTTCCGGGATTTTATGGTGTTTTGCCTTGCAATCCCGGCCCGGACCGATATAAGGCCGCATCCTTCCGCAAATGCGAAACCGGCGCAGCCTCTCGTGGCGGGGCGCGGAAGGGATGTCCCGCCGTTGAAATGCGCCCCGACACAAAGGTGCAGACATGCCGCTTTATGAGCATGTGATGATCGCCCGTCAGGACCTGTCGAATGCACAGGCCGAAGGGCTGATCGAACATTTTTCGACCGTGATCGCCGATAACGGCGGCAAGGTCGTGGACAGCGAATACTGGGGCGTGCGCACGCTCGCCTATAAAATCAACAAGAACCGCAAGGGCCATTACGCCTTCCTGCGTTCGGACGCGCCCTCGGCCGCCGTGCAGGAGATGGAGCGTCTGGCCGGTCTGCACGAAGATGTCATGCGCGTGCTGACCATCCGCGTGGACGAGCACAAAGAAGGCCCGTCGATCCAGATGCAGAAACGTGACGAGCGCAGCGAGCGTGGCGAACGCCGCGAGCGCCGTGAGCGCGACGACCGGAACTAAGGGAAAGGAACCAGATCATGGCTAACAAACCTTTCTTCCGCCGCCGGAAAGTCTGCCCCTTCTCGGGTGAGAACGCCCCGACCATCGATTACAAGGACACGCGCCTGCTGCAGCGTTACATCAGTGAACGCGGCAAGATCGTGCCCTCGCGCATCACCGCCGTCTCGGCCAAGAAGCAGCGTGAACTTGCGCGCGCCATCAAACGCGCCCGCTTCCTCGCCCTGCTGCCCTATGCCGTGAAGTAAGGAGAGACGATCATGCAAGTCATCCTGCTGGAACGTGTGGCCAAGCTGGGCCAGATGGGCGACGTGGTGAAGGTCAAGGACGGGTTCGCACGCAACTTCCTCTTGCCGCAAGGCAAGGCGCTGCGTGCCTCGGACGCCAACATTCAGGCTTTCGAAGCCCGCAAGGCCGAACTCGCCGCCCGCAACGACGAGACCCGCGACGAGGCACAAAAGATCGCCGGGAAGCTGGAAGGTCAGACCTTCATCATCATCCGCTCGGCTTCGGATTCGGGCGCGCTCTACGGCTCGGTCACCCCACGTGACGCCGCCGAGGCCGCTCAGGCCGAAGGCTTTGCGGTCGAGCGCCGTCAGGTCGTTCTGACCGCTCCGATCAAAGAGCTGGGTCTGCACGACATCCGCGTGCACCTGCACCCGGAAGTTGATGTGACGATCCGCCTGAACGTTGCCCGTTCGGCCGAAGAGGCCGAGCTGCAAGCTACGGGCAAATCGATCCAGGAACTGGCCGCCGAAGAAGAGGCTGCTGCCGATTTCGAGATCGCCGAACTCTTCGACGATATCGGCGCGGCCGGCCGCGACGAGGACGAAGCCGAAAGCTGATCTCAGCCCGGCATATCGCTATTATGGAAAAACGCGCCGCAACCCGGCGCGTTTTTTCATGGGCGGCGTCGACATACGCCGGGCGGAACATTCCTTGCAGTTCAGGGGTTGAGATAGAAAGCCTCCGACAGCCAGAGGATCTGCCTTCATGCCCGATCACGACGATCTGCCCTTTGACGATGATACGCCGCCCATCACCCGCACAGCTGCTGATGAGACGAGCCAGACCCGATTTGGCCCCCAGCCGGTGCCCGAAGGTCATCACCGTCCATCAGGACCGGCAGAATCGCGTCACATCCCGCCGCATGGCGATGTCGCGCCTGATGGTCTTCGCGCTTGGCCGCGCCCCTCACGCCCGGCGAAATGGCTGGTCTGGGGCGGAGCAGGACTTGCAGCCGCTGCTTTGACAGTGGGGGCGGCCTATGCCGCACGCGGGCTGGTCGATCTGCTGGTGGATGACAAGCGCGCGCCCTCACCGCGCAGCAGGGATGCAGCCCCCGCGGCCCCGCCAAAAGAGCCTGCGCGAAAACCCCGCCCGCCCAGGGCGACACGGCGCGCCCCGCGCCAGAATCTGTTGCAAGAGGTCGAGGCAAACACTGCCAGCCTGACCAATGGCATTGAAAATGTGATGGGCGCCATGACCGCCGCGATGGAAGGCTTTCGCACCGTCGCCGGTCAGGCCAGCGCCATCATGCAGGAATTCGGCGATGCCGCAGCACTGGCCAGCAGTCTCACCGGCCGCAATCCGGCTGAGCCGCACGCGCCCAAACCACGGCGCGACAGCGGCCCTATGCCCGATCTGCGTGATGATCCCCTGACCCACGATCCAATGGACGGTCCCGAGGGGAAAGGCCCCGCTGATCACGATCCACGCCTGCATCGGCTGTAGGGCCGAATATGAAAAGGGCCGCCCCGGGGCGGCCCTTTGATGTTTCACCGACAGGTCGGATCAGACCTGATCCAGAGCCTCAATGGCTTTTTCGAGGTCTTCCTTGGTCACGGTCTTGTCCGAAACCTTGGCGCCTTCGACGATGTGGTCGACGACCTTATCTTCAAAGATCGGCGCGCGCAGCTGCTGCTGGGCCTGCGGGTTCTGCTGAACGAACTCAAAGAAGGCACGCTCTTGACCCGGGAACTGACGGGCCTGACGCAGCACCGCCTGGGTCATCTCCTGATCCGAAACGGTGATTTCGGCCTTCTGACCGATCTCGGCCAGCAGCAGACCCAACCGGACGCGACGCTCGGCCAGCTTCAGATGCTCGTCGGTCGGCTCGATCTCGCCATGGTTATGGCCGTGCTCTTCGGGGTGCTCTTCGTGCCAAAGCTGATGCGCGATCTGATGCGCCTCGGCCTCGACCAGCGATTCGGGCAGTTCGAACTGAACCAGAGCGTCCAGCTTGTCGAGCAGCGCCCGCTTGAGCACCTGACGCGAGGCACCTTTATATTCGGCCTCAAGACGCTCACGGATCTGGCCTTTCAGCGCATCCAGGCTTTCAGCGCCGAATTTCTTGGCCAGTTCGTCGTCAATCTCGGCCGGTTTGGGGGCCTTGACCGCCTTGACGGTGGTTTCAAAGATCGCGTCCTTGCCGGCCAGATGCGGCGCGCCATACTCTTCGGGGAATTTGACCTCGACCTTGACTTCCTCACCGGCTTTGGCGCCGATCAACTGATCTTCAAACCCGGGGATGAAGCTTTTCGAGCCCAGCACCAGCGGATAATCCTCGGCCGTGCCCCCCTCGAATGCTTCGCCATCGACGATGCCTTTAAAGTCGATCACAACCTGATCGCCTTCTTTGGCTTTGGTGCCTTTTTTACGGTCCTCAAAGGACTGGGCATTCTTGGCGAGGTTTTCCAGCGCCTCGGTCACCTGCTCTTCGCTGGCTTCGACGACCAGACGCTCAAGCTCGATACCCGACAGATCGGCCTCGGGAATCGCCGGCAGGGCTTCGTAGTTCACGGTAACGACGACATCGTCGCCTTCTTTCCAGTTCTCGCCGTTGACCATTTCGATCTTGGGCTGAACGGCAGGACGGTCGCCCGATTTTTCCAGGTGATCGCGCAGGGCCTTATCAATGGCCTCCTGCATGGCGTCGCCCATGACGCGCTGACCGAACTGCTTTTTCAGCAGCGCCAGCGGCACCTTGCCCTTGCGGAAGCCCTTAATCTCGATCTCGGGCTGAGCTTCTTTCAGCTTCGCATCCACCTGCGCCGCCAAATCGGCCGCAGGCAGAGTAAATTCGTAGCCCCGCTTCAGCCCCTCGTTCTGGGTTTCCTTGACCTGCATTTGTCTTCCTTCATCCACAAACCATGCCGCGGGCAGAGGCATCCCGGCCCCTGGCGCCGGAAATTCCTTTCCGCGCCCCGCCTGTTTCAGCGCGCTAGCTAGGGGATTTCGCCCGCCATAGCAAGGACGAAGGCAGGTTTTGCAGGTTGGACAGCCAAGGAATCGCCCCGTCAAAGCCCCTTACGCGACCACCCCGCTTGCACCTGTCAGACCTGGGGTAGAATCGCCAAAAACATATCGGTCAGTCAGGCGGCGCAAACAGGCCACGAAGCACAATCAGCGGTCTTTTGCCGAGCCTTCCCTGCACAACCGCCAATTGCCGGTTCAGCAAAATCAAGCGTATCTGACCAAAAAGTCAGTAATTTGAACCTAACTTATGGATATATTCCCATAAGGAAGGCAACAGTGCATACAGGCCGCGCTGCGTAAGTGGTTGTTTGTTCAAATCGGCAAGCGGTTATCTGGTCATCAGTTCAGACTGACCGGAATGCAGAGATTCCTGCATTCCCCGGGCCATTGTCCGGGACGGACTGTCGGACCAGCGCATGTCCAGATTGCAAAAGACCAGCGCTGATTTAGTCCACACTCGCCCCGAACGGGCCAATCTACATCTGGTTCTAGGTATCTCTGCACATAAATTGTGCAGAAACTTTTCATCTTTGCATGGCTGGCCCTGCACCAGAATACAAAGGCCGCCCTTGGGGCGGCCTTTTCGATGCGGATTTGCCGGGGTTATCAGCCCCGCGCACGCACCACCTGCAACAGCGGCATCACCTCGGACATGTCTGGCCCATGCGCCTGCCCAGTCAGGGCCTTGCGCAACGGCATAAACAGCCCCTTGCCCTTACGGCCAGTTGCCTCTTTTACCTTGGCCGTGAACTCGGCCCAGCTGGTTTCGCTATAGGGCGGAGGCGGCAAAAGCTTCATAGCCTCGGCAATGAACCCGGCATCTTCGGGGTCGATCTGAGGCTCAGCACCTTTCGAGAAAATCTCCCACCAGCCAGCAAGATCGTCAAGCTTGGTGATGTTTTGCGAAGCCACCCGCCAGAACCGCTCGGCCAGATCCGCAGGGACGCCAAGCGTTGCGATGCGATCGCGGACAGCATCGAACGGGCGCGACTGGTTTGCTTCGCGGGTCAGCGGCCAAAGATCCTCGGCATCAAACTTGGTGGGCGAGGCGCCGAACTGGCCAAGATCGAACCCTTCGGCAAGCTCGTCGAGCGACATCCGCAGCTCGACCGGCTGCGAAGAGCCCAGCCGCGCCATCAACGACAGCAGCGCCTCGGGTGCGACGCCATTTTCACGCAGGTCCTTGATCGACAACGTGCCAAGGCGTTTGGAAAGCTCTTCCCCCTGAGCGCCGGTCAGAAGGCTGTGATGGGCAAAAGCCGGCGGCTCGGCCCCAAGGGCGCGGATGATCTGGATCTGCGTCGCCGTATTCGTCACATGGTCGGCACCGCGTACGATATGGGTCACGCCCATATCGGCGTCATCGACCGAGCTGGCAAAGGTGTAAAGCACCTGCCCATCCGCACGGATCAGCACCGGGTCCGAGACGCTGGCCGCGTCGATCGAGATCGGGCCAAGGATGCCGTCGGTCCACTCGATCCGCTCCTGATCCAGCAGAAAGCGCCAGTAGCCATCACGCCCCTGAGCGCGCAGCTTGTCCTTGTCTTCGACCGACAGGTTCAGCCCGGCGCGGTCATAGACAGGAGGCTTGCCCATGTTGAGCTGCTTTTTGCGCTTCAGGTCCAGCTCGGTCGGGGTCTCGAACACCTCATAAAGCCGCCCAGCCTCGCGCAGGCCCTGCGCAGCCTCGGCATAGCGATCCAGCCGGTCGGACTGACGCTCGATACGGTCCCAGGTCAGGCCCAGCCACTCAAGGTCGCGCTGGATGCCGTCGGCGTATTCCTGCTTTGACCGCTCGCGGTCGGTGTCGTCCAGACGCAGGATAAAGGTGCCGCCCGTCTTGCGCGCGATCAGATAGTTCATCAGCGCCGTGCGCAGGTTGCCGACATGGATATGGCCGGTGGGCGAAGGGGCGAAACGGGTGATTGTCATGGAAGGTCTCCTGTCGGCTTCGCTCTTTCACAAACGGCGGTTTTTGTCCATATCGGGACCAAAGACGAGGTGAGCAGATGCTTGACTGGAAGAACGCCGAGGCCCCTGACACGGCCATGATCGAGGAACTGGCGCGCGAGGCCATCGCCGGCCTGCCCCCTGAATTCGCCGGCCCCGCCTCGCAGGTCGTTCTGCGCGTCGAGGACTTCGCCAGCGACGCGTTCCTCGATGAGCTGGAAATCGACGACCCGCTAGAGCTGACCGGCCTCTATGACGGCGTGCCGATGACCGAGAAATCTGCAAGCGCCCCTCAGCATTTTCCCGACACGGTCTGGCTGTTTCGCCGGGCGATCCTGGATGAATGGGCATCGCGCGGCGATGTGACGTTGGGTCAGCTTGTCGCGCATGTCGTGGTACATGAATTCGCCCATCACTTTGGCTGGTCCGACGATGATATCGCCGCCATCGACCGCTGGTGGGAATGATGCCGCAGGCCCCGATCCTGACCATCACACTGAACCCGGCGCTGGATGTCACCACCGCTGCGGCGCGGGTAGTGCCTGATATCAAGCTGCGATGCGATGCGCCGCGACTGGATCCCGGCGGCGGTGGCATCAACGTCAGCCGCGCGATCCGCGCCATGGGAGGGGAAAGCACCGCGCTGGTCGCGCTGGGTGGCAGCACGGGACAGCGCATTGCCGAGCTGCTGGAGGAAACCGGCATCCCTCTGCACATGCTGCCCGCCCCAGGGGAGACACGGCAATCCCTTACCGTGGACGACCGCACGATCCGTCAGCAATTCCGTTTCGTCATGCCCGGGCCGGAATGGTCCGCGGCGGATGTCGATGCCGCACTGGATGCCGCAGCACGCGAGGCGCGGCCAGGCGCTCTGGTGGTGCTCTCGGGTTCGAACCCTCCCGGCGTGCCTGCCAGCTTTGCCGCGCTGTTGGCCGAAAGGCTGCGCGGCACTGGCGCAAGGCTGATCGTGGATACCTCGGGCGAGGCATTGACCGAGATCGCGGCAGCCACCGACAGGCGGGTCGAGATCCTGCGGATGGACGACGAAGAGGCCGAGGGGCTTGCGGGTCGGTCTCTGCCCTTTCGCGCTGATACAGCCGCCTTTGCGGCCAACCTCGTCGCATCGGGCGCAGCCCATGGGGTAATCGTCGCGCGCGGGCGTGACGGCAATATCATCGCCACAGACCAAGGCGTCTGGCATGCCGAGGCCGCGCGTGTGCAGGTCGTCAGCAAGGTCGGCGCGGGCGACAGCTTCCTTGCGGGCTTTACCCTTGGTCATGCCCGTGGCTGGCCGGTGGCCGAGGCCTTGGGTCTGGCCGCCGCAGCCGCGTCAGCAACCGTACAGACCCCCGCGACCGAACTTTGCCGGGGCGGGGATGTCGAGCGGCTGTTTGCGGCACGGGTGGTGACGCAAATGCAGCCCTGACAGCACGCGGCCTAACTGCGCCCGTCCATACGCACGAAATCCAGCACGCTGCCCTGACCCGGGCCCAATTCGGACCAGCTGTCGATCTGGAAATCAACCACCAGCGTCGCTGCCGTCGGATAACGACGAAAATCCGGATCAAGCGGTGCACGTGCCGGCAGCATAGCAGCAAATTCGGCAATGCCGGGATTGTGCCCGATCATCATCACCGTCGGGGCCGTGGCGCTGCGCAGAATCGCAAGCATCTTCTCAGGCCCAGCCTGATAAAGCGCCGGCTCATAACGAAGATGCGGGCGCACCTCCAGCGGAGCCTTGGCCACCCGATCCCAGGTTTCGCGAGTGCGCTCGGCAGTCGAGCACAGCACCTCTTCGGGCTCATAGCCACGGCTTGCCAGCCAGTCGCCCAGTTCCCGCGCCGAACGGCGGCCACGCTCATTCAACGGGCGGTCATGGTCAGGCTGCGTCGGATCGTCCCAGGACGATTTCGCGTGACGGGTCAGGATCAGACGGCGGTGTCCGAGTGGAGTCATCGAATTGCCTTTTCGGCCATACGGTTAAGGACGTGACGGTTAAGGACAAGGCAGCGCAGCCGAGCCTGCCACAGCTTCCGCCGCGCGGGCAAGCATTCTCTTGCAGGCGCTGCGACGCTGCCGCTAGAGGCTGCTGGCGCCCTGACGCAGACCGTGCGGCTTGATCCGCGGTTCGGTCGAACGAATGAGAGAGCCTGCGCCGTGTTCAGTGAACAGCTCTAGCAGACAGGCGTTCGGCACCCTACCGTCAAGAATGACCACGGCACGCACGCCCTCTTCCAGCGCCTTCAGCGCCGTTTCGGTCTTGGGGATCATGCCACCGGCGATGGTCCCATCAGCGATCATCGAGCGCACCTGATCGGGGTGCAGCTGCGTCACCACCTCGCCCGAAGCGTCCTTGACCCCCGACACATCCGTCAGAAGCAACAGGCGATCAGCCTGCAGCGCACCTGCAATCGCACCCGCGGCGGTATCGCCATTGACGTTGAAGGTTTCGTTATCCTCCATCCCCGTCGCCACAGGCGCAATGACCGGGATCAGACCGGCGTTATAAAGGTCGCGGATAATCTGGACGTTCATCTCGACCGGGCGGCCGACAAAGCCCAGTTCGGGATCGTCCGGCTCGCAAACCATCAGGTCATCGTCTTTGCCCGAGATGCCGACCGCGCGACCGCCGGCGTCGTTGATTGCCTGCACGATCCGCTTGTTGACAAGACCCGAGAGAACCATTTCCACCACCTCGACCGTCTCGCGGGTGGTGACGCGCTTACCGCGCACAAAACTGCTTTCGATGCCCAGCTTGCCCAGCAGTTCGTTGATCATCGGGCCACCGCCATGACAGACCACCGGATGAATACCGACCTGCTTCATCAGCACGATATCGCGGGCAAATTCGGCCATGGCCGCATCGTCGCCCATGGCATTACCACCGAATTTCACGACCACGACCGCGCCCGAATAGCGCTGCATATAGGGCAATGCTTCCGAGAGGGTACGGGCGGTGGCGATCCAGTTCCGGTTCATGTTCTGCTTTCTCATCAGGGGCCCCTGTTCGTCGCGCCGACCCTAGGACGCACGCGGCCGTCAGTCCAGACCGGCTCAGTCAAGGCCGGCGATGATGGTGCGCAAGGTCACGATCCCCAGCCCCTTGTCAGAGCTGGTCACCACCAGTTGCGGGAATGCGGCAGGGTGTTTCTGCAGCGCCTCCTGCACCTGTTCGATGGTGGCGGCAAGCTGCTGGGCAGTGATCTTGTCAGCCTTGGTCAGCACGACCTGAAAAGGCACTGCCGCACGATCCAGCAGCTGCATGATCTGATGGTCCACGTCCTTGACCCCATGACGGGAATCGATCAGCGCAAAGGCGCGCCGCAGGGTCGGTCGCCCCGAAAGGTAGCTTTTCAGAAGCGCCTGCCATTTCGCCACGACCGCGACCGGGGCCTTGGCAAAACCATAGCCCGGCAGGTCGACAAGATAGGCGCGATCGCCCAGCTTGAAATAGTTGATCTCTTGTGTGCGCCCCGGAGTGTTCGAGGCCCGGGCCAGACCCTTACGCCCGGTTAGCGCATTAATCAGACTGGATTTTCCAACATTTGAACGACCCGCAAAGCAGACCTCGGGCCGGTCGGCGGCCGGCAACCCGTCCATCGCCACCACACCTTTGAGGAAATCGACCGGACCAGCGAAAAGCTGGCGCGCCGCTTCAGCCTCTGCAGGATCAGGCTCGGGAGCCAGGGAAAAGCTGACCTTCATATGCCGAACTCGTCTCCTAGGGCGATCTCGCCGCCGGTTACCACCTCGGCATAAATGCCAAAATCGCGATGGCCGAACTGTGCGTCCAGCGCAGCAGGCATGTCGATATCAATACGGCCGGTGTTCGGATCGGCACTGGTTGCCGGACAGCGACCGATTGTTTCGGTCACGCGCAACTCGACCCCGCCAATCGTCAGAACCTGACCAATCAGATCGCGTTCGCGGTAGGGCTCAAGCCCCTCAAGCCAGATATTGCCGCGCCAGCGCTCGATACCCAGAGGCATTTCCAGCCGCGCCTCAAGATCGGCAAGGCTCGACAGGGACAGAATCGATATCCACGGCTGGTTTGCGTCAGTCCAGCCGGTCGGCCCGCGAACCAGACGGGTTGGTGCTGGTCGATCCTCTGGCCAGAGCGGTCGCACCCATTCAACCAGCCGCCCCCCCTCGGTCTCGGGGTCAAAGACCAGTTCACCAAGTTCGGGGTGGGTCAGGCGGATTGGGCCGGTATCTGCGCCCTCACCCCAGCCGCCTTGAATGGCCTGCAGCCCAGCGGCTGCCGCGCCGCGCAGGAAACAGGATTTAGGCAGCCACCGCGCGGGAACCGGACCAGCGTGACGCTCTCCGCCTTCGTTCAGCAGAGCCCAGATACGATCGCCCGGCAGGCGGCGAGCCGCATCCAGACGGACGCGGCCAAGGTCCTCACCACCGATCGACTTGATCGGATGCCGACGGATCCGGGCGATGCGCGCAGTCATTTGTGGCCCTTATCTCCGCCTTTGGCATCAGACTTGCCATTGCCGTTCGAACGCGAGGGCAAACTGGCGCGAATGTTGCCAAAGAGATCGGGCCGATGACCATGCATGCTCATGATCGTGTACTGCTGAATGATGGTGATGGTGTTGTTGGTGATCCAGTACAGCACCAGCCCCGAGGCAAAGCCCCCCAGCATCAGCATGAAAATCCACGGCATCCAGGCAAAGATCATCTTCTGCGCCGGATCAGCGGGTGCCGGGTTCAGCTTTTGCTGCATCCACATCGAGATACCAAGCAGGATCGCAAGCACCGGCAGGGTAAAGCTGTGCAGGAAGCTGCCCTGACCCGGCGCCGCCCAAGGCAGCAACCCGAACAGGTTCCACAGGCTTGACGGGTCCGGTGCCGCAAGGTCACGGATCCAGCCGATCCAAGGCGCATGACGCAGTTCGATCGTCACGAAGATCACTTTATAGAGCGCAAAGAAGATCGGGATCTGCAACAGCACCGGCAAGCACCCCGCCGCGGGGTTCACCTTTTCGCGCTTGTAGAGCTCCATCACCTCTTTCTGGAACTTCATCCGGTCGTCACCCGTGCGCTCTTTGATCGCCTCCATCTGCGGCTGCAGCTCCTTCATCTTCGCCATCGAGATGTAGGATTTTCGCGCCAGCGGGAAGACGAGCAGCTTGAGCACAAAGGTCAGCGCGATGATCGACCAGCCCATGTTGCCGATCATACCGTGCAGCCAATGCAGCAGACGGAAGATCGGCTTGGTCAGGAAATAGAACCAGCCCCAGTCGATGGAATCGACGAAACCGTCGATGCCGGGGTTCGCTTCATAGCCGCTGATGACTTCCCACACCTTCGCGCCAGCAAAAAGATAACTTGAGGTGGTCACGCTGGCACCCGGGGCGACGGTCTGCATCGGCATCCGCGCCTCGGTCTGATAAATATCGGCGCCGGGGACATATTTCACCGCTGCGGTAAAGCCCTGACCCGGCGCAGGCGCCAGAGTGGTCATCCAATATTTATCGGTAAAGCCGATCCAGCCGTTCTCTTTCACCTCGATCAGCTGGGCAGGGCCTTCGCCCGGCTGCGGATCAAGCTTGGCGATATCCTTGTACTTCTCTTCCAGCAGCTTGCCGTCGGTCATTCCGACAGCGCCTTCGTGCAGCACAAAGAAATTCTGGGTGTCGGGCTGGCCCTGCCGGGCAAGGATGCCATAGGGCGCAGCCGAGAACG
Organism: Paracoccus sp. J56; assembly: GCF_019633685.1. Classification (NCBI taxonomy): domain Bacteria; kingdom Pseudomonadati; phylum Pseudomonadota; class Alphaproteobacteria; order Rhodobacterales; family Paracoccaceae; genus Paracoccus; species Paracoccus sp. J56. The sequence goes on from NZ_JAFL01000009.1 coordinate 147,109, forward strand.
GCGCAGCCCCGGTGTTTTCGACTGCCTGAGTGACTGTGAACAGGAATTTGTCGTCCAGCTCATAGGTGCGGCGGAAAATCTGGCCCGCGCCATTGTCCCAGCGCAGCGTGACCGGCTGGCCGGGGGCGAGGGTCGAGCCGGATTCGACCTCCCATACCGTAGCAGGCCCGGGAACCAGCGCAGGATCGGTGCCAGCACCCGGTACCCAGCCATAGACGGCATAATAGGGCTTTTGCACTACAGGCAGGCTGTCACCACCCGGCGCGACAGCAGTACCTTCGGCCTGCTGGGCGGGACGCGTCGTCGGCGAAAGCAGGCGCACGAAAGGCGAATTCGGGTCCAGCGTCTCGCGATAGCCGGTCAGTTCCAGATCATCGATGCGACCGCCAGCCAGCGAAATCGTGCCCGACAGGACCGGAGATTTGATCGTCACACGCCCAGCTGTGACCGAAGGGTCATTGGTCGCAGCACCCACAGCCGCAGGGGCTGGCGTTGCGCCCTGCGGGGCCGCACCCGGCGTTGCGGGGGCGCCATTTTCCGGCGCAGTCGTCCCTTGCGCGTTAATCGCGGTGTCCTGTGCAGGGGGCACCGGCTCGGGCGCGAAGAAAATCGACCAGACGAGCATGACGAGAGCAGAAAGCACCATCGCCAGGATTAGGTTGCGGTTATTGTCTTGCATTCCGGACCAGCCCTTCGTCGTCACCCTGCCTGAGGGTTCGGGGTGCTTCAACAGAAGCGACCGCCAAAGGTCAAGGGAATTTGCCCGCCCTGCAGAGCGATTCCCCTGTCTGCCCCCCTATTCTTGTCCATCGCGGCACGAGATGTGTCCTTGTCTGAAAATGCCTTTGCCAAGACCGATGGTTTCACGCCCTTCCCCATACTTTGGGTGAGAAGCAAGCAGCGAAGCCCCGGTGGAGCAGAAGATCATCAACTTCTTCCGCAGATAATGGCAGAAACACCGCCGGCCCTTGAACCCCATCAACGCCAATTTGGCTAAGGAAGGACCGCTCATCTCGGGTAGAGACCCCATCGGCGATGACTTGCAATCCAAGGTGACGAGCAAGTGCTGTAATCGCCAATAGTGTCCGTTGCTGATCTCCCCGATGATCACAACCGGCAACAAAAGATCTGCCGACACGCACACGATGAAAACCATGATGGCGCAGGTTATCAGGACGCGTCATGCCGGTGCCGAATTCACCTAAACCAAGCTGACAGCCCGCCCTGCGCAATTCTTGCAAGTTAGCGGCAACCACGGCTTGCGTGGCACCTTTGCCAACCGGTTCAATCACTTCGATCTCAAGCCGGTGGGGAGAAAGATCATGCCGCTCAAGCTGTGCCAGAATAACCTCAACGACAGAGGGGCTGGCCAGAATGCGATCCGGAAGGGCCAGTGACAGGCAGGGAACATAGCGGCCCATCCGGTCCCAGCCTCTCAGACTCGCGCAAGCCTCGCGCAGCAGGGCCGTCGTGATCCGCAGCTGCCGGTTGTCATCAAGACGAGGCAATATGCCAGTCAGGTTACGGCCTTGTCCCACCTCTCGAACAAGGTGAATACGGGGCAGGACCTTCAGTGCCAGAACGCTTCCTGTGGTGCAGCAGATTTGCGGCTGGAATTGCAGGCTGATCTGATCATCGCCTGCAAGGACGGGATATGCTCGCCCCTCTTGCCCCTCCATATCGACGAGACGGATATGACTTGAAAGTGTGTGAGGGCTTGACCCATCCAGAACGACCCGGCCATGGGCGTAAAGAGCCGTGCTTTCATGGCAACCAAAGGGATCGGCAACAATCACCCCCTGCACCATCGGGTATAAAGACACCCCCGGCAGGTAGATTCTTTCGCTGCAAATCGCCCTGAGCCGCAAAAGAAGCCCCCGCCCCGCCTGCGGCCCGGGATCAGCGACAAGTCCGCAGATTTCGTCCCCGTCGTCACAGCTGGAATGCAGCGACAGTCCCAGCTCAGCAACCAGACGCGACCTGAGTTGGTCACGTATCTGCCGGGACAGCGCGGAGCCAACGCCGCCCGGCAGATACTCCGGATTTGTTACCCGCAGCACCAGCGCAAAGCGCTGCACGCCCTGCCCGCTCGCCTGTCCCCAGACAGGCCATGTCGGCCATTCAGTGGCCGCCGCAATTCCGTACCCCATGCCCAGACCCGAATCCTGTTTCAGATTCGCAGCCTGCCTCGGATTGCTTTTCGTTCAGTTAATGTTCGCGCAGGATCGGCACGTCTTTTTCATTAGAATGCGCGCTATCTGGCATCAGGGCACTGAAATCGAACAGCTTTGGATCCGGCAGATGCGAGGGACGCACATTCATCAGCGCCCGGAACATGACCTGACGGCGGCCGGGGCTGCGCGATTCCCATTCGTCCAGCAGTTTTTTGACCTGCATGCGCTGCAGCCCTTCCTGACTGCCGCAAAGATCACAGGGAATCACCGGATAGTTCATAGCCGAGGCAAAGCGCGCGCAATCAGCCTCAGCCACGAAGGCAAGAGGGCGCAGCACGTTAAGATCGCCCTCTTCGTTCAACAGCTTCGGTGGCATCGATGCAAGCCGACCACCGTGGAACAAATTCATAAAGAAGGTTTCCAGAATGTCATCGCGATGATGACCCAGAACCACGGCCTGACAGCCCTCTTCACGAGCGATTCGATACAGGTTTCCCCGACGCAGGCGCGAGCACAGGCTGCAATAGGTGCGTCCTTCGGGGACCTTTTCCTTAACGATGGAATAGGTGTCCTGATATTCGATCCGATGCGCAACGCCGCGCTCGGTCAGAAATTCGGGCAGGACTGTTGCCGGAAACCCCGGTTGTCCCTGATCCAGATTGCAGGCCAGCAGATCCACCGGCAAAAGCCCGCGCCATTTCAGCTCGTGCAAAACGGCGAGCAGTGTATAGCTGTCCTTGCCGCCCGAAAGGCAGACCAGCCAGCGGTCGCCCGGACGGATCATGTCGTAGGTCTCGATCGCGGCGCGTGTCTCGCGCACCAGACGTTTGCGTAGCTTGCGAAACCCGGTCGAGGTGGGCGCGCCGTAAAACAGCGGGTGGATCTCCTCACCCGCCTCGAAATCCTCGGATTCGTTGATCTCGTCACGCATCTGTAGATCCCCGTCGCGCCTCTGCGCCCTGATTAACATGTCTGTGCCGCGACGTCAGTCCCGCGACGGATCGGCCTCATTCCCCGGAACCGGGTCATAGCCATGCCCGCCCCAAGGGTGACAGCGACAGATGCGCCGCGCCGCCAGCCATCCGCCGCGAAAGGCACCGTGCCGCTCAAGCGCCTCAAGCGCATAGGCCGAGCAGGTCGGTTGAAAGCGGCATCCGTGGCCGACCCACGGGCTGGCAACAAGGCGATATGCCCGCACCGGCAAAGCCAGAACATGGGCAAGCGGGCTCATCCGCGTTTGCCGTGAATGCGATCGAGCGCATGAAGCAGATCCTGACGCAGATCGGCAAAGCCGCGCTCGACAGTCGCTTTAGGACGCCCGACCAGCACATAGTCCCAGCCGGGCCTGGCGGCTGTGGGCAGGATCTCTCGTGCCAGGGCGCGCAGCCGACGCTTCGCGCGGTTGCGCATCACCGCATTGCCGAGCTTTTTCGAGCAGGTGAAGCCGACCCGGATCAGCTGCCCCGCCTCTTCCCCGTCGCGGGGGCGTGCTTGCAGCAGAAAGCCTGACACCCCCTGCCGCCGGCCAGAGGCAACGCGCAGAAAATCGGCCCGCTTGCGCAGGGTTTCAAGCCTGAGGCCTGAAATGACGGAAGCCGCCCTGTCCGGTGTCGCATCAGCAACGGTCCGGTCAGCGGCGGCAGCTTCTGTGGCACTGTCCGTCACGGATAGCCCACGCCCTGCAACGCAGGAACTCAGGCGCTGAGAACTTTGCGGCCCTTGGCGCGGCGGGCGTTGATCACGCGGCGGCCGCCTTTGGTCGCCATGCGCGCGCGGAAACCGTGGCGGCGGGCGCGAACCAGGTTCGACGGCTGGTAGGTGCGTTTCGACATCTTTCAACTCCGGGTCATGGCGGGCCAGGGTATGGGCTATCGGCCCACGCAAGACGCGCCGGTCATTCGAGGCCCGCTGGATAGTCGCCCCCGCCGTCCAAGTCAACCGCCGAAGCAACGATATCGCAAGGTTTCCGGTATAGACACGAACAGTGGGGAACCGGGACCGTGTCACGCAGGTTTGAACTGCACAAAGCCAATCACTATGTGAAGCAGCGGCGAGACGAGGGGAATAACAAAGCTCATCATGTCCCTGAATACCTTATCAGGCCGGTTCGCGCTGATCACGGGCATTTTCGTGCTTTTGGCCGAGTTGCTGATCCTGCTCCCCTCAATTGCCAATTACCGGCTGGATTTTCTGGAATCGCGGCTGGAACGCGCGCAGATCGCAAGTCTTGCGCTGCTTGCGACGGATGAGTCGCTGGCCACAGATCTGGAATCAGAACTGCTTGAGAATGCGGGGGTCTTTAACGTCGTCCTCAGGCGGAACGATGTGCGTCAGCTTGTGCTGTCTTCGCCGATTCCCGGCCCCATCTCGGCCACCTATGACCTGCGGGATCAGCCTCTGTGGACCTCGGTCCGCGATGCGATTGCCCAGATCGCTGATCCGCGCAATCAGGTGATCCGGGTGATCGGCGCGCCGGTGAACCAAGCCGGACAGCTTATCGAAATCACAACCGACACCCAAAGGCTGCGCACCGGGATGATTGACTACGGGCTGCGGATGCTCGTGATCTCAGCCGCTTTCTCGATCCTTACCGCGGTCTTTCTGAACCTCGCTGCGCAAAGACTGCTGCTGGTTCCGATCCGACGCGTCATCAGCCACATGACCGCCTATGCAGCCTCACCTGAGGATGCCCGCGCCATCATCACGCCGAACGCTCGCCTGGCCGAACTGAACGAGGCCGAGACGGCGCTTGCAGCCATGCAGCGCACGGTGACCTCCTCGCTGAAGCAAAAGGACCGGCTGGCACAGCTGGGTCAGGCAGTGGCGCGGATCAGCCACGATCTGCGCAACATCCTGACGACAGCGCAGATCTTTGCCGACCGGCTAGAGACCAGCGCCGACCCTGCGGTTCGGCGCGCGGCACCCAAACTGGTGAACTCGATCAGCCGGGCGGTGAACCTGTGCGAAACCACGCTGGCTTTTGGCAAGGCCGAAGAGCCGGCCCCTTCCCTGTCGCGTTTCAACCTGCTTGCGCTGGCAACCGAGGTGACCGAGGGCGAATCCATGTCCTCGGACCGTCAGGACGGGGCCGAGCCGATCGAATTTCTGACCGATATCCCCCCCAGCCTGACGGTCCGTGCCGACCGCGATCAGCTTTTCCGGGTGCTGTCGAACCTCGTACGCAACGCCCGTCAGGCGATCGAAGCGACGCGCCAGCCCGGCACAATCGAGATTGGCGCGGGCGAGGACGAATCGGAATGGTGGATACGAATCGGCGATACCGGCCCCGGACTGCCGAAAAAAGCGCGGGATTTCCTGTTCCAACCGTTCTCTGGGGGCTCGCGCAAAGGCGGCACCGGGCTTGGCCTCGCCATCGCGGCAGATCTGGTGCGCAACCACGGCGGCCGGCTGGAACTTTTGCGCAGCGATGAGGACGGGACCCAGTTCATCCTGCACCTGCCGCGCGAACTTGCAGGCATTTCCCCACAGGAAGAGGCAGCCACAACCTAAGGTTAAACAGAGTCGAGACGAAAATTTCTTCAAACGGTCATTTTTGCCCTTGCACCCCCCCGGCACTGTCTCTAAATCACCGCCTCACAGCGGACCCGTAGCTCAGCTGGATAGAGCACCAGACTACGAATCTGGGGGTCGGGCGTTCGAATCGCTCCGGGTCCGCCATTTAATATCCAGACATTATTGCGTCTTTTCACTGCTCTGCCCCTTTCCCGGGGCCGGTTTGCAAAGGCGGTGGCCGGGCTGATCTCGAAAGCCTGAATCGCGGCCCTCGAAAGCGCAGGCGTCATCACCATGTACTTCTCAAGAATACGGGTAGCCGATTGCAGCGTGTGCCCGGTGATCGACGCGATCTGAGGCATCTCGCGCCAGCCTTGGCCAACAACGTGACGGCCGTGCCTCGCAGATCATTGAGGCGCGCGTACAAGGTCACAGACCGTCATTACCTCCTTGCGATGTTGGGCGTCACTGTCGAGGTTGTCAGGCGCGAGACAGGAGAAAACCCATGGACGATGTGCGGGTCATAGAGCTGAAAGCCGAAGATCTGCCGATCTTTAAAAAGATCAGGCTCGAGTCGCTAAAGATGGCCCCCTCGGCCTTCGCCAACACATTCGCAGACTGGTCGTCTTTGTCCGACGAGGAATGGCAGAGCCGGATGAAGTGCCATGTCTTTGTCACGCTGAAAGGGCAAGAGCCGGTGGGAATTATGGGGCTATTGCCCCAGCTTGGGGAAAAGCGTTCTCACCGCGCAACTATCATCATGGTTTACATGCGGGAAAGCGAACGCGGCTCTGGCCTCGCAAGGCATTTGCTGCAGGTGGTCACAGATTTCGCCAGACAGATCGGGGTGCGCCAGCTTGAACTAAACGTCAACCACAGCAACGCCAGGGCCATTCGCTTTTACGAACGGCACGGCTTTGAAACGGTCGGCAGAATACCTGCAGCAACGATTGAGGACGGACATAAGGTGGACGAACTGATCATGGTGCATCAGCTAGACGAGAAAAGCCCAGGTTAGCCCGGTCGGCAGCCCATCTTGAATAGGCCATGCCCCCTGCCCTTTCCGTCCTGCACGCATCCACTCAGGCCAGCGGCTCGGCGATCCCGAAAGCGCTGGCAAGAAAGTTGCGCACCGGCTGCGGCAACTGGCGTCCCGCCATGGTCACGACCTGCAGCACGCTGCCCGAAAATACCTCATCCTCGACCGCGACCTCGGCATGGGTCTGGGTGATGCCATGCATCTGCCCACGAACCGAGGTCGAAAACATGACGCAGCCAGTCATGCAGGAAACGGTTTTCAGCATGGCCATCGAATTGGTCGAAAAGACGCGGTTCAGATTGAACCCCCGCGCCGCCAGAGCGGTCTCGATCAGCTTGCGCTGACTGCGGCTGTTGTCGGGAAAGGCAAAGTCCTGTCCACGCAGATCTTCCAGCGACACCGATGCCCGGCGTGCCAGCGGGTTGTCGCGCGGGATCAGCGCATAGATCGGCCGCACCTCGACAAGCTGGATCGTCAACCCCGGAGGCGAGCTGTGGCTATAAGTGATCCCGATATCGGCCTTGCCTGCCAGCACCCGGGCACAGATATCCTCGGAATTCCCGACCCAGGCATGAACCGTGACTTTGGGATGCTTTTCGCGGAAACGCGCCACCGCCTGGGATAGCGTTTCGATCGCGTAACCTTCGTAGCTTGCCAGCCTGATATGCCCATGATCCGCGGCCTGAAAATTCCGGATCTCGGTCAGCGCCATTTCGGTTTCCAGAGCGATGCGGCTGACATGGCGTGCCAGTTGCTGGCCCGCCTGGCTCAGCACCATACCGCGTGGATGACGCTCAAACAGCGTGGCGCTGAGGTTTTCCTCCAGCTTGATGATCTGGCGGCTGACAGCCGATGCTGAGACGTTCAGCCGTGTGGCCGCTTTGGTGATCGAGCCGGTCTCGGCCACCTCCTGAAAATAACGAAGGGCGATATGCTGCATTCCGCTTTGCGTTTAAAGCAATGATCCGTGAACTTAATGCTGCTTGTTGCACGGCTGGGGACTAAATACCAACACCCATTACACAATCACTCCTCCCGGCATGGGACCGCGCGGCAGCGTTTCCCCCTGTGCCATAACGCCGGTCGCATTTGGGTAGGTTACCATGACCAATGAAACGTTTGCGGAACCGTCCGCATCAAAAGGGCTGCAGCGCGCATTCCGCTTTTTTGCCATCGTCGAAAAAGTCGGCAACCTGCTGCCAAATCCGTTCTGGCTGTTCTGGATCCTCTCGATCCTTCTGGCGGGGATCAGCGCCCTTCTGGCCGGTGCCAGCACCACCAACCCCGCAACCGGCGAAGAAGTGACCGTGCTGAGCATGTTCACCGCCGAGGGGCTGCAGATGGTGTTGGGCACGGCAGTCAAGAACTTTGCCACTTTTCCGCCCATGGCCACGATCATCACCGTGCTGCTCGGTATTGCTGTGGCACAGAAATCTGGCCTGATCGACGCGCTGCTGCGGGGGATGGTGACCCGTGTTCCGGCCAAATACCTGACATTTGCACTGTCGATGGCGGGCATGGTCGGTCACGTCGCGGGCGACGCCGCTTATGTGACGCTGATCCCGCTGGGCGCGATGGTCTTTCTGGCAGCAGGGCGCAGCCCACTGATCGGGATCGTGGTTGCCTATGTGTCGATTGCCGCAGGCTATGACGCCTCGCCCTCGCTGACCACGACGGATGTGCTGCTGTCAGGACTGACCACGGCGGCTGCCCATACCATCGACCCGGCCTATGTCGTGACTCCGGTTACTAACTATTACTTCGGCCTCGCCTCTTCGTTCCTGATCGCGCTGGCAATCACGGTAGTGACTGAAAAAGTGCTGGTCCGTCGTCCTGACCTGCAAGTGGATGACGATGTTGACCTGACCAACCCCGCCAAGCTTGCCACGCTTGAGACTACGCCCGCTGCCCGCCGCGCAATGCGCCTGACCGGCCTTGCCGCGCTGGTGTTCGCGGCGGTGATCGTTCTTGCCTTGGTGCCTGCCAACTCGCCCCTGCGTGGTGAAGGCGGAGGTATCGTGAACTCGGTCGTGTTCAGCGGCATGGCGTTCATTCTTTGCCTGTTCTTTACCACTATTGGCCTGGTCTACGGCTTTGTCAGCGGCAGCTTTGCCAAAAGCCACGACATCATCGACGCAATGATTGATGGCGTACGTTCACTCGCCCCGATCCTTGTGCTGTTCTTTGCAATCGCGCAGTTCCTTGCCTATTTCAAATGGACCAAGATCGGCGAGGTCATGGCGATCACCAGCGCCGAATGGCTGGCAAAGATGAACGTGCCGGGCTGGGCAATCCTGCTTGGGATTGCGATCCTGATTACCTTCATGAACTTTGTCATCACCAGCGGATCTGCGCTTTGGGCGCTGGCCGCTCCGGTCTTCGTGCCGATGCTGATGCTGCTGAACATCCCGCCTGAGACGACGCAGGCCGTTTACCGGATCGCGGATTCCGTCACCAACAGCGTCACCCCGATGAGCCCGTATTTCGTCATGGCGCTTGGCTTTATGCAGCAATACCGCAAAAGCGCGGGGATCGGGACACTTGCCTCGTTCACCATCCCGATCGCCATCGTGGTCTGGATCGTCTGGATGGCCTTTTTCATGGCCTGGTATTTCACCGGCTTCCCCTTTGGCCCCGGCTATTGATCCTGAGAGCGCGCAATGAACGTTTCAACACCCTTTCCGTCAGCGGAAACCGTCCAACAGATCACAGCCGATATCATCGAGCTGGTCGAATGCGAAAGCCACAGCTACGACCGTCAGGGGTTGGATGCCTGCCTGTCGCTGCTGATTGATCTGACAGAGCGACGCCTTGGCAAACCCGCCGAGATGCAGCGTTATCCCGGAGGGGAACAGGGCGATATCGTCACCCTGACCTATCCGGGCAGCGGAACCGGTCATATCGCCATCATCGGGCATTACGACACGGTCTGGCCCCGGGGCACGCTTGCCGCCTGGGGTGAGCGGTCATCGCAGGACGACACCGGGCGGCTGCGCCTTAGCGGTCCCGGGATTCTCGACATGAAAACCGGGGTCGTGCAGGGTATCTGGGCGCTGCGGCTGGCGCGCGAAAGCGGTCTGCAGGTCCCGACCGTCACCTTCCTTTTCAACGGCGACGAAGAGATAGGCTCGCTCGCATCACGCAAGGTGATTGAAAGCGTTACGGCACCACTTGATGCAACGCTGGTACTGGAACCCAGCCACCACGGTGCGGTCAAGACCGAACGCAAGGGCGTTGGCCTGTTCAAGGTCGTCGCAACCGGGGTTGAATCGCATGCCGGTCTGAACCCGGCAGCCGGGGCCAGCGCGATCCACGCCATGGCCGAATTCATCACCGCCATCATCGCCGCTGCCGATCCCGCAAAGGGCACAACGATCAACGCCGGACTGGTCGAAGGCGGTACCGGCAGCAATGTCGTCGCTGGCCGCTGTGCGGTTCAGTTTGACATCCGGGTGAGGTCTTTGGACGAGCAGGCCCGCATCGATACCGCCTTCGACGCAGTCACGGTCTCGGACCCCCGGGTCAAGATCGAGGTCAGGCATAACTGGAACCGCCCGCCAATGGAGCTGACCAAAGCTTCGCTGCCCTTGCTCGAACATGCGCGGCAGGTTGCAAGCGAACTGGGCTTTGCTTTGCAAAATGTCGCTGTGGGCGGTGCGAGCGACGCAAACTTTGTCGCTGGACTGGGCCGTCCGGTTCTCTGCGGTCTCGGCGCGGTCGGCGACGGTGCCCATGCCCGCAACGAGTTTATCTATGCAGATATGACCGGCAGGCAGACGGCACTGCTGACCGGCATCATCCAGCGCCTCGCCAACGGGATATGACCACCATACGGCCGCCACGCTTTCAGCACCAGCACCGGGGGGCACGCTGACCCTCGGCGTTGCCCGAAACAACTGAACCCCGCTCCCAGATCGCTGTGTGATCGGAACGGGGCTGTCTTTCGTTTCGACAAAACGGCTATGGTATCCCCGCCGCCCCAAATTGATCGGCACGAACGGGGCCGGATACACCCTTACCCCTGAGTTTTCCTGTAGTTAGGTTCCCCCCTTTTGGGGACCTTCTGTGTCGAAGGGAGGCTCAGTTACTCTGGACGGCATCGTGGCTGCCTGTTGAGGGGCCGATTGCCTGCCAGGTCACCGAGGCCCGCGCGATATGCGTGTCGCCCCAGGTCACAAACTCGACCACAAAACCAGAGCGTGTCACCTCCACCGCCTCGAGCCGGAAGCGCAGGTTCTGGTCATGCGCCGCATCAAGCCCGCTCAGCCCCAGGTTCACGCATGGAACCGCACCGAAAGGCGCGACAAATGAGGTGCTGATCCGGACACTCCGGTCACCACTGCCCGCCCACATCGGCAGCCCCGCATCAACATGGTTGAAGAGCTCGCCCGAGGCGCTGATCATCTGAAGCTCTCCGGTCCAGATCAGGTTCTGCGTAAAAGGAGAGCGCGTATCATCCAACATCTTCTGATCTCCGATCCTGATCGACCCCCGGCCGCGGCCGGGGCTTACGAAGCGCGGCTTCACAAGGACAAATCGGGTTCAGAGGCGCCGGCGGGACTGGTGCCCGCGGCCTTCTGACGCTGCCCCTCACTGAGGCAGATCTGATCCGCGGCAGCCACCGTCATATTCGCCGGGCGATCAATCGAGCGGTCCCAGGTGACGAGCGATCTGGTGTAAAGCTGGCAGGTGACCGGGCCCGAGGCCGTCTGGACCGTCACCGGCGCCGTTTCATAATCCTTGGGGTCGATCGAACAGGCCGCAAGCAGCCCCAGCGCCAGGACCGGCAGGAATTTGTTCATCTCTGGTTACCTTCTGCTACCATTACACAAGACAGGGCGCGGAACTCCCGGGCCCGCCGTTACTTCCGCCCCGCCCGACACGGGGCGGGACGGTCATCACAAACCGGTATTCCGGCCGGTCGGATCGCGGGTCTCAGCCGTCTGCGGCGCCATCAGGGCAATCATCGCACCCAGGCTGGAAACGATGCGGCGGGTTTCGCCCTCGGGCACCATCTCTGCCGTTGTCGAGAGAAGCTCCGAGACAACCTTCAGGACCGCCTGCTGCCCGTCTGCGAACCCGGCCTCGTACCAGGACCGATGACTGTCGGAATTCATCAGATACCTCCCCACCAAAGCACCCCATTGCGCATTCGGGCCGAGCAGATGCCGGCGCCCGCCTGCCAGTCGGATTGCGGGTACGTGCGACGGTTCATCCGACACGGGAGAGACCTTTACGGCGCATCATGCGACCCCGGGCCGGATGTGAAGACCGTGCACCACGCATGCCAATCATCCGGCACAAGGCCGCATCGGGCCTGCGGCCGGGCAGACAGGGCCCCGGCGCGCAGATCGGTCAGCCTGCCGCATGTGCCGGGACACGGCCCACGGGCGTGATCCCCGTCAACATCCCCCGGCCCTTAGTGAAGGGCGCGCCCGACGGGATCATGCTCGACAAGCGGGCGGCTGTTCTGCAGATGCCGCACCCCCATCTTGCGCGCCTGACGGCCCGAGGGCAGAAACCGCGCCGGCTGCGGCACATGGGACGGATCCGCAAGCTCGGGGAAAAGCGCGCAGATCTCCTGCACCGCCTCGTCGCCGACGGATTTCAGCGCCTGCGGGCCGGTATAAAGCGACTCGGTCTCGGCCCCGTTCGAGATCACCACCTCGTGCCGGTCGAAGAGGATGTGGAAATACTCGACCTCCTGCACGTCGTCGGCGATGTCGATCCCGTCCAGCAGCACAAGCTGCTTGGCCGCGACCAGAACCTCCATCGCGCCGAACATCTTCTGCGCGACCTTCGAGCGCACCAGCACCCGATGCTGCGGCGAGACCATCAGATCGCTGGCAGGCACCCCCGGCCCCATCGCGCCGGCCCTGATGCGGACCGGACGCAGGTTCGGCATCGTTTCAAGCTCATGCGCCCAGAGCTGGCGCGAGCCGATCCAGCGCACAGGCTGAAGCCCGTGGTCCCGCGTCAGCACAAGATCCCCGACACAAAGATCCTCAACCGCAACCTCACCACGATCCGTCATGAGCAAGGTGCCGCGGACAAAACACACAACCGGAAGCGGGTCATTGCCACCCTTGGCCTTGAACTGCGTGTCGTCAACATACGGCCTGATATAATCTTCAGTCAGTCTTTCCAGTTTATCGAGCCATTTTTTCCAAGGCGCAAAAGCCTCGTCCCTGGCCTTGAGAGCCGCCGCGACTTTCTGCTCATGGGTCATAGTATTCGGATACCCATTATAAGCCTTAAAGAAAGCGTCGTTTGCAGCCTTATCAGCATCTGGCCGCAGCAAATCGTAAAGCTTTTTCTGGAACTCTTCCGGCGTCTGGCCATGCGCTGCGTATGTTTTTCCATTAATGGAAAAGCCACCGCCAACAATCGGAGTCTCATATTTGGACAGATCCGTATCACTGACGAAGTAGGTATTCCCATCGGAACCCTTGATCAAATGCCCTTTGATGTTACCGTGAAAGATGCTGATCTGCCCCTGACCCGGGACATCCACAACCTGAGAAGGACTGGTCAGGATGGTTTCCACGGAGCCGACGTAAGTCCCGGTAATTTTCTCGCCATTCGGGAGATGTACAGTTACATCCTGCCCGTTCTTGGCGGTAGACGACGGGTTGCCGTTCGTTCCTTTCGCCGAGATGTGATCAAGCTCTTCCGACCCTTGCGATATGTCGGAATAGTTTCCCTTCCAGTTATCATTGACCTTCCACTTATCTCCATCCTTGACGAGGAGATTGTCATCCACTTTCGTGATATACATTTCATTACCCCACAACCATCGGCACCGCCGTGCCGAGAAACTCGTTACGATCTTGACAAGCACACTTCAGACGCCAGCCGGATGAACTGGCAGGTCAGCTATTT